>JAGQZV010000038.1 GCA_020435295.1 Bdellovibrionales bacterium | reverse complement strand
CGGCATTCTAAGGTTAAAGGGGGCCCCTAGTAAGGAGCTCTTGCACACCCTACAAGTCCGAGTGCAAGGCTATGGGTACGATTGTCACCAAATCAGCGAAGCCACAGAGTGGCCGCCCCGCTTATTAGAAAACACGTGGTGGGTTGCGGACGAAACAGTTGCGATCCCGGCTGAGGTGTCTGCTCAGGTCCACACGTATGTGCACCGTACAGATTTTCCCGCCGAGGGGAACGTGCTTGCGATTTTAGAAATGCTGGCGCAGAAGAAGTTCTAAGCGCTATTCAATTGAGGGGGATTGATTTAGCATGCAGCTGACGATGCTTGCCTCGTCTGCGGCACTAAAAGTTTGTGGAATATTGTTTCCGTAGAGGAGAGCCAGGCAAAAGTTTTTTTGTTGCAGGAGAATCTCATCCTGCGGGCTAGACGCGTTTGCTTTCGGTGAAAGTAGCGTTAGTACAATCCCCAAAGCGATGACCAGTAATCTTGCAATTAGCTTTTTTCGGTTTTTCACAGAACTCTCCTTTCGGCCTAGAAAAGGCCTCGGCGACAATATTGTTTTGGGGAATGCGCAGAACGTTTTTTAACAAACTCGCAACACTTTGAACGACTTCTCCCGCGCCACAAACATAGAAAGCGGCGCCGTAATGGCCCGCTTCATGGGGTAAATTGCGTAGCACGTCTGTAACACGCCCACGCATGCCAATCCACAAGCGGTTCGGTTGAGAAAGTGCGCAAAAAACCTGGGCCCCTAGGGCTTCCAGTTCACCCCGATAGAGGATTTCTTCTTCTGAGCGAAACCCCGTGATTACGTAAACACGGGTGGGACGGTTCTTGCGAAACTCTTGGGATTGCAAAATAGATCGGATGGGTGCGATGCCGGTTCCCGTGGCTACGAATACGGCGGCTTGTGCATCGGAATGCCGGTAACTGTAGTGCCCAAATGGGGCGCGTGCTACGAACCGGTCTCCCGGTTGGAGGCGAGCCATAAAGGTGCTGCCCTTCCCACCAGGTACTTCCTTAATGCAAAGTTCGTAACCGTTCTTGCGGGCGTCTTCGGGCGAATTGGCGAAAGAGTAGCACCGCCACTCGTTGTCGATCTGTACGCTTACAAATTGCCCTGCGCGGAATTTCAGCCGGCGGTTGGTCTTGAAAAAAACTCGAAACACGGTCGGGCTCAATTGCTCGCGACGGGTAACCGTGCATTTTAGCTTCTTTGCAAACATTTGGATTTCCAGGGCTAGTAGTTGGGTGTGGGTATCGAGATGGGGGTGCTGGCCTTTAGGAGTGCAAAGGGAATACCAGCCGGTCAGGCACGAAATGCCGGCTCGGCGTGCCTAGGACTCAGGCAGCCGGGGCGTCGCACTTGGGGTTTTGCAAGCTAAATCAAGTAATATCAATTACTTAGGTTTGGTGTGTAGCCAGAATACACCCTGTATACACCCCCTGTCGGTTCTAAAAGTAGATAGGCACCTTTTAGAACCGCCTAGACGCCGAAGTACTCGGCAAGGCGGGTGTGGCGGTCCCCGTCGAGCTGTGCGAAGCGCACCATTTCCAGGAGCTTTTTGTGTTGTCCCTTGAGGCGGGCCTCGAACAAGTCCCGATCCAAAAGCGTCGGATCGGGTGGCGCGATGGGGGTGATGTTCTTCTGTTCGATGTCCCCTTCCACGCAGTCCCAACGCTTTAGCAGGTTGACCGCTGTTTCCACGCGAAAATCGCGCCGGTTATAAAAGTTCATTTCACTTCTGAGGTAATCATACCCTTCTGAATTTACACGGGCTGTGTGATCTTGAATCTTTAAGTACACAGATTGAATAAATCCGGGCTCAGGGTTTGCCCATTTGATGAATTCCATCTGTACGGTGATGTCGTCTTCGTCGTACAGAAGCCGCCCTTTGGCAGGTTGCCCGTCCCGCCCGGCCCGACCCACTTCTTGGTAGTAGGCCTCAATCGATCCTGGCAGCTCCGCGTGCAAAACCGCGCGGATGTCGGCCTTATCAACGCCCAGTCCGAATGCCGGGGTGGCGAGGATGAGTCCATCCGTACTCTTCATAAAAGCATTTTGGTTTTGTTTGCGGGATCGTTCCGGTAGCTGGCCGTGGTAGATGATGTGGGAGACACCTTTTTTTCTTAGACTCTCAGAAAAATTCGAAAGCGTTTGGATCAGAGAGAAATAGACGATTGTTGGTCCACTTTCTTTTTTTCGGAACTCCAAAAACGCCTGTATCTTGTTTTCCAATCCATGCAATGAAATCACATCTAAGGCAAGGTTATGGCGCGCAATGCCGTGGTGAAAAACGGAAACAGCATCACGCGGAATCTGAAGTTGCTTGAGGATGTCTGCTTGCACGTCAGGAGTGGCTGTCGCTGTCAGCGCCATCGTTACGGGGTCATTGAGAAGGTGGCGGAACTCCGCCATGCGCGTGTAGTCCGGTCTGAAGTCGTGTCCCCATTGCGAAATACAGTGCGCTTCATCTACGGCTAACAAGGACACGGTGTTCTTTGCCAGTGCTTCTCGAAATTCAGGCTTTTGAAAACGCTCTGGCGTGACATACACAAGCTCATACTTTTTTTCGCAAAGCTCTCGGTAGCGCTTGATTCGCTCGTCTTTGGAAAGAGAAGAGTTAATGTAACAGCATCTAAACCCACGTTTGGAAGCGGCATCTACCTGGTCCTTCATGAGTGCAATGAGCGGAGAAATCACAAGCGTGAGCCCCGGCAAAAGGCGTGCGGGGAGCTGGTAGCATAAGCTCTTGCCCATTCCGGTGGGAGCTAAGACAAGGGTGTGCCTTCCCTCAAGCGTGCTTTGAATGATCTTCTCCTGATCCCCACGAAACTCGTGGTACCCGAAGAGGCTTTCCAAAGTTTTTTGAAGTGTCATTGAGGAATAGACCGGCCGCTCCGGGCGGAGTGGCCTCGTACACTAGCCGCGGCTGTGTTTCTTATTACGCATCCGCTTTTTCAACTTGCGGCGCCGCACCAATTTGGAGCCCGGGTTTTGTTGCTGACGGCTCCTTTTGATCCGTGCTTTTCGTTTTGCGGTCGCTCTCGCGCCTCGTTTCGCCATGCCATCCTCCTAAAGCAAGACCCATATACCTACCTCATACGGACTTTGGACGTCAATTCCGGGCAGTCGTGTGCCGAAACAGAGCATAGAGGCTGCTAAAATAAAAACATACCTTCCCCGATTCCCTCGCAAAAAGGAGAATGCCCATGAGAATCTGGCTCGTCGTGGCGTTGCTGTGCAGTACCCTTGTCTACGCGCTGCCCGAAAACCGCCCTCTGCGCCTGGAGAGCCTAACTGTTGACCTACAAGGGTGGAGAGTGGCTCAGCAGGCCCGCAGTCGCGATACCCGCATCCTTAGAGTTGAAAAAGAGGGGAGCTTCCTGGTTTTCCTGGTAGCGCCCGAATCTGAGGACTTCTCGCCCGCCGCGTTTCAGAGTGCTAACCCGAGCTGGTCGCGCGTCTCAAACGGGCTCGATTGGAGTCTACGACTCGTGCCCGCACGAGACGGCGTACGTCGAAGCGTGGTCTTCGCGACCCGAATTCGCGGTACGACCTACGGCGGGTATGCGAGCGGCGAATCCGAAGCCGCCTTGACTGATACGGTGGAACTCTTTCTGCAAGCCGTCCGGCCTTATGAGGGCCGCTCGCTTACGACTGATTTTTTCTATGGCAAGAAATACTACCTTGGTTTTGGGGATTACTTGAGCGGATTTATGGGAAACGAGGTCAAGTATGATATCGCCCACACGCATGACATTTTTACCAAAGAAATCGGTGGCAGTTACATCGGCACCAAAGTCCACGGGTCTGGCCAGGGGGCGCGCCAAGTACGCGACTATTGGAGGGACCTAGAGCAAAACATGCTGTGGGATGACATGTTCGTGCAGTACTCCGCAGGACATGGGCACGAGACAGGACTGGCTTTCGGAGTCTCTTACAACGAGATCCGTGACGCTCTTCTTGCCTTACCCGCTCGAGAAATTATCGTCTTTATTATGGCGTGCCACTCGGGTGGCTTGGTGAACGCATTTAACGACAAGAAATTTCTTTGGGAAAACTGGGGCCAATACAATCGTACTCTTTTTGTGATGGCCTCTAGCAAGTTGTCCGAACTATCGAGTACCGGACCCGGTACGGACAATGAAGAACCGGGCGGACCAAGTGGGAGTGCCGGCAGCGCGTTTGGCCATTCGTTATGGAAGGCACTTATTGGGCATGCGGATGGGTACCAGACTCGAGTGAAGGACGGGCTCATCTCTCTGGGGGAACTTATCGACTACACTGTATCGCGAACGCAGTCAGGCTGGGGCCACACACCAGTCTACACGGGAGTCTACGATCGCGAGCTACTTGTTAACCGCGTCCCTAGTGTCGAAGAACTGAGCCAGTTTACCGGGGGAACCGAAGGACTAAGCGATGAGCAAGTTGCAGAGCGCATCGCAGATCTTGACGTCGCTTTGGCGCATCCCTAGTGAACGCGCACGAAGGAGGCGGCTTTGTTTGCGAGTTTTCTAGCGGCAACTACGGATTTCGCTGTCGCAAGGGCGACACCCATGCGGCGGTACTTTCTCGTGTTGGGTTTTCTGAAGATGCGAATCTCAGTGTTTTTTAGTGCTAGCGCCTTTTCGATCCCCGTGTAGTGTGCAACGCGATCGGCTTCTTTATCGGCGAGAATAACCGCCGAAGCGGCGGGCCCGCGGTAGTTTATGTGCGGAATAGGCAGCCCAAGGATAGCGCGCACATGTAGGTCAAACTCTGAGAGGTCTTGAGATATCAATGTGACCATTCCCGTGTCGTGGGGGCGCGGTGAGAGCTCCGAGAAAATAACTTCTTTTTTGGTCACAAAAAACTCCACACCAAAAATACCTGCACCTCCCAGTCGATCGGTGATTGTTTTTGCCATCCGCTGCGCCTGGCGCAACTGTGTGGGCGAGAGCTTTGCCGGGATCCAGCTTTCCTGATAATCCCCACGTTCCTGTCGGTGACCAATGGGGGCCACAAAAAGCGTCGGGCCTTTTTGCTGCTTAACCGTGAGCAAAGTAATTTCCAGCTCAAACGGAATGAACTCTTCCACGATAATCTTAGGGGCTTTCACTCGCCCCGCTTCAAGGGCGTAAGTCCAGGCCTCAGATATCTTGCTCGCCGATTTTACTATCGACTGTCCTTTTCCAGAAGACGACATGCACGGCTTTACAACCACCGGGTAGCCAATCAACTTCGCGACAGACTTTAGCTCTGCTTCACTGGTAGCGTACCCGTTGCGGGCAGTTCGTAGGCCCAGCTCGCCGGCAGCCACCTCACGGATGGCATCGCGGTTCATGGTGAGGTGGGTGGCTTCTGCAGTGGGGATGACCCGTATGCCTGACTTTTCAAACTCTTTGAGCTTTTCGGTACGGATGGCTTCGATTTCCGGAACGATAAGGTCAGGCTTGTGCTTTTCGACAACGCGGGAGAGAGCGTCCCCGTCCAGCATGTCGATGACCTCAAAGGCGTCGGCGACTTGCATCGCCGGTGCGTCGGCGTACCGGTCAGCGGCCACCACGTATTTGCCAAGGCGCTTTGCGGCAATCACGACCTCTTTTCCAAGTTCGCCAGAGCCCAGTAATAGAATGCGTTCGGGTGTTTTCATAACAACAGTGTCAAGCAGGCCAGCGCGATCAGCGCTGGCAGGGCTTGTACGTATAAGATAGATCGCACGGCGGTCATCGATCCGAAAACGCCCGCTACAGCGATACAGGTTAAAAAGAACTGCAGAGCGGTGTCACGGACTTCCACGGGAAGAGTTAGGCTCCACAGTAGGCCAGCAGCGAGAAATCCGTTGTAAAGGCCTTGGTTTGCCGCAAGTGACTTGCTTGCCTGTGCTTGTTCCATGGTTTGGCCGAACACTTTTAGGCCGTACGGCTTGTCCCAGAGAAACATCTCTAGGACCATGAAATACACGTGCTCCACGGCGATAAGGACAACCAGAACCTTAACCAGCAATTCCATGGAATGGGTCTACAAATTTCCCAGGAGTAAATCAAGCCCTTCCCGCCATGGGGCAATGTAGTCAAAGGACGCGGCCAGGTAGGTGCGTGAGCCAAAGGCTAGAAAAAAGCACACGCCCAGTAACAAAATGTTCCACTCCAGTAGCTCGGTAGCCACGGAAATCTGAAGGAAGTACCTAAGCGTATACCCGACTCGGCCACGTAAGGTGCGGTAGACCTCTCGCAATTCGGGAATAGTAAACCATAAAAGATCAAAGAGGTTATACAGAGTTACCGCCCATAGGGCCGCCGACGCGAACAGGCGCGCTGCTAAACCGGGGTAGGATCGCACACCGGCGTGAGCCAGGCCCAGCAGACCTATCTCAAGCGTGATGATGGCGATCTGGCGCTTTAGTTTCTTGCGTATAAGGAAACGAATGTACTCTCGGGTTACTTCTTTGGCGGTTTTCCATGCCTCGGCTGCGATCCGCCCAAGCAAGAGCAGAGAGGAGCGGTGTTTCCAAATCTTGGAAAGGAGTTGCGTCATCCGAGCCATCGGATCGTCCACTATTGCAGCCGGCACCAGTCCGGTCTGACTTTTGTTTTACGGGCGGCCAGCCCTTTTCCGATTAACAAGTCTTGAAGAATGACGCCGTCGAATTGGACCTTAGCCGCCAATTGATTATTTTCGTGTGAGACCTCGATGAGGTGTACACGGGTGGCTTTTCCAAGCACAGACTCGACTAGTTTTTTTGCCAAAATTCCCTTAATCCGCTCACACTCGCGCTTGGAATCTGCCTGAGGTACGAACACTCCCTTGAGTAGCACTCGTTGGTTTTTCCCAATATCAAGCCTAAGGTTTGGAATGTCGACCTGAATGGCGTCAGGGCCTGCGGTTGAAAGGTAGCGCACACAGTGGAAGCCTTGTTCGGTATGGTCGCACTCGCTCGGTGAGTCGTCTGGCGCGGCGACGTCGCGCACCGCCTGGGTGGGCGAGCCTGGCGGGGCTACGCCCTTTCCCAAATGGAACCCAACCGCCGTGCCGAGCAAAGCCCCAAAGCAGAGCAGTAGCCATTCGCTGAGTGAGTTTTCCATGTAGCCTTAGTATAAGGCCTACGGAGGGGGGAGAAAAGCCGGAACGCGGGCGTTGTTCTCGCTACGGGAGAAGTAGAAAGGGTCCTTGCACTGGGCGCTAAAAGTACCCTCCGCTTTCTTGGTGAACGTGTTTAAGCACGGGCTTTTGGGGAATTTCTCTTCGCAACGTACCAATGCTCGGGTAAAAACTCGCTGATCTTGCTCGTTCCACTGTTTGGTCCAGTTTGTAACCAGTGGCTCCAAGCAGCTTACCGAGATGAGGAGCATTGTAGTCGGCAACATCATTCGTTTTTATCACATCGCTTCTTTGCAGCCCAGCATTATGCCGGCAGTCAAACAGACGCGCCTCCCCGCACAAGTGTGATAGCAAATGTGATAAACTTTGTGGTGAGGTTTCCATGCAAAACACCAAAGAAAGACTTCTGGGAAGCTTGATCGTATTCAAACTATTTATTCTCCCGCCGTTGTGGTTTCCGAATCACGTGCTTGCCGACGAGGTCCCGGAAGTGGAGCAGGAGGAACCAGTAGATGGCGACATCGCCGATCCTTATGACGTGTTTGATCCGGTTCCGGCAAGCTTGATGCGACCCATGGTTACGGATCGCCCCACATTCGTAGACAGCCCGCACACTGTCGATGCCGGCCACTTTCAGCTTGAAACTTCGTTGGTAGATTATGAAAAGGACGTGACCTCCGGCGGGACGACGGAAACTTTTCTCGTCAACCAAATGAACTTAAAGATGGGCCTTAACCTCGACGCGGACGCGCAAGTTATTGTGCAATCCTACAAGTCAGTAAGAGCCCCCGCTAGCACGAGGGGCGGATTTGGGGACATTACGCTGCGGCTAAAATTTAATTTGTTCGGAAACGATCGCGGCAATTTTGCTGGCGGACTGATTCCGTTTCTTAAGGTGCCGGTGAGTTCCCAAGTGGGCAACGGAATGTTTGAAGGAGGGCTCTACTTTCCATTTGAATGGAAAGCAAACGAGGATTGGAGCTTTATTCTCATGGTGGGGCCGGAATTCATGAAAAACGCTTCCGACTCTCGGTTTCACTTTGAGTTAGCGGGTGGGGCAGCACTTTCGACAAGAATAGCCACGAGCTTCATGCCGTTTGTGGAATACCGCTGTCGCTACAACGGTCAGACTCGTGTGTACACCGCTAATGTCGGCGGGGGTTTAGCGTACGCGATTGGGGCAAATTGGCACGTCGATGCGGGCATGGACTTTGGAGTGAATAGTAATTCGTCCGACACCCGTTTCTATTTTGGGACTTCATTTCGGATATAGGCGTGAGGGAGTTTCTCTTAATAGGTGCAGCCGGGGCAATGGGTACTTGGTCCCGTTACGGGGTACACTTGCTTGCGAAGCGCTACGCGGTGGGTGCCGTGGGTACTCTCTTTGTAAACGTGGTCGGCTGTTTGTTACTGACGATTTTGCTCGAGCATCCCTACGCCGATCGTATTGTACCGCGCCTACTGCGGGTCTCGCTCGCAGTAGGGTTTTTTGGGGCCTTTACGACGTTTTCCACTTTTGGTTACGAAACCATGCAATTCTTTGAGCAGGGAGAATGGCACTTCGGGATGCTCAACATTGTCGCAAACTTAGTGGGAGGAGCCGCTGCCGTTTGGGCGGGCTTCCGACTATCCCTTAGCTTTAGCTAATCTATTTCCTTAATTTTTCCGATAAGAAAGTCGGAACGGATTTATGGCCGAACTTGAACCGTTAAACGAAAACGATACTGGAAGCTTTGACCCGCCGAAGCCGAAACCGAAGGCGAAGCAACCCACGGGTCTCGCGTGGCTGCGCTTCAAGCGTTATTTCTGGTGGGGCGCCCGCGTGCTATGTGATCTTTGCTATGGCTTGTTCGGCTTTTTGAGCCTATGTGGGGGCTACTTATTCTTTCGCCAACTGTACGATTACTTTACCGAAGGCGAGTGGTCTAACGGATCTTTGCACGCTGTCATTGGGCATTGGGTTCCGAAGCAGTATCTCGCGGGATGGTTCCCTGCCGGCCCGGGCGGAGATAGCGATACGCTGTACTGGCTACTCGATAAAACACCGGCGCCAGTCTTTCTAGTTGTTGTCGGTTTGGCGGTGCTGCTTTTTCTGACGTCGCTGCGGTGGCAACTTGTAGTATGGGAGCAGCAAGTGATGGTCAAGATTACTTCTATCCGAGGTAAGTAGTGGCCGAACCCCAAATGACAGAAGATCACCCGCTCTACTACCAGAAGGGCAAGGATGCGGAAGTTCGCGAACGCTGGCGGATCCGACGGCTGGGCATGCTCATCATCGCTCTTTGCTGGTTGTCATCGGCGGCCTACCTCTCGTTTTGGTACTACCGACATCATGAAAAATTCCTGTGGACGGAGCCACTTGTCCCCAATGTGATCGCAGCCGTTGCCCTTCTAACTATCAGCTTTGTGAGTTCAATAATCTATCAGGTCTTGTATTTTCGTTGTCCGCGTTGCGATCATTTTACGGGCTTCGACTATGGGCCGAGTGCGCTCACTGGGGAGCTTTTCAAGACGGAATCATTCTACTGTTACAACTGCCGAGTCCGGCTCCGATGACTGGACCTTTTGTGCCGAGCGCTCTATGAGCCGCACGTAGATCTCGCCCATATCGACGGCGTCACTCAATGCCGTGTGTTGGACTTGATCGGCTATTTCGAGGTAGCGCACCAATTTTCCCCCCGAGGCATGCCCGGTTGGCAGCAGCCCACAGTCCACAAAAGACTTGGCGACAGATGTGACGTCAATTGTGTGATGGTGAAAGTACTTGGAATAGAAAGTTTCTCCCAGATATTTGCGCAAGATGGGGATGTCCAGTGCACTAAGTGATTTCCCCAACAGAACCAAAGGCAGCTCACCTTGGAAGAACTCCTTAATGGGCGCCGATTCTAAATACGCTTCCACCCAAGCTGCCAGGGTTGCTGGTTCAATTCCCTTCGCCGCGGCGTCAACGATCACGCTCTTCATGTGTTTGAGCACCCACGAGTTGAGCGTCGGCTCCAGCGATTCGAAGCTGGGGCACTTCACCAGCGTCTCTATCCCCAGTTCTTTAACAACTTTTCGGGATTTGACATCCACCGGGACAAAAGCCAGTTGGATGAGGTGGCAATCGTTAGTCAGGCCAGTGGCCTCAGTGTCAACGCTTAGATATCTGCTCATTCAGGAAGGTTTACCAGTTGGAAGGGGGGCTGTCGACTCTGCCCGCATCTTGAGTGGGGACACGCTGTTGGGGAGAGTTGCGATCGATTTCCCGGTAGGCCGTTCCCTTCATTTTTACGCAAGTCTTGCACCACCAGCTTCCTATAGTGCGCTCACTCAGAATGATAAGCGTTGCGCCTTTTTCGTAGGCCTGATTCTTAAGGTCGTTCTGGCAGTTTTCGATGTTCAACCTGACTGTGGGTCGGCCGTTGCAGGACGAGCTGATTTCGCCCACCGCGGCATAACCATCGAGGTTTCTGCGGAAACGCTCTCCTCGGGAAATGGCGACGGTTCGGGCGTTTGGATGCAGTTCGATCGTCGAGCAGGCGGCAAAGCAGAGCAGTACGAGTGTCGAGGTAAGTGCTTTCCCCATAAGATGGTATCGGCTTCTCGGCGCGTCGAACTTGAAGCAAAGCTAGCGGGTTTCTGCCCATTCCCATCGGACCGTTTTAAGGGTACAAGTGGTTAAGGAGACACCATGCGATCGCTTCCCTTCATTGCCCTTTTCCTTCTTTTGTCTGGCTGTGCCGGGGTAAACGTAATCCCGCTTGACGGCTATGGCCAAACGAAGCGTGAGGCGACGCGCGTCGAAAAAGTGAAGCTCTATACAGACGCGGGAGAAATACCGGGCGGTTTTGTGGAGTTGGCGGTCTTGCAACTCAAAGATAGCCATGAGCGTCGAAGTTATTATATCTCTCAGTTCAAGAGCGAAGCGGCTGCTCTGGGAGCAGATGGAATTCTTCTCGTGCGAAAACCCAGTCCCGATGAGCCCCAGGCATTTGGAGAGGCCCGTGCGGCGTACCGCGAGGGGTATTGGAGCGCCATTGCTGTGACGCTGACGGACAAGAAATAAGTAGTTCACCCTGACGCATCGTCGATAAATAACTTCGTTAATCAATCCGATTGTTTAGTTGTACACCTACTCTCTATGCGTTTTCTTTTGACCTACATTTTGTCAGTTCTTACGGCACCGGCATTTGCGATACCCGACAATTTTGCGTGGGGAGCGGTGGAGTTGCAGGGCGCGTGCAGTTCTGCTTTTTTCGCAAACGTGCCGCCCAGCCAACTAGGTCTACCTGTTCAAGGCAAGCTAAAGCCCAATTTTGTTTACCAGCGGTTGGATCCACGCATTGGTAAGGTGGTTTTTGTTTTAACGGACGACAATGGAGAGATCGATCTTCGTCCTTTGGGGCGTAATAGCATTTTGGAGTGCCGCCAGATAGGAATAGAAGTGGAAGACGGTTATTCTCCCTGGTGCCAATTGAAAGACGGGAATTTCCGCGGCTTGAAGCGCTCCAGCCGGCTTGCCAAAAATGCGGTGATCTACCAGCTTTCCGAAATTCTTCGTCCAGATTACCGGGAAAAAAAATTCTTTCATTGGCTGGAATGGACCCGCACAGAAGAGCGTCCGTTTCTCCGGCGAAATGCCGACTCGGTTGTTAATACTACGCCCCGCAAACTGGCCAATACTAAGGCCTACCGGCCGGGCGAAACCGTACCGAAGTTCTATCGCAAGGAAAACGAGTACTGGCAAAACCTGTACGGTGTAAATTACCCCGTTCCATCCGGGCAATGGATGCAGCTATTTTCTGACGGCAACTATTACTTAGTCGATAAAGGCTTCCATCTAGAACATTGGCCCACCGAAAAAAATATTCTCGTCAAAGTTCCGGACAATGAGAGTTGGATCAAGATTGGGCGAGGCGAAAACAGTTATCTCTTTGTGGAGTCTCAAACGAGGAAGCAGAACTGGGTTCACTATTATACCGAGGAAGGGTATTTGCCCAGCAATCCGGAAGTGAATGCCGTAGACGCCTGCAAAGCCTGTCCAAAGAGACCGAGGTTGTTCTGATGAGCCATAGGATCGTAACTTGCCTTAGTCTGCTAACATGCCTGTTTCTTTCGCCCACCGTCGAGGCGGGGCTGAAGGAAAAAGAAGAACTGTTTAAGCCGGTAGAACCTGCTCCCTCGCCTGCACCGGAAGTACAATACGAGGAGCGTGTGAAGCCGATGGAGCTAAAGTCTTCCGCCAAACCCAGTAAGAAAGCTATTTTTACCGCTGAAGATCCGTTTGTCGTGAATAGCGGCATCGTTAAGCGCATGTACCTCTACAATCACGAAAAAAAAGATTCCCAGCTTGTTAAAGAAGAAGTTTTGTACGAGCGGGTCTATGTCCGCTTCAACCCTTTGTTAGATGAGTGGGTTTTCATGCTCACAGACTCCAAGGGATATTTCGCCAATCCACCCGAGGTCTTGATGGTCGGTTCGATTTTGCCGGGTTACAAGATCGGATCAAAAAAACTCATGTCGAACTTTCGGTTTGAGACCGGAGGAAAATGGGTTCCCACGAAAGAAGGCGAGTTACACCGGTTGGTAGCCCTCAGTCGCCCCCCCAAACGCATCGATCGGACCTTCGATGCACCCGGTAAGTACCGGGTGGAATACCCGGATAGACAGGATTTCGCCGATCTAAGAAAGTTCTATCCCGGGGTTATTCGTTATCAGGAGCCTTAGAGTTTCTTAGAGTGACTGAGTTTCCGTTCGAGGTGACTGTCACGGTATTTTGATTAGCGCCACGCAACTCCGCCAACTTCGCGTTCAATTTCGATCGCACCACCAGAACCACAATGAGCGCCACTGTTAGAAATACCAGGGGAAAGTACGCGGAATATTTCTTCATGATCCAAGCCTAACAGAATGGCGGTATCGCGCAATCTTGGGTGCGTCGCCGGTGTATTCTGCGTAGGCAGAGTCGTGCCTAAGGCCAGAATACGCCGGCTGTTTAACGCGAAGACACGCAAAAGTACGCAATCACAACGGCTTGCTTAGTTTGCACGGGCCCTCGTGCACGTCGCGTACGCCGTCGGGGTCTTCGTGGCGGAAGGTACAAATAAAACCCAATCATTCTAATGTCTTAAATCCGCGCTTATGCAGCAATGTGGCAGACTCTATGCAAACACTATAAGGAGAGATCTCCCAAACGGTTAACCAGTGAAGTACTCAAACCTACATAAGATCGCATTATTTGGACTGCTGCTCGCTACGGCGCTGCGGGCTGAGTCGCCACTCGATCTTTTCACGGCGCCCGATCTTCCACCTGCCGAAGCCAAACCTGACTCACGCGATCTCAAAGGCTGGGATGCTAAACGGCAACAGGACGATGCCGAGCGGATTCAAAACGCGCAGGCGATGGCAAAGACCATCCTTAAGCAAGGCAAAGAATTGGAACGTATGACCACGAACGATCCCGGACGTAAAGCGCAACTCACTCAAGAAATTAACCGTCTGCAATATGAGATTACGGCGCACTTACAACAGGGCCAGGCACTCAACGATACAGCTAAGAAAGCAGAGTACGCCGCAAAACAAGCGGAAGCGGGGAATGCCAAGAAAGGCCGTGAGGCAGAGACCGCAAAACTTCAGAGCGTAGAAAACGGTGGTGAAGGCAAATCTTCGGAGGACGGAAGCGCGGTCGCTCGCGATACATCGGCCGACAGTCAGACGACTGGAGATGTGGCGAAGGTGCTTCCGGAAGCAGTGGCGGCTCGGGGGGTAACCGGTGGTAGTACACCCACGAGTCAGGTAGGTTTTAACGACGAGGCAAAGGAAGCAGACGGCTCGGAGTCTCCTAGTCAGTCCAAACAGGAGATAGTAAGTAGCGCGCAGGCAGCTTTCGAACAGAGATTGAATCAGTTGAGTGTTGCGCCGAAGAGTACTTCTATTCCAAATCTTGAAAAAGAAATCCAACTCTCGGATGAGGAGAGTTCGGAGGATCCTGAGTCTCGCTCCAGTGCGGATGCGAAGGCGAAGGCGAATACGAATTTGTCCAGCGCTCCGGGATCGCAAACGCCCCGCGGCTCTGGAAATTCTTTACTCGATCTTTTGCGTAACCGGGTGGCTTCGGCGACGGCGGAACTGGGCAACTTACGCGCATCACTGGGGCTTGCGGGCGTGAGTGCGTTGCCGGACGCTTTGCGAGCCGGCGCAACCGAGTCCCGGGGACTAGCCTCTGAACAGATGCCGCTGTCCGAGCCTACGCCCGAAAACGTGTCTCACCGTCTCATAGCGGGCTCCAACCGTTTGCAGCGCAACCGCATCCCTGCCACCGAACCCGATCCTCTTTAGGCCGTATCCTGCTAGTACGCAGAGTAGACACTCGGAATTCAACGAATTCAGATAGTTAACGCAGTCCCCGGCTTTCTGGGCGGCCCTTAGGCACGGGCCCAAGGAGGCGACAGGTGGTAGGAGCAATTTTATCAATAATTTTAATTATTTAAATTTGACCGGTGCGTCCCCTTTGGCAAGGGAACTGCAATTGTACAGACATAAGGATCCGTGTCCGCACGGGTCCTCACGTGCACTGTCGAATGAGTCGGCAGTGCGGAACAGGATTTTTGCAGCTTTGTTGCGCAGTGGTCACATACGGCAGTTTTTGAGCCGGTCTCTCGTCGCCGGACTGATTCTTTTTTCTACGCTCGCCTTCGCTGAGGGCACGGCCTCGACTACCCCTGCTAGCTTGGGGGACGCGCAAGCATTGCAAAAAGGGTCCGAACTCCGGTTGGAGGAACTGAACAAGCAACTGACCGAGGCCGAAAAGGACCCTGAAAAAAACGAGGACGAGATCAAGCGCCTCAAGGGTGAAATCGAGCAAGAAACGGCCAAACTCGGTGACTACAACAATCAGGTAAACTCCCTCGCCGATGCGCAGGCGCGCGCCCAACAAGGTGGCGCCTCCGGCAACGGCTCCGGCGGTTCTGGTTCTGGAGGTGGAGAAGAAAAGGGCGGAATGCCCATGATGCCGCCACCACCGCCTCCTCCGCCGCCCCCGAGCGACAGTTCTTCGCCACCACCGCCTCCGCCACCGCCTCCGCCGCCTGCGGTGCCTCCGGCAGAGGAAGTGAAGAAGCCCAGTAATGATGAAATCGCCGACACCTTTGTGCCGGATTTACTCAACGAACGTAAGAAGTTTGAAGAGATTATTGCTCAAGGCAACGACAACAAGGCGGCGACGTCTGACGGGTTTTCGCAAGTGCTAGCGGATCTAAGCAAACAGCGTGAAGATCTTACCCGGGCGTTTCAGGCGCAGCAGCAGCAAGCGAGTGAGCAGCTTGTGGCCCAACAGCAGCAGCAGGTCCCGCAAAATACTGGGCCCGATACCTCCACGTTCGCTGGGCGCATCCAGGCAGCGGGTCCGCGCACGTCGACGCCGAGCGGTGTCGATCCCTCTCAATTTGGAAGCCCGTTCGGGTTTGCTTTGGCGTCTGGTCAGCACGCCGTTGTCACCGGCCAGGCGCAGGCGGGCCGAGCCGCTACTTCGTCGGAAGTTTTTACCGCGGGGTTGGGAAACGTGGCTGCCGGAATTCTCAGCGATAGCCAGGCGGTCCGTCGATCCCTGACGCAGGATCGCTACGGTACACAAGTTAGCCAAACGGCGTTGGGTTATACTCACACCCAACAACGATTCTATGGTGAACCCGTACTCCCTAGGGCGCTAGCGCAAGTCATGGATGAGAACCTCCAAAGCATTTTGGGCTCCACCCGAAAGTCCCGTCACTATCTGCACCGTGGCCTAGTCCTTCGCTAGGCGCTGAACACACTCGTTAAAAGATCTGTCTCCATTGGATTCCCAGCGACCTCCCCCCTTTGGTACTTACGTGCATAACAGGTTAAAAGGGGAAATCATGGGAAAGACATGGGGGCTTGTTTGTCTTTTCCTGGCGTGCGGGGCTTTGGGGGCTCCTGCGAGCGATTCACTTACGGAGTGGATTACAGTTCAGGAACGGATCGGACGAGCGGTCGCGCGAGTCCAAAACGAGTACAAGAAGAACGGTCTTCGCTTAGGTCTGGGTTGGTGGGGGAATGTCTCCAAACTCGGACCGCCGTGCGACGACGTGGCGTATAAGGTCGAGGACGCTCTGGCGGATAGTTTCCGCTCGATGGATCTTCGACACTTCAAAATTGTGCTGCTGTTTGATGCCGGTGTGTTGCCAAAGGATCTTCTGGCGCACGTCTACTTTGGTGTGGCGTCAAAAAGGAGCGGGCGGTTGCTCTACTGCTTTGATCCATGGCGATACGGAGACGGCAGACTTCGGGACTATTGTCCCAACTCAGTTGACGAGATGCACACCATTCTCGAATAATGCCATTTTTGGGAACGTGTGGCGGAGTGAAAAATAGGCGGCACCCGGATTCGAACCGGGGGTAAAGGTTTTGCAGACCTCTGCCTTACCACTTGGCTATGCCGCCGTGCAGTGGGCCATCCTACCTTAGGTAGGGCGGGATACGCAAATTCCTTCCGTAGCGATCCGCGGCCTGTGGTAAAATGAAAGAGTTCGAACCACATCCGGGCCTCGAAATCTTTCAGCCTTGTGGCCCGGAAAGACCAAAAACCCTTACACTCAAAAAAACATGTCAGCATCTGTCGTGCGCCTATTTCAGGTCGGTAAGCGTTACTCAGAGCGGTACGCTCTGAAAAACGTTAGTTTCAGCCTTCGCGAGGGCGAGTTCGTGTACATCACGGGGGTGAGCGGAGCGGGCAAGTCCACGCTTCTGAAACTCCTCTTTGCGATGGAGCGGCCCAGCGAGGGACAGGTGGTCGTCAACAGTAGTGATATCAGCCGCTTGGGGAAACGTGCCCTGCCCAACTTCCGCCAGCGAGTCGGTTTTGTGTTTCAGGACTTCAAACTGCTTCCCGATCTTAGCGTTTTTGACAACGTGGCACTGCCTTTGGATGTGCGCAAGACCAGCGCCGCCGACGTGGAGTACCGCGTGAACGGCGTGCTGAACCTGGTGGGACTCGGGGACCGGGGGCGTGATTACCCGACGAGCCTGTCCGGTGGAGAGCAGCAACGTGTCGCCATCGCCCGAAGCGTGGTTAGCCGTCCGAGTCTATTGCTGGCCGATGAACCGACCGGAAATCTGGATAGCCGCAACGCCAGGGAGATCATGGCGCTTTTTAGAGAGATTTGTTCGATGGGGACCACTGTATGCATTGCCACCCACGATGAGTTTTTGATGAATGAGTTCCCTGCGAGAAAAATAGAGCTCGAACAAGGGACTATACTTTCTGATAACCGGGCCGAGTTTTTATGAGACCTTTGCATTCTTTGCGACGAAGCTTTCAAGATTTTAGGCGCCACCCGTGGTTGCACGGACTTAGCATCGTAACGATCGCCATCTCGCTCTTAATCCTTGGCGTCTTTCTGGTCGTCTACCGTAACTTTGTTCACCTTGCGGATCACGCGAGCCCCACACCGGTGGGCACTGCGTACCTGCAGGAAGGCCTGAATGAACTTGAGATAAACAATCTCAGCGATCGCATCCTCTCCATGGAAGGAGTGCGGGATGTGGAGTTCAAAACTCGCAAATCAGTTTTGGAAGAGCTCGCAAATTTTTATGGCGATGCCGCGGTGGATTCCGGCGGAGTAGAAGGGTTCTTCCCAAACCTTCTGGAAGTTCACCTTCGCGATACCGTTAATGAAAACAGTCTGAAACGCTTGTCGGATCAAATAGCATCTTTTCCCGAGGTAACACAGGTGGACTTCGCGCGCGGCTGGCAGTCCCAGTTCAAGCGCTTGAAAAATGTAATGAGCTGGATTGGCCTGGCTTTGATGGCAGGTCTCCTTCTCGGTTGTAGTTTTATTATCGCCAATTTCATGGGTATGCGACACCAGTCTCGCCGTAGGGATATCGAGATAATTCACTTGATGGGGGCTAGCCGTCGATACATTTTGATGCCATTTTTGTGGGAAGGCATGCTCGAAGGTCTGATGGGCGTGGGTGTGGCGGTCTCGGCTCTGGTCGTCCTAAATTCAGTTTTCTTGGTGCCGTTAGCGAAACAATGGGGGGGGATGGCAGGAATCGATCAATTTGCTTTTCTTTCGCCCGCCCAAATCGCGTACATGGTAGGAATTGGTCTTGTCATGGCGCTCATCGGAAGCGTCACCGTCTTCATCCGCTTTAGAGAAAACCACTAAAATGCGATTAGCACTGCTTGTCCTATTGAGCGCCTCGGTGGCGCTTGGTGCGCCTCTTGCGAACCATAGCGACCCACGGAAACGTGCCGAAGAACTCTCCCGCTACATTGAAAATGAACGGGAGCAGTTTGTACAACGAGAAACAAAACGGCGCGATCTTTTGGATCAGCTGGATCAAATTAATAAAGACCAGAACCGTTTACGAGAAGGCTTGGCGGCATATGAGAGTGAACGAGACGAGCTGATCATGTCGCTAGAGAATCTCCGTGTTGAGGCGGAGAATCAAAAGCTAGCGGAGACAGCTGCCCGCACTCAGCTATCAACGCTTTTAAAGGTTCTTTACCAGGTCAGACGTGATGGCTTGGGGGGCTTTTTGCTCCAGGGCGAGAGCCTCGGCAAGGTGTACCGGCGGATTCGCGTCTTCTCTCAGTCCGCTAGCTTTGGGAAAAAGGCGATAGCGCGACTTCACGAACGCTCTGAACGTTTGGTGACGACGGAAAAGGAGTTAGAAGCGGCTAAGCAGCATTTGGAGGATGTTATCTCACGCTCCAGCGCAGAAGGAGAGCAGTTGAAGAACACTCTTCAAAGAAAGAAGGAGACCCTCTCGTCTATAGGCAAGAAGCAGGCGCTCTTCAAGGCGGCGGAAAAAGAGTACGAAAAAGTTTCGGCGGAGGTACAGGTACTCTTTAAGCAGCTTGAAGCAAAAGAGCAGGAAAAAAAGACTGTGGCGGAAGAGCGAAAACCACACAGCTTCCGTCACGCTACGCTGCCGCTCCCAGTAGAAGGAGGCAAGCTTGTGCGCGAATTTGGCAAGCGAACCAACGAAGAGTTTAAGACTGTGACCCTGCACAAAGGAGTAGAGATCGAGGCCCCTCTCAAAAGTCCTGTGTTTGCTGTTTTGCCCGGAATTGTCGAGTTTGAAGGTTGGATAAAAGGGATGGGGAATGTCGTTATCATTCACCATGGCGATGGGTTCTATACGCTAAGTGGGCATCTATACAAAATATCCGCATCCAAGGGCAGCGCCATTAAGTCTGGTGATGTGATTGGCCTTGTCGGAGACACTGGACGCAATGATAAACCCAGTCTATATTTTGAAGTCCGCGAAAATGCTGAGGCCGTAGATCCGATGCCTTATTTTCTCAGCGATGAAGTCTCGAAGATTCAGGTCGCCGATGCGGCTCATTCACGTAAAAGCTAGCCAAAATCACATGGCGACCACGTTTCATTTTGTGGTGAGCTGTGAACAGCGGCGCGAAAGCACTGCAATGGCCGCGTTGTATGAAGGGCAGCGACTCGTCGCACGACTGGAAACCGAGCTTAGTGAATTTTTACCGAGCAGTCCGGTGTTTAAGCTGAACCATGGGCCGACGGGCACCCGAGTTCGGTTTTCTCCACGCGGTTTTCATTTGCTCAGACAGGCGCTCTTTTTCGGGGAGCTCACCCACGGAGCGTTTAACTGCTTGGCGAAAAGCCGCGGCCGTGCGCCCCGCTTGGAGTGCAACGCAGATACCCTAGAAGTGTGGGCCACTGAAGGGGGAACACACCTTAGTTTCGGAGCGATCGGAAAAGGGTATGCGCTCGATCAGGTTCGCGGGTTACTCGCCCTCCAAGATTTTCGCAACTTCGTACTGTCTGCCGGAGGATCGAGCGTCATCCTTTCCGGCTATGCCTACCCACGGGAGCCCTGGCGTTGGGGTTGGAGTTGGGAACGAGAGGCGGGCGAGCCGCTGGGTCTGAGCTTCGAACACTGCAGCGGCCGGCCGATCGCCATAGGTATTTCAGGCACGCAAGAGCAAGGCGAGCACATCCTCGGGCGAAGCGACAAGCGCGCGAAAAGTGCACTTTTTGCCGGCGAAACAGCGGCGGAGGCAGATGCATTATCGACGGCGCTTTTCGTGGCGGGCTGGGATCGTCAGTCTCTCTTTTCCGATCCTTTGCGCCGTGAGCCCGTGCTCGGAATATTGGAAAGCGACGGCACAATCCGTTGGAATCGGTGCTTTGAAGCGCTTTGGGGACCGGCTGCATGAAATTCAAGTGGCTCTTGCTTTTGTCCGCTGTAGCCCGTGCGGACGAAATCATTGATTTGAGTGACCTGGGTGCAGGTACGTTTTCTCCTTACGTTCTAGAACGCGATCCACTCTGGATTTTGTTGCCGGTGTTGTTGATCGCGGTAATCGTCTGGCATTTGCGCAAACCAAAGCGAAAGGTTTTCCCCGGAGAGCAACCCCATGAAACACATGAAGACAGCACTAGTAACCCTAATGTTTTGCCTTTGCATCGAGAATAGCTCGGCCGTTGAATTCGAGAAAATGGGCCAAGCGATAGCCAAAGCACTTGGAACCACCAAAGCGTTTAAAAGTACTGTGGAAGTGCAGGGTGAGGCCGCGACAGTCTATTATTCTAAGGGCCGCGGCGGCCAACCTGAAAGAGTAGCCGTGGTGCAAAAGGGCATCTACGAACCCAATTGCACGCATACGTGGGTCGTCGGCTTGGATGCACGATCTGCAAAAGTCGAGGGGATCCGGGTAGTGGAGATGAGCTGTCCGCACGCGTTCCCCACAAAAAAGAGTACCTTTCTCAGCCAGTATGTTGGGCGCGGACCCGCGAGCGTAAAAAAATTATCAGGCGAGGTTCACACCGTCGCTAAAGCTACCGGAAGTAGCGAACTGACGACCACCGCGGTCAAAAAAGCTATTCTCGCAACCAAGCAATTCGCTAAAGGCTTCTAATGTCCATGGGTGTTCCCACGCGTCGCATTCGGATTTTCATCCAGGCGGGTGTGTTCGCGTTGTGGGTAGCTCTCATCTACGTTACCCGTCACCCGCTGGACTCGTGGCTCGCCCAACACGTTCCGGTCAATTTTCTGTTGCGTTTGGATCCGCTGGTAATGACTGTCGTGTGCGGTGGGATGCGCATGGCGGTGACCATCACGTTGCTTGCGGTGCTAACTTTTGCTGTCAGTGTGATTCTGGGGCGCGTTTTTTGCGGTTGGGTTTGCCCGCTTGGGTCTCTCTTTGATGCCTATGCTTGGATCTTACGCCACCTGCGCGTGCCAATAGAGGGAAAATCCCCACGCTGGTTTA
>JAGQZV010000037.1 GCA_020435295.1 Bdellovibrionales bacterium | reverse complement strand
TACGGGAAGTTGTACGCACCAACCAAAGGCTACTCTTTGAAGGCTCCATCCAGCGCCATTTTCTGGGTGCGGCGTCTCTGGGTGCGTATGCAGCCACGGACGGGCGTGCGTACCTCGCCACCCAGGTGAATTTCTAGTCGGGTGCTCTTCCGACGACTTTCTCTTGTCGCCCCTGGTCCCAAATGGTACACCCTGCTGAAATTTGCCCCCATCGTCTAGTGGCCTAGGACGTCGCCCTCTCACGGCGAAAACAGGGGTTCGAACCCCCTTGGGGGCGCCAATGCTTCGCAAGCTCCGCCCATCTCCCGCAGTGTTTCGTTCACTTCGTGGTCGAACCCCCTTGGGGGCGCCAATGCTTCGCAAGCTCCGCCTACTGGAAATCCAGCCCGCACGCTCCAGCCATTGTGCTGTAAGCGTCTTCGCGGGTGATAAAATCTAGATGGGAAAAATCGGAGATCGTGTAGTTGTCCCCGTAAGGTAGGGCTCCTGAATCAAAAGGGGAGTCTACAAATCGATCGATCGGGGAATAGAGCGAGCACGGTGCCCACGTCTGAATGACGGGCCCAACCTTTTGCAGCCAAGCGACCAAATTCGGATTCCGGTATGGCGTCAAAAATTGCACCCATTCTCCGCACTTTTTGACCCCGCACCCAAAGGGCTTTGAGTCCTGGCCGTTTGCGACTCCTGCGAGCCCGATGAAGCGTTGGATTTGGTTCTGCCACGGTGCTTCGGCTAGACAATACATGGCGATGAATTGGCCGAGGGAATGCGCTACGACAACAATGGGTGTGCCTCCCGGGTGGCGCTCGACCTCGGCGTCCATGCTTTTGCGCAAAACACGGCAACTCCTTTTCAAACTCCCCTTGTAGGGATAGAAATGCTGGCTAAGGTTAGCCGCCGGCCACCCAGCATTCTCAAACTGTCGCATCAATCGATGCATGGTGGTGAGTACCGGCGACGCACCGCCTGGGACAAAGAACACCAGCGACTTTGCCTGAGCCTGGGACGCAAACGGAGAGCCCAAAGACAACGCAACGACAAATAGACTAAAGGATTTCATGTCAAACGTATCGGCGTAAATGGGGATTTTAATTAGATTTAGCGGTGCCATCCCCAGGCTACCAAAAGCCAGGCGCCCAACACCGAATGTAGTCGCCAAAAAGAGCGCGTCTACGACGCAAAATCTGTTGCAAAAGGTCGACAGATGTGTGACTAGCCTGCCTAGGAGTTGTGAAGGAGGTAGAGATGTGGAATGAGTTCAAGAAGTTTGCGATGCGCGGAAACGTCGTCGATATGGCGGTCGGTATTATCATCGGAGCTGCTTTCGGAAAGATTGTTTCGTCCCTGGTGAATGACGTCATTATGCCTCCAATTGGAATGCTGGTGGGTGGTGTTGATTTCACCGAGCTCAAAGTCATTTTGCGGGATCCTGTTGGAAACGCGGCTGCGGTTACGCTCAATTACGGAGCCTTCGTTCAGACGGTGTTTGATTTTCTGATTGTCGCCTTTTCTGTGTTTATGGTGATCAAGGTGATGAATCAGCTTAAGCGCAAAGAAGAGGCCGCACCGGCGGCACCTGCCGCTCCGCCACGAGAGCAAGTGCTACTCGAGGAGATCCGAGATCTTTTGAAGGCCAAGTAGTCTTAACAATTCTAAATGCTAAGTTGAGAAAGGGATCTGAAGTGAAACATCTGTCATTCTTAGTGGTTTGTGGTCTTGCCATTGCGTTCTCCGCGCTAGCGGAAGAGGAGGGCGGTCAGTGGGCACACAAATCTCAGTTAGGGATCGCTTTAAGCGGGGGCAACAGTGATTCGCAGACTTATAGTGTAAAGCAGGATACCCGCTACTCGTGGACGGGAAACATTCTCAAGTCCTCCGGCCACTACCTCTTCGGTAAGGCCGCCGGCGTAGCGGCAGCTGAAAACTGGCACCTTGATTTGCGCTATGAGCGGGAGCTTAGCGAGCATTTTTCGGTATACGCAGGACCAGGTATCGAGGGCGACTTCTTTTCCGGTTTCAGCAACCGTATCAACCTTGGGCTTGGCGGAAAATATTGGATTTTGCCTGGCGACAAGAAGAATAATTACTTCTTCGTTGAAGCTGGTTATTTGCACCAGAAGCAAAACAACATCGGCGGGACGGTCACGAATAGTAACTTTATTCGAACATACGCTGAGGCCGGCAAGAGCATCACTGATGCTGTGAGTGGCAAGGTATACGTCGAAGTGTTGCCGGATTTGTCGCAAGGCCTAAACCTCTTGGTGAATTTTGAGCCCTCCATTGCGGTGGCTTTGAGCAGCCACTTTTCGATGCAGCTCGCTTTCACCGGGCGCTACGACGGCTTGCCAAACGCCGGCAAAAAGAACTTTGACTGGCAGTACACGACTTCTCTAGTGGCGAGTTACTAGAGACTGGCGATCGGTGCCGCTGCCTCAGTGCTGTGTGTTCGTCTCAACTGTGAGATTGTCTCAAGACTGAGCCAGCGGCTTTTTTCATAAGTTTCTAATTTCATTTGCGTTTAGTTGAAGTGCTTTCTGGTACGCTTTCTGCTTTACCGGTTCGTATTGAGTTTGTCTAACGCGGGGGCAGAGGGAGTACGCTGTGAAAAAATGGATTGCATTGTGTTTGATGGGAATGGGCAGCTTGACTCTGGCGGATCCGCCCGGACCCGAGAAACTCCACTACATGGTGGATCAAGCGTTGCTTTCCCAGGCTACTTTTGCCGATCGGGTGGCGGCGGACGTTCTGCGCCGGCTCTATGAAAGAGAACCAGACTTAGATCCGGTAGAAGGTGCTAGATTTGCGTACAGTATCAAGACCGCCTGGGATAACAAATACGGACCCCTGGCCGATCGAGCGCGTCGAGAGGCGCTCGGTAAAGAAGCGCTCGGAATCGGCAACGCACTGGTCGACTCTCTGTGGTCAGTCAGTCCAAAACCGCTTGCCAGAGAAGCTTTGAAAACCGGCTGGAAGGAATGGGGCCGACAAAGCCGAATGTTTGAAGACGAGCTGGGGGTGAATTTCGCGCTCAACGAGGGTGGCGATGCGCTGTGGTCGCTGATGGATAGCTCTCTACAGCAGCGGCTGTCCATCGCTGATAACCTTGATCTGGCAGAAACAAATCCCAGGTACAAGAAAGTTCTCGAAGGCTTATGGAAGGATCCTCTAAAAAACTTGCATCTGGACGACGACGATACTGATTGGGAGCGCCTGCACCCGGACGCCGCGCAACTGTGGCGCAATCAAAGTATTGAGGACAAGATTGATGCCCTTCGCAAAGGGGGGCTGAGTTCCCAGCAAAAGAAAGAATATGCGGACTTGTTTGCGCAGCTCTTGAAGAAACAAAAAGAATTAGCCAGACCTTCTGGTGAAGAAGTTAGCGAGCAGCGGCGCGCGGAATTGGAAAAAGAAATCGCCGAGAAATACGCCCCGTACTTTGGCCTCACCAGCCTACTGGATGAATTGGGGAAAAAAGTGCCTGAGATGGGTAGTTTTGCGCAGGCAAGCCGAGGGGCGTTGCAGGTGAGCCAGCTTCTGGACCGTTTTTCTAACAATTTGATTTCGGCTCCCCAGCTGCTAATGGGTGGCTACGGAATTGTGACCGGATTGCTGCAAGGGATGCAGTCAATCTTAAACCCACGTCCCTCCGATACCCAACTCTTGCTCGAGGCCATCGGCCGATTGCAAAGTGAGGTGCGCGAGTTGAGGGTGGAGTTGGCGGAGTTTCGCGAAGATGTGCAGCAGTGGTTCAGTGAGCTCGAAGCGGCGCTCATGAACCGCTTAGCAAACCTGGAGCGGACACTGAATGCCAACCACCGCGAACTGAGTCAGCTGCTCTATGCGCACGCGAAATCTATGGGGGCCACGCAGGAGCAATTGCTACGCCTAGAGCAGAACATGCTGTCTGCTTTTTCTGAAGCGGCGATGCGTGATATTCGCAACCTACATAGCCGCGTGGAGTGGAGTAAGGCGGATCTTGATTACTTCAACTACAATGATACCATGGCGGCTTTCTACAACTGTGCTCGGTTTACGTCGACAGACACCACGATGACTGGCCGGATTGCTGGACTGCAGGGCGGGGAGGGGGTGCTCGAAGTACTGGAGAAGTTGTACCAGCCCCTCAATACGACAACCGACTATTGGAATCGGATCGGGGCGACGGCAAGCTACTACCGCGAGCTCGGCCTGGAAGTGGCCGCTGAGCCCTTACCCAATCCAAAGGTGTGGGCCCTGTGCGCCAACGATTACTTGAAAATGGCCAAAAAATGGCCGGAGTTTTTCGAACGCCACTCCCGCACCGATCAGGGGGCTTTGTCAAACCTTGCGGGGATTCTTCAAACGGGTAATACCTTGCGCCGGTTTCTTACACAGGTGCAAGGCCAGGCGCATTTGACTGACGGAATGCAGGAAGATCTTTTTGCCTACCAGCCGAAGCTGATAGAGCAACTCGGACGGGAGATAGGCACGTTGCTCGGCGATTTCAAAAAGAAACACAATTTTACGACGGCTACTCTTTATGGAAACCAACCGGACGACGCCATTCGCGCCGCCTACACCGTTAATCGCTCGGTTCCCAATTTCACCGGAAAGATAGGAAAATGCAGCAATTTTGAGTTGGGTGGCATTTCCACAAACAAGGAGAAACAAAAAGATCAATTTGGAGAACCCGTTCTTGAAGTGAACGCCGATCAACGCGCCATCATTGCCAGTTGGATTCCGACCGAAATTCACGTCTTGGAACAATTGGGCGTGGGAAACATTAAGATCTGCTACGACGAGTTTGGGCTTTCGGATGAGGTGTTTAACACATCCCCTGATGTTCCCCAGCAAGTCAGAGAGGATTTCCCGACCACGATGGCGTTTACTATCCGCTGGACCTACGCCAGGGTCTATACGAGGTTTCGGTTGAGCTTCGTTGTGTCCGAAGACTTCCGTGGTCCGTTCCCCAACCGGGAAGTCGTATTTGATCAATTGCGCACCACGACCAGTCGCTACTACGAGATTTCGGGTAGTGGACGAGGGGCTGAGATGACAACGATGGCGATGACCAAGGACGGAGAGCCACGCCTAAAGCTTAATGAATTGATTAGGCAAAGCTTTTTGGCGGATGGCCACAATCCATTTTCCGGCCTTAAGGCTAAGGTCCTTGAAGAGTGGGCTATTCCGGTTCTCCACAATGTGGTCTTAGCCGGGAAACGCAAGGAGTTCGAAGAGAAGCTTACCGCCCGTTTTGATGCGCCGGTGGGCGATACCGCAACTCGTTTGAAGGCGCTAGACGCGAGCCGCGCGGCCATTTTGGATTACGCGAGGCTAGTTGTGGGAGACGGCTTTGCGACCGACGACTATGCGTCTATACGCGAGCAACTGGAGAAATTGCCAGGCTCTGCCGCCTTTCAGAAAGCGGTTCGCGCTCGCCCGGATGTATTTGCCCAGACTGAAGGGCGTGCTGAGGCTCTTCGCGAACTACTTGTTCCCTACGAAACGCTTGAGGCGAGCCTCAACGAATTTGCCGCGGACGGGAAGGTAGGTGGGCGGCACGCACTTTTGGAAGATATTTTGGAACCGCTGGAATCCTTCTTTCTAGCCACGGCCAGTGAGGAACAAGACGCCGTTTACCCAGCGTATTTTCCGGAAGCGCAGGCCAGAGCGGCAGCGGCTAGTAGCACTAACAAGTAGACGGTATATATCTTATGCGACTATCGCTCTGCGTCTGCCGGAGCGGTCGGCGGGGCCGTTCTAACAAGGCTCGGTCCTGCATTATCCCCGTCTGAACCGTGATCACTCTTCGCTATAAGCGTCTATGTTCATGTGCTTATGCCGATTGTGAAGAAATCTTCACAATTGAGGCAAGAGAAGAAGACTAACATTATAGTCAAATACTGGAGGAACGTATGAATCACGTAGTGTATTGGGCGGTCCTAGGCGCATCGCTCGCGACGGGGACCTACCTGGAAGGGGGAAAGCTGCAAACCCTCTTTAACCTGAACACAGCAATAATGATCGCCATTCCGACGCTGTTTTACTGCATCTACAGCTACGGTTTTGATGGCATAGGTGGTTTCATCGGCCGTGTTTTTACCGGAAAGGTGGACCGCAACGATACCCGCCAGATGCGTTCGATTGGCCGGCTTTCGACCATGCTTGGCTATATCGCGGCATTGAGTGGCTGCATTCACATAGCCGCGAATGGTGCCACTAACTGGCAAGCAGGGTTAGCTGTCGTGCTTACCGCCGTGCTCTACGGCCTGTTGCCGCAACTCGTGTTCTTTCCGTTCTTGCATGGGAAGTCTAAAACGACCGCAAAGAGTACGAACAATCAGTCCGGAACGAATAACCGCGACAACGTACTTCGCATCGTTGGATAACTTCAAAGGTTTAGGTAAAAGGCGGATCCTTGCGGATCCGCCTTTTTTTTGCGATTCGGCTTTTGCCATTTTCGGGCTACCGGGCTACGCATATTGTTGAACGGAGTGCTGGTATGATCCCATCCCCTGCGGAGCTGAGTTATTTTCTGGAGGTTGCCCATACACTAAATATCTCGCGTGCGGCCGAGCGACTCGGGATTAGCCAACCGACACTCAGTATTGCCATCCAGCGTTTGGAGGCCAACCTTGGCCTGGCCTTGCTCGTACGTACCAAATCGGGTGTAAAACTTACGCATGCGGGGCGAAAGCTTTCCCATCAAGTTCAAGGTTTGGTGCGGGAATGGGAGCGCATCCAGAGCGACGCCCTCAAGGATGAGGAGGAACTGCGGGGGCGATATACTATCGGCTGCCATCCCTCTGTTGCGCTCTATGCCCTGCCCCTGTTTCTGCCAAAGTTGATGAGAGAAAATCCCGATCTGCAGGTGCGTCTTACTCACGACCTATCAAGAAAGATCACCGAAGACGTGATTAGTTTTAAGATAGACTTTGGAATCGTTGTGAACCCGTGGGAGCACCCCGATCTCATCATCAAGCCGCTTGTCAAAGATGAAGTCAGATTGTGGACCGGACCCGTCACTACACCGCTCAATGATTCCACCTCAGGGCAAGCCGTTTTGCTGTGCGATCCGGACTTGGCACAAACGCAGTCTCTCTTGCAGCAGTTGCATAAAAAGGGGCGGCGATTTCAGCGCCTATTGCACTCTCCCAATTTGGAAGTTATCGCGTCACTTGTAGCGGAGGGACAAGGCGTTGGGATCTTGCCTGGGCGCGTGGCCTCGCGAGTAGTATCGATGAAACTAAAGACGATTGTCGAAAGTCCCAGATTTATCGACAAACATTGTTTGGTGTTCCGGGCCGATGCACAAAAGTCTCGCGCGAGCCGCAGTATTGCACGGTTTATCGAAGCAGAAATCAAGTCTGCCTGTTCTGGCGCATCTCGATAGGAAAGAATCCCACTTTTGCATTTGCCTCCAGGTGGCTCGCGGTTGGTGCCAATCTAAATTCTATGATTAGCTTTTTGCGATCCGCGGGTGAAAGTGCATTCAGAATTCGGTCCTTTTCTAGTAGTTCTTGTTCGTGATCGTTTTCCGGGCTGAAGTACATTTGGGTAGTCAGGTCCTCGAAGCCTGGTCGTAAGATACGAAAATGGATGTGCGCTGGGCGCGTCCAAGTAGCGTCGGCCGGGTACTCACCAGGCCGGATGGTCTTGAACGCGAACTTCCCTGAAGCGTCGGTGATGTCTCTTCCCCAATACTGAAAGTTCGGATCCACCGGCTTAGGGTTCGGATCCCCGGGGTGATTGTATTTGCCGTTGGCGGCGGCCTGCCAAAGTTCAACCACGGCATTGGAAAGGCCCCGCCCTTGTTCATCCCGGACCTCGCCATAGAGGTAAATTATCTCGCCGATCGCAGGTGGGCTATTTGGGCTTTTGCGGGTTAAATCGTTGTCCTGATTCACCGGATGAAATGGCCCCTCCGTTTGCGATGGTGTCGCCCCGAGAGCCCGTGAAATCGGCCCCAGGATCCCTAAAGCGGAAGTGGTTTTTACCGTACCCACTATCAAATCTCTTCGGGTTATAACGTTCATTCTTGCTCTCCCTGCTAGTCGCCGTGGCGATAGGAAGAGAGTAGAGCCACGCTATGAATTGCGAAAATTGATAATGGAAATTTGTGTGATAGCCGCGATTTATGGCTTAGTGGTATCTGGGTTGATGATGACGCCCGCGTCGGCAAGCGCAGATATTTCCTTGTTGGTGGCTCCAAGCGAGTGCAGAAGCGAGAACGTGTCTTGGCCAAGCGCTGGCGCCTTGGTGAGGGACAGATTCGGTAGAAAACCGCACCAGCTTAAAGGATCTGCAGATAGCTGTGGTTTGGTTTGCGAGTAGTTCAGCTGCTCTTCCCACGTGATGACTCGTCGTAGGCACGCTTCCTTTTTTGTGGCCAATGCATCCCAATAAGAAGACGGGGCGTCTTCAAATAGCTGAACGAGTTCGGGTACCAACTTGGGGTCTTCTTTGCGTGGGATCCACTCTTCGTGATCGACCATTTCACAAAACGCCTTCCAATGCTTGTCCTGTACCGCGTTGAGAGACACCCAACGCTGGTCCCGGCATCGGTAGAAGCGGGAATGCGGTCGACTCCCGTCCAAGTGCTCCTGGAGAGTATGGTAACTGCTTCCCTGCTGATGCATCTTGAACTCGTCAAACGCCCGGGGCAGATACAGCATTCTGAAGTTTTCATCCATGTTGGAAACAACATGCATCCCCCGTCGCGCCGGGTTCGCCAAATGAACCAGGAGCTTGATTGCCGGGACCATCACCCCGCCCACCAGGTCGCCAAATTGCGTGCTGTAGTTCGGATTGCCAGCTTCAATAAACCATTCGCCGCAGCCAGACGCTGCAATAAAGTTGATGTCGTGGCCAGCGTGCGTGGCTTGTTTGCCGCCAAAACCACGCAGCGAGAAATAGAGCAAATCGGGATTCACTTCTGAGAGGTCCGCATAGCCCAACCCCAGCTGGTCCATGACTCCTTCCCGGTAGCTTTCCACGAATAAGTCCGCTTCCTCGACCAGTTGTTTGAGGACCGTCTTGGCCTCCTCTTTGTGGAGGTCTAGGGCTAGGGAACGCTTCCCATGGTTTAGTAGCTCATGGAGGTTGGAATCGTCGAAATCACGAATGGGGTCGCCGCCGGGCAGCTTTTCTACCTTAATGACGTCTGCACCGTATTGGGCCAGGATTCGGGTAAGTAGCGGGCCGGGAAGCATAACGGAGGTATCAATGACCCGGATATGCTGCAGCGGACGGTGCTGTTCGTCATTCCACAAAGCCATATTCATGACAGGTCCCTCACGTAACGCAAGATTCTAGATGTAGGGGGGCTTTTTTTGGCCTCAGGTGTTGAGTTTGGCCCAAACCTCCTATAAATACAAATGAAATCATGAGACTTTTCATGCACAGATTGTGCTTCGGGGTGGGACTTTTGTTGCTCGGGGCCTGTGCTTCGACCACGATTACAGAGTCCCCAAAGACCGCTTACGTTGCCGAGACGGGTGCGCCCAAGGCGCCGGAGATCATCTGGACTAGTCGCGGAATGACGCGTCCTTTTGATTACCTTGGGCTTGTCGAGTCGCGTAGTTGGACATACAAAGGAGCCTTGGAACGTCTTATCGAGGGCGGTCAACAACTGCGGGCGGATGCCATCGTCGATATCCACTACGAGCCGGTGGGCTTCCTGGATACCATGCAAGCATTCGCTATTAAGTTTAAGGAATGAAATCTAACAAACATGATTAAGAAAATAGCTATTTTGACGGGTGGGGGCGATTGTCCGGGGCTCAATGCTACCCTCCGGTCGGTGGTGCAGAGCTGTACTGTGGATCACAACATCCAAGTTGTAGGCATACCCTACGGTTTTAAGGGGCTGCTCGAGAACAAGTTCGTTCCGCTTACGTTGGCCAATACCACGGGTATCCTTTCCAAGGGCGGCACGATCTTGGGATCGTCTAACGTTGATACGCCCTTCCGTGTTCCGGTGAAACGAAACGGCCAAAAGGAGTACGAGGATCGATCCGATGAGGTGGTAGAGAACCTGCGTGAGGCGCGGGTAGAAGCACTCATTGTAGTCGGTGGCGACGGTACTCAAGCGATTGCGCACCAGATGGCGGAGAAGGGGGTCCATGTGGTGGGCATCCCCAAGACCATCGATAATGATCTAAACGGCACAGAATTTACGATAGGGTTTTTTACAGCCGTTGGTACGGCCGTAGACGCTCTGGACAAGCTCCACACGACTGCCGAGTCTCACCAACGGATCATGGTCGTGGAAGTGATGGGGCGCAATGCCGGCTGGATCGCACTTTTCGCCGGCCTTGGTGGCGACGCGGATGCCATCCTTATTCCGGAGATTCCTTTTGATTTGGCCCAAGTCGCCAAGGGGCTTAACGACGCGTACCACGCTGAAAAGCGCTATTCGATTGTCGTCGTGGCGGAGGGAGCCAAGCCGGTCGGTGGCGAGCAGACCGTTAGCCGCATCATCGAGGACTCGCCCGAACCTGTCCGCTTGGGTGGGGTGGCCCACCAGGTAGCCATGGACCTCGAAAAGCTGACGGGCCGAACGTCCCGTGCCATCGTGCTGGGGCACCTGTTGCGGGGGGGCTCGCCGGATGCTTTCGATAGAATACTCGCAGGTCGTTTCGGCGCCGCTGCAGTCGATGCTGTTGTAAAAGGCAAGTTCGATACGATGGCTTCCTACCAAAACGATACTGTTAGCCTTGTCCCTTTAGAAACGGGAGCTGGGAAGAATCGCTACGTCAGTACTGACTCCCCCTTCCTAAAGGCAGCAAAAGAGCGCGGTATTCTTTTCGGTGGCTAGGGCAACTGGAAATTAGCTACCTGCCGCTTCTTGGGCTTTCCAGTAGGCTTGTCCTTCGGGCGGTAAGCGGTCGATGGGATCGTAGTATTCGTACAGCTTTTCTAGGACCTCAGGTGTATTCCACTCAATCGATGTGAGGTAATTCTTTTTCCAGTAGGAGATTCCCTTTATCTTGTCGTAGCTTTCTACTTGGTGGACCCACCGCTTGCCGACAAAGGGAACGTCGCAGAGCAAGCGTGGCGTCGAGTAGCCTGGCAAATACCCCATGATTTGAAACTGCAGTTCTTGGGCCCGCGCCAAAGAAACTCGCCAGTGCTCAGAGTTTGGGATCATGTCGCACATGTAAAAGTAATAAGGCACGATGGCGGCGTGATCGACGAGGCGAAAACAAAGATCGAGCAGCGCTTTCTGAGAATCGTTCACCCCGCAAAGCAACACGCCTTGGTTGCGAACGGCCCGAATTCCCATCGAAAGAAATTTTCGCGAGACTTGGCAGACGTTTTTCGTAACCGAGTTCACGTGGTTGATATGTGTGTGTACCGCTAGAGCAACCCCTCGCTCATTGGCCGTCTTCGCTAGCTTATCGAAAACTTTGAGCACTTCGTCTTGAAGAAAATGCTGCGGTAGACCCATGAGCCCTTTTGTGGCAAGTCGGATATCACGGATGTGATCGATTTCCATTAGCGACGATACAAAAGTATCTAAGGTTTGAATGGGCAGGTTCGCCAGGTCTCCGCCGGAGACCACCACATCACGGACCGAGTTGTTCTGCTTCAAATAATCCAAAATCTGCTGGTGGCGTTCCTTTTGCGGCGTCGAGAACTTTCGTTTGGGCACTTGCGGCACACTTTGACCGACCAGATCCATGCGCGTGCAATGCCCACAATATTGCGGGCAAGTCGACAGTAACTCGGCAAGTACCTTTGTCGGGTAGCGGTGGGTGAGCCCCTCTACCACCCACATTTCTGCCTCGTGCAGACTGTCACGAGTTGCTTTGGGATGCGTGTGCCACTTGGTCAAACGATCCGAAAACATCGGAATCATGTAGTGGCGAATCGGATCGTTTTTCAAATCCGTTTCATTCATTGTGTTAATCATTTGGGGAGGGACCATCAAGGACATGGTTGCCCGTTCCTGGTGATCCCTTTGAATGTCTTCGGCCATGGAATCACTAAGGAAGCTTCCAAACACTTCTTTTAGTTGCCTCACGCTTTGTACCATGTGCTTGCGTTGCCAAAGCGCAGAGTTCCATTCCTCTTCGGAAACGTTCTTATAGCCCGGGAGTCGCCGCCAATCGGGGTCCTCAAAGTCCGCTTGAAACTGATAGGGGTAGGGTTGTTTGGAGGCCGACGCAGCTAACTTGTTTTTGGTAGATGGAATTCCCATACTCCTCCCGACTCATGATTTCCTATGCTCCTAATTTCATAACCTAAACTGGCCCGCCAAGCAAAGAGAGCCGCGGCTAGGCTCTGGGGTTGACACCGCGTAACGACTCTTTAATCTGCGGGGGTGGAACAGTGGCAAAACGAGCTATCCGGGGCGCTGCGTACCGCCGAGGAGCTTGCAGCCGGCGGTTGGATTGACCCTGAACAAACTGCGGCCTACCGGCGGGTCGTTTCCAGATACGGCCTTTTGCTTCCCCGCTATTATGCTGACTTAATAGACAAGGACGATCCGAATTGTCCCATCCGATTGCAAGCGCTTCCCCGACTACAAGAAGTAGAGGAGGGCTGGGGGGACGAGGATCCCTTAAAAGACGAACAGCATAAGCCGGCCCCCCACGTGACCCACCGGTACCCGGAACGGTTGCTGTTGCACCTGACTCCGAATTGTTCCATGTATTGTCGTTATTGTTTCCGCAAGACGCTCCTCAATAAAGATAAGCAAACGCTTTTTGGCGGGAGCGTAAACGCCGCGCTGGAGTACGTACGGACGCAGCCGCAGGTCAGAGAAGTCATTCTATCCGGAGGGGATCCTCTGATGCTTTCCGATGAGCAGTTGTTTGCGGTGCTAGAACGTCTGGCGGAAATTGACTCCGTAGTACGAGTTCGTATTCATACGCGCGTACCCGTCACGCTCCCTTCTCGCGTGACGGCAGGTTTGGCAACGTCTCTGAGTGCCACCCGTTTGTCGACGGTAGTGGTAACACATTATAATCACCCTCGGGAGGTGACAGAAAGGAGTGCTGCCGCCTGCGGGAGACTCTTGTCAGCGGGTGCCTGGCTATTTAATCAGTCGGTGCTCCTTAAAGGAGTCAACGACGATCCGCACACGCTTGCCGCGTTGAGCGACGCCTTGATGAGCATGCGTAACGTTCCCTATTACCTTCACCACCCCGATCCCGCACGAGGCACGCGCCATTTTTGGTTGAGCTTCCAGCAGGGGGCTGCCATCTACGAAGTGTTGCGTACGCTTTTGCCTGGGTATCTGGTCCCACGCTACGTTGTGGACGATGTTGAGCGTCCATACAAGTCAGACGTTGGGGAGTTTTTGGCTGAAGCCTCGCCGTCCTTCTGGAAACACTAACTCAAAAATCATCTGCGCCCTTTCAAAAAATGACATGAATCCAAATGATTGGAAGATTGTTGTTTTTTCTAATCCATTTTGTTTGAGTGATTGCTCAAACTTTGCTAGCGCTAAGCGTTGTAGGTGAATAGGGGGAAAAATGAGTACCACAACTGCCGTAACGATCCGTCCGCGCGTGCCCAAAGAGTTGTACGCACGTAGCACTCCGAGGCTTTGGCTGAGCCTCGTCTACTCCGTGAGCCTTTGGTTGGGAGCAAGCTTTGTTACTTGGTGGCTCTGGCAGAGTGCGTGGCCGCTCTGGGTGAAAGGCTTGGCTTCGCTGCCGCTATTGCTGGCCGGAGGGCAGGGACTTGTAATTGCCGGGTACCTCGGGCACGACGCTTTTCATTTTAACCTTCACGAAAATCGGGTGGTCAGTTGCGTGATCGGAATCATCGCGACGGCACCGCTGTTTCCATTTGTAGAGATCGGGTTTGCGATTTCGCATTGGAACCATCACTTGCATGCAAACGAAGTGGGGGATCCAGACGGGCAAATTTTTGGAAAATTTAACTCGTGGCCGACACGGATTTTTCTCGCTAGGCCCCTTACATTTCTGGTTTATGGCCGTAACGCGCTTTATCTGGCAATGGGCAAACCCCTCAAGTTCAAGGCACCTTTTCCACTAAAACCAGAAGTTGTGCGCCGTTTGGCACAGTTCAATTTCCTCGTGGTGGGATGGATGACCACGGTACACCTCTATCTTATCTTTAACTATCTTAGTTTTTACTTCTGCTTGCTGGGAGTGCGGCTTTCGAGTGTTGTTCTTTCTGGAATGAATCCCTACTTCGAGCACGCCGGGACGGGCCACGGCTTGGGGGCCGACTCTCGAAGCAGAGTGGGCTGGCTATGGGATCTCTTTTTCTTGGGTAGCAACTACCACCTCGAACACCATCTTTACCCAGGGATCCCATTTTACAATCTCAAACGTACAAACAGATACCTAAACGAAATCGGTTACTACCGTTCGCCCCATCCCGTTGCTAAAGGGATTGCGGTGTTTAGATACCTGAGTGGGGCTTACGCATACCCAAGGAGGGCTGTATGAAACTTGTCGACAATCACAGTCAGGTGGTTTTCGCGAAACGATACCTTTGGCAAGTGGTTGCCATTCATGTTGTGGCGTTGGGCGTTGCTCCCTTTCTCTTCACGTGGCAGGCGATGTTATTTGCTTGGATTTCGCTCAGTTTGTTTGCGTACTCCATGGGCATTTTCCACCATATGTACTTGACTCACGCTAGCTTCAAGACTCAAAAGTGGATAGAGTACCTCGGCAGCTTGTTTGGAACGTTGACTTGGCGCGGGCCCTTTGCCGGACCCGTTCAGTACGTGGCCATGCACCGCGTGCACCACCGATATTCGGATGAAGAGGCCGATCCACACACGCCCACAAAGGGGATCTTTTACGCCTTGATTGCTTGGTTTTGGAATCTGCCGTACGGCTTTAGTCGTTATGATTTATACGAACGGCATGCGTCCGATATCGGATCGGATCCCGTTCACCGGTTTTTTGATCAGCATGTGAATGGGCTTCAATTGCTTTGGGCGGGTGTTTGCTTCGGTATCGGCGGGGTTGTCGGCGAGGGCCATGGTTTTGATACGCTCAACGGGATACGCTTTGTCGTCTACGGGGTGTTCGTCAAATCTTTCCTTTTGATATACCTAGCCAACTTAGTGGACGTAATAAATCACACGATCGGCTACCGCTCGTACGAAACCCATGATCAGTCCACGAACAGCTTTCTCATGTTCGCGGTACATTTGGGAGGCGCCATCTCATGGCACAACAATCACCACGCGCACCCAAGTTACTTCACGGTGCGGAAAAACTGGTGGGAAGTGGATTTCCACTATGCCCTGTTGAGAACGTTGGCTTTGTTTGGACTTGTCTGGGATATCAAGGTCATGGACGAGTACCGGCGAGAGCACGCTGAGCCGCTGTCGTCTCCCGCCTAGAGACAACATCGGCGGCCTTAGTCGTCCGAATGATCGTCGGAGACGTGGTCAAGTTCGATGTTCCCCTTGAGTTCGTAGGATTTATGGCTGGTTTCGTGCGGGTGTTTCTCGTCCTTGTCCTGCCACTCTCCGGGTAGGACGCCTTCGAGACGTAGCTGAAAATCGCGACGGTTGCTACAATGGGCGAGGGCTTCTTCTTTGGAAATCAGTCCTTTTTTGTAAAGACCCATTAAGCTTTGATCGAAGGTCTGCATGCCGAGGTTAGTGCTTTCTTCCATCACCTCTCGCAGCGACTTGGTTCGGTTTGCGTCGGAAATGATTTCCTGCACACGGCGGTTGGATACAAGTATTTCTACGGCAGGGATTCTGCCTTGGTTGTCCTTGCGTCTCAGTAAGCGCTGAGAGACGACTCCCACTAGAACCGCGGCCAATTGGCTGCGAATTTGATTTTGCAGCCCTGGGGAGACACTTCCCAGGATGCGGTTGATGGTTTCCGTCGCGTCCACTGTGTGTAGGGTACTTAGAACTAAATGGCCGGTTTCTGCAGCCGACAACGCCATCAATATGGTTTCTTCATCCCGCATTTCTCCCACAAGAAGCACGTCAGGATCTTGGCGGAGAGCGTATTTCAGTGCGGTTCCAAAATCCGGCGTGTCGATCCCCACTTCTCTTTGCGTGACGATGCTTTTGCGATCTTTGAACATGAACTCAATCGGATCTTCAATAGTGATGATGTGGCAGGAGCGCTTCCGGGTGATGGCGTCCATTACCGCGGCCAGAGTCGTTGACTTGCCGCTGCCCGTCGCACCAGTCACTAGAATTAGGCCACGGGAAGACATTGCCAATTTTTCTACGGTAGCAGGTACGCTAAGCTGATCCAGCGTCGGAATGGCTTCAGGGATGTAGCGTATCACAATTCGCGGGCGCGATCGTTGCTGGCAGATGTTGATACGAAAACGGCCCGCACCTGGGAGCTCATAACTCAAATCAACTTCTCGTCCCTCATCATATTTTTCCGTCATGCGCGGATTCATGAGGGTGTACACCATGCCACGCAGTTGATCGGCGGTCATGGCGCTGGGGTTGGTATTAGGATCGTCGCGAAGATAGTAGAGCTGCCCGTTGACGCGAACGATTGGGGGCAGCCCTACTTTCAAATGTACGTCAGAAGCTTTTTTCTCAGTTGCTCTTCTTAGGATTTGGTCGAACCGGTCCGCTGGTGTTGCGGCCAGTTCGGCTCTCGGTGCTGGTTGTTTCTTTGGAAGCCCCATCCGCTTTTACGTCTGCTACTTTCTTTGGCTCTGCCGCCGGTACATATTGTCCGTCGGCTGCGAGCTTTTCTTCAATTTTCTTCTTAATCTTATCGACGTACTTAGGGTTGTCCTTGAGAAATAACCTTGTGTTATCGCGCCCTTGTCCAAGACGTTCCCCTTCGTAGCTGAACCATGAACCACTTTTTTCGATGATGTCATAACGCGTGGCGAGATCCAGCAGATCTCCTTCGCGGGAGATACCCTCACCGTAGATCATATCGAATTCCGTTTGTTTGAATGGTGGGGCCATCTTGTTTTTCACCACTTTCACTCGGGTGCGGCTACCAATGACTTCCTCTCCCTTTTTCAGAGCGGAAATTCGCCGGATATCGAGCCGCATAGAGGCGTAAAACTTCAAAGCATTTCCACCGGTTGTGGTCTCGGGGTTTCCAAACATTACACCGATCTTCATGCGGAGCTGATTGATGAAAATCATTGAGGTTTTGGATTTGCTGACACAGCCAGTCAGTTTTCGCAAGGCTTGGGACATTAGCCGGGCCTGCAAGCCCATGTGGGAGTCCCCCATGTCACCTTCCAATTCAGCGCGTGGGACTAAAGCGGCAACAGAGTCTACAACGATGACATCGATACCACCGCTGCGTACCAAAATTTCTGCGATTTCTAGTGCTTGCTCACCAGAGTCCGGTTGGGAGATCAGCAGATCGTTAGTATTAACGCCAAGCTTGGCTGCGTACGTGGTGTCTAGAGCGTGCTCAGCATCAATAAACGCAGCGACACCACCATTGCGCTGTGCATTAGCTACGGTCATCAGAGCGATGGTAGTTTTACCGGAAGCTTCTGGCCCATAAATTTCGGTAATGCGTCCCCGGGGTAAACCACCGATTCCCATGGCAACATCCAGAGACAAGCACCCGGTAGGGACCACTCCCAAACCCAGGTTGGTAAGCCCCCGGTCCCCCATTTTCATGATGGATCCTTTACCGAACTGTTTTTCAATATTGAGCAAAGCCATTTCCACGGCTTTTTGGCGATTTTGCGTATCCAGATTATCCATGTTGGTCTCCTTAAAAGCTCGAGCGAAGCATTAATTGCAAAAGTATGTTTCCGTAAATCCCTGCAACGGCATCGTCTAACATGACACCCCAACCGTTCTTCAGTTTGGTGTCCAAAAATCTTGCCGGTGGGGGTTTGGTGATATCGAAGAAGCGAAAAACTAAGAAGCCGATCGTTACCCAATAACCGGTAAAAGGAATACCTATCATAGTGATCAGCATCCCGACAATTTCATCAATCACAATTTTGGAGGAATCTTGTTCGCCGAAAGTTGCAGCGACGCGTTCTGACGCGAAGGCGCCGCCTACGAGAAGGGCGGCGGTCAATACGACGTGAAGTCCCATTGAGAGATCGGCAATAAAGTATAGAAGCACAGCCGCCAGCGCGGATCCCCAGGTGCCAGGGGCGAAGGGCGCGTAGCCCGTGTACAAGCCAGTGGTAAATGCGATCAAGCCCTTTAAGTTCTTATCCACCCGAGCAAGATAGCCTTCCGACGGACTGGCGACAAGGCACGATACGTAGCGCGTTTTAGAGCTTGAATGTCACTCCGAGGATGGTCTTGAAGTACGGGAATCCCACGACACCCGTTATCCCGGAGTTGCCTGGATTGAGCTGCAGCCACACGCCGTCCAGGCCAAGGTGAAAGCGCAGGGTTTTCATTAGGTTGAATGCGATCCCCAGTCCAAAGTGAGCGGCGAAGCTCATGGAGAGCTGGTCGAAGGGCGAGCCGAAATCACTTGCGTTGAGCGAACCAATTCCTATCCCCGCCTTTAAGTAGAGTGGGAACATGGGCGGGGCCACAAGAAGCTCCCCACCGAAGGTAAATACCTTGAATGTACCTGTTGCGTTGAAAGATTGTCCGTACAGCGTGCCGGTGCCTGTCAAACGACCCGTATTGTCTTGGGAAAGAAAGGCACGAAGCGAAACGGTGTCACCCAAGGAGTAGCCGCCATAGATCGCACCCAGACCGAACTGGGCGCTAGTCGTCAAGCCAGAGTTGTTGCTTGGGAGAATGAAGAAATCGAGCACATTTACTTGTGCACCGACTTCAAACCCCGCGCGCGCCACTCCGGAAATTAGAAAGCAAGCTATCCAAAGATGTCGTAGTCGCTTCATACCTTTCTCCTAATATTGTTAGTTTTCCAGTTCTGTTCTAAACGTGCTGAGATAGCGCATCAGAAAGTTCTTAAGGTAATCCTTAATGGCTTTCTTGGATGACGCATCCGGATGCATCTTCAGTACCAATTCCTGCTCCACAAGCATACCCTCTTTGTACGGAACCAGCCGAATATTTTGGGTTAGCTTGGTAACCTTGTCTTTGTAGTTCAGCAATTCATTCAGCACTTGGCCCTCATCTTCCGCATTCTCCGGGTAGCGAACCTTATGCCGCCCTTTGCCATTTAGGTAGAACGAAATGAAACCAACTTTGACTTTTAGATCCATGGCATAGGTCAGTTCCGTTAGATCGGAATTGGATTCTAGTGTACGTGCGTCTTCGACTTCGTCGAAAAGCGCCGCGTATTTTGGATGATTGATTGCTAACTTCAAAAACGAGTCGGCAGACACCTTGTGGTAGTACGCACGGTGAAACGCGTGGAATTCGTTTTCCGTATCCTTGCGGACATCGGCCACGATTTTCCCTTCAGCAACCTGTTCCAAAACGGATTCGGTGAACCCTTCCGGAATGGATGCTGCGAACGCAGTTTGTGCAAAGGAAACAATTAGACACAATAGGCCGAAGCCTACGATTCTGACTTGAGTATTCATTTTTAGCCCCCCCATGTTATCCGGCACCAGCTACCAGTGTTGTGCACACAGAAATGACAACTAGCGCCGAAACTCGAGCCTTTAAGGTGGCACTGTGGCATGGACTCGTCAAGCCTTGGAACCTAACGCGCATTAGCAAAAGTTTACATTCAGGCTAAGCTCAGATAATTTATACAAATCTGACCGTGATTAGTTTAAAGACAAACCTTCTTTTTTCTATCTTGCTAGTGGTGTGTGGGTGTGCCGCACAAAAGAGCAACAGCATTACTGCGGATCCGATCTCGGGCGTTTCCGTAGACTCAAAAGAAAACAATTATGCCCACGTTATTCGCGAGCAAGGCTACAAGCGCTATCTTGCCGGAGAGTTTACTCGCGCTATCAACCACTTCGAGGCGTATCTCGTGCTTGATCCGAAAGGGGAAGATCAGTGGATTAAGTATCTTCTCTATTACTGCTATATGGCAGTGGGCGAATACGAGCGCGCTTTAACTCTTGCCAAAGATTTGGTGCATGAAAAACCGTACGATTTTTTGAGCTATCAACAGATTGGGCTTGCGCAACTTTGGTTGGGAAAACTGGGTGATGCCATCAAGAATTTTCAGCGATCTTTGGAATTTGAGTCTCACTTGCCGCAGGCACTTTTTTATCAGGGACTGGCCTACGGGCAAGCTCGACAATTTGATAAACAAGAGGCCGTATTCAAAGACGCCGAGAACGAGTACGCGCAGGTTCTAAAATCCAATCCCGCGGACTTCAAATCCAATTATGAAATGGCGAATCTTTATCTTTACTGGAACAAAGAAGTGGAAAAAGTTCCAGCCTTGATATCCGCCGCAAAGGGTAGCTTGACCTCTCGTCTCGCAGACGAGGACGTACTGCGCGAGGAGAGTGTGTATCTCAATTTTCACATCCCGCTGCTTGAGGGAATTTATCTCTACCGCACGGAAAAATATCAGAAATCGCTGCACCTACTTCTAGCGGCCCTGGTGAACGCCCCCACGGGGACCGTCGCGGATCTTAGCGAGCTCTACTATTATATGGGCGCAAACTACCTGGCGTTGGAAGATCCTGTTCGAGCAAGAAGCTTTCTGGAAAAGGCAAACCGACTAGACCCACGCGGAATGTACGCCGAGGTGACGCGAAAAATGCTTCGCGGTATCAGCCCGAAAAAGAGCGAGTAGTTAAGCCGCAAAATACTTATTTTTTACTTGAGACAACTTTCTGTAAGCCGCGTCGTACATCATGAATCTACGCCCCACGTCGGTGAGGTGGGGGTTCAGATCGGGGTGGTATTGTTTGGCAAGCTCTCGGTACCGGCGGTGAATCCGCTGCCAGTTGCGGCAATCGGACAGGCCCAGCGTGGCGAGCGCTTGCTGGATGTCTGACGGCAAGCTGGGGGCTTGAGGAGGCGGAGGCGTTTGGTGCCGAGGCTTTTGCTCCCTGGCCCGCTCCTGTGCTTGCGCCCCCCGGAACGCCCGTTCCTGCTGCATTCTTCTATGGGCCGCCTGGGCTTCGGCCTGCTGCCTACGCGCGTTCTGCGGGGCTTCAATGCCGATGTAACTGAGAATCGTTTTGGCTAGGCTGACCACCGTCACTTTAACAAACCAGACAAGAACGCCAACGAGGATTGCAGGAATTCCTGCCACGTCCCATTCGTCCGTATTGGACAGGCGTTTTTCCAGAAAGCCGGGTTTGTAATAGGTGTAAAAAAATGCCCAAAAGAGGAGGAACCCAAACGGGAAGATGAGCCCTGAGGGAAGCACTTTAAAACTTAGCTCCGCGTAATACTCCACGGCGAGAAACGGGAGTACGGAAAGGTACACCGTAAAAAAGGAGTCCCTGTGATCAGAAAAGCCTTCGGAAGCTTGATCGGGGTGCTCCCGATACTGGTAGAGGTGGTCCCTGTATTTGTTCGAGCCTGAGGGCATAGGTGTCCTTACGGCATTTTAATGAGAAAAGCGTGCCAATATTCTAGGCTCGAACGGTCCCTGGGTTTTGCTCATGGCCTAGGCAGCGCCGCGCCGCAATTTACCTAAGTGGCTGATCTATATATGGAAAGTACGCCTGCTTCCTAGCCGTCTAAAAGGTATGGAGTTCCAAAAGGTGCCTATCT
>JAGQZV010000036.1 GCA_020435295.1 Bdellovibrionales bacterium | reverse complement strand
AAATGGCCGCAACCGGTTGGTGGTCGAATCCGATTCAGCGGAAGATCTGATGGCCGAGATATCCAAGACAGTAGTGTCCAAGAACGCGGGGCTCATCCGCATGTCGCCGGTGCAACTGCCGTTGGAAGATTTCTATCTGAGCTTGATCAGTGGATCTAAGGGGAGTCGATAATGACGGGCCTAAAAGCAATCTACAAGAAAGAGTTGAGAAGCTATTTTTTCTCTCCCGTTGCCTACGTGGCGATTGGCATTTTTCTTTTCATCATGGGGATGATCTTTGCTAAGTTTGTGGAGATTTACCACAGCTATAAGATTGCCAACCGTTACGGAGCTGCTCAGAACATTACGCTCGATCGTTTGGCACTGTTTCTCTATCAGAACATGGCCTTCATTCTTTGTTTCTTGACCCCGCTCATAACGATGCGCCTCTTTGCGGAAGAGAAGCGGCAGCATACTTTTGAGCTGCTTCTTACAGCTCCGGTCAAGGGTTTCGAGTTGGTATTTGGCAAGTTCTTAGCGGCCTTTACCTTAATGGGAACCATGGTGGCGCTATCGTTTTCCTACGCTCTATTCATGATCGCGTGGGGGAATCCGGACGTGAGAATCATTCTTTCTAACTATCTCGGGCTTCTGCTCTCTGTCGGGTGTTATGTTGCTCTGGGTACTTTCTTTTCGTCCCTGACAAGCAACCAGATGATTGCGGCAGTCATCACGTTTATTGCCCTCATTTTTCTTTGGCTGCTACAGACGTTTGCCCAGGGGATTACGGTATCCTTTGGTCCGATCGAGGTGGGCCCGACTCTGGTGTATATTTCACCGTTGACCCATCTCAACAGCTTTACGGAGGGGGTGGTTCAAATGAAGCACCTCATCTACTTTGTTACCTTTACCGGCCTTTTGCTATTCTTCACCCACCGGGTGGTGGAGAGTAATCGTTGGAGATAATTCGCCATGGATAAGAACTCTCGAATTGCGCTCACTGGACTGGTCGCGATCGTTACAGCACTTGTCAGTGTGCTTGCGGCGTACTTGATTCCCCACATACCGCTAGTTTGGCAAATTAGTGGTGCTGTCTCCGTTTTGGCGCTGATTGGCTACATTGTTCTAGACATCTCCTTTATCCGAGGTCTTTTTGGCAAGAAGACGGCACGCTACGGAATGAACTCGGTGCTGATGGCCGTACTGGGGTTGTTCATTGTGGTGTTCATCAACATGATTGCCAACGAATACGACTTAAAACTTGATGTTAGCAAGAATAAGATCAACACCTTGTCTGCCGAGACCATCAAGGTACTGCAAGGCTTGAACCAAGACGTTACGGTGCGGGCTTTCTTGCCCCCTGCTAAGGTTCCCGCTTTCGAAAAACTTTTCGAAAAGTACTCCTATTACACGTCGCGTTTGCACAAAGACTATATCGACGTAGACAAGGATCCCCTGGCGGTCCAGCGGTACGGGATAAAGCAGAATAGCACGGTGATAATAGAGAGCGAGTCACGCAAGGCGACGTTGGACAACTTTCAAGGGGAAGAAGATCCTCGCATCGAAGAAAAGCTCACCAACGGAATTATCCAAGTGGCCAAAGGGGAAAAGCGGAAGATCTATTTTCTTAAAGGACACGCGGAACATTCGATTACGGATACTGGTAGGGAAGGGTATTCGGATATGAAGGCCTCGCTTACTTCGGGCCGTTATGACGTGGAAGAGCTGCTGCTCTTGGATAAGGAAGCGGTTCCCGGCGACGCCGACATCATTGTGCTTGCCGGGCCGAAGTCCGCGGTCGTGGAGCGCGAACTTACGATGCTCGAAGGGTACATTAAGGGTGGCGGCAAGGTCCTGTTCATGCTCGATCCGGAAGGTTCGCCTGCGTTCCAGGGATTGGCGAAGGACTTTGGTGTGAACTGGGAACCCAAGAAAGTCGTAGTCGAGCGAAACAAGCTGCAGCAATTTGCCGGTGGCAATCCGTTAGCTCCGGTCGTCGTGGATTACGATCGCAACCATGAGATTACCCGCGAAAATCAGGAACTAAGCATATTTCCGATTGTCTCGCCGATAGAAAAGGCCAAAGACGTGCCGAAAGGGGTTCGGGTAAGCACCTTGTTTTCATCTAGTGGCGCTAGCATGGTCGCGAGTTTGCAGGGGAATCGAATCTCGACGGATCAGAAGAATGTTCGGCAGGGGCCGGTGTCGTTGGCGGTAGCCGTAACCGGGCCCATAGAAGGCAGGCCCCCCGAGGAGAAGCCAGCGCAAGTGGAGAAGAAAATCGAAGTTCCCAAAGAGGAACCCGAGTTCAGGGCAGTCTTTGTGGGAGATTCTGATTTCGCCTCAAACGGAATGGGTAGATTTGGGATCAACGCAGATATTTTTCAAAACATGCTGAGCTGGTTGGCGCATGAGGAAGATCTTATTTCAATTCGGCCCAAACCTACGGATGTTAGCGAGTTTGATATAACCGAGGCCCGGATGCGAATCATTCACGTGGCTTCTGTGTTTTTTCTTCCGCTCATCATGGTCGTCTCGGGAATCGCCGTGTGGGTCTCTCGCCGCCGCAAGTAGCGGGGCTAGAGGATGGGGGCGAATAGACGCGCCACTCGGGCGACTAGACGGAATCCCAACGATTTGGCGTCTAGCTCAGCCAGGTGAAATTGCCGAGCGTTCTTGAAGTCTCGTTCGAGCATGCGTTCCACTTCTGAACAGAAATCTCGTCCGATTATCAGGGCGCTCACTTCAAAATTGAGTCGAAAAGATCGGTTGTCACAATTGGCGGTGCCGATGGAAGCTGCCTCGTCGTCCATGAGAATAACTTTCTGGTGCATGAAGCCCGGCAGGTAACGGTAGACGGTGATCCCATAGATCGAGACTTGGCGCATGTACGTGTAGGCAGCCATGTTCACCACAATTCCATCCGGAATATCAGGGATGAGGATCCTAACCTCAACCCCGCGGAGTGCAGCCAGTTGCAGGGCCATAATGACTGCCCCGCTCGGGACGAAGTACGGGGTGGCAATCCAAATTCTTTTTTTTGCTGAGTTGATCAGATGCACGAAATAGACTTCGCAAGAGTCGAGATCGTCTGCGGGTCCCGTAGGTAGAACCAATACGGGAGTGTTTTGTGCAGCAGGTTTTGGTGACCAACTGAGGGCAGGTACGTCCTTAGTTGCCCAATACCAGTCTTCGACAAAAGCGAGCTGCAGGCCCATGGTTGCGGGTCCCTCTAGTGAACAATGGGTGTCTCGCCATTGCCCGTACTTCTTCGTGTAGCCCATGTACTCGTCGCCAATGTTGTGGCCTCCCACAAAGGCCAATCTCCCGTCAATGAGTACTAACTTTCTGTGATTTCTAAAATTGATCTGAAAGCGGGATCTCGGTCGACTGAAGCCACCAAATGAGGCTACATGTACGCCCTTTTCACTCATTGCCCTAATATATTTATGTGGTAGGTCGCGGCAGCCTACGTCATCGTACAGAAAATAAACTCTCACTCCCTGTTGAGCCTTGTCGATTAAGAGCTCCTGGATACGAGTCCCGATTTCGTCATTTCTGACGATAAAAAACTGAATGAGAATATAATCTTCTGCGGCTTCAATCGCCTTGACGATGGAGTCGAAGGTGGAAACGCCATCTATGTATAACTGGACGGCGTTCCCCGACAGAAATGGAACCTTAACGAGTGTTTCGAGTGCGTGCGTGGCACTGCGTTCGTTCTCAAATGTGTAGTGATGTTTGGCGCAATAGGCTTCTAAATCACGGGCGAGATGTCCCAGTTTTCTATCGTCCGATCGGCGCGCACGCACATAGCCTTGGAATTTATTGCGGCCAAAGATCCAGAATAGTGGTAGCGCGACGTACGGGAATGTAATGAGAGAGATAGCCCAGGCAGTGGAACCTTGGGAAGTCCTCGTTTTCATGATAGCGAAGCCAGCGTGCAGGAATCCCAGAAAGTGGATACACGCAGCCGCTACCCCCATCACCGTTAACAGGAAAGAGTTTTCCATTTATCCATTGCCCGGTTCAAAACGCTCGCCACCCGTGTATGTGGGGGTGAGTTTAATCAGCGTTTCCTTAGTTTGGCTCTCCTGCAAAGTGTCTCTTTCAAACACGCCTTCGGCAAGTAAAGTTGCAGAACATTGTATCTCGTAAGCGCGATCGATATGAAACCGCGCATCCGTAACAACTGCGTCAGCCGAGAGATGAAAACTGTCGGGAAGGAAAGTGCCCCCATCCACGACAGTGAGCGAGTCCGCCTGAAAGCGCTCCCACAGGAGACTGCGCGGTGTGAGCGTAGTGACTACGGTAACTGTCTCACCGGGTTGCTGCCGAAAGTAGGCGCGCGCGCGGGCTTCCGAACCGCGAATAGTTTCCACCGGGATGGCTAGAGCGCCCGCAAACCCCTTCGCGAAGGCAAAGCCGATTCGCAACCCCGTGAAGGATCCCGGTCCGGAGCAGAGTACCACGCGTTGAATGGAGGCTGTGGACATCGCGTGGGATCTCAAGAGTTGGTCGATTGCCGGCAACAAGAGTTCGGACTGCCGGTGCGGCCCCTCCAGGTCGACGGAGGCGAGCTGCCGCAAAGCTCCCTCTTTGCGGTGTAGCGCGAGACTTCCTCGTGGTGTAGAGAGGTCCAAGCTCAACCAATTTTCAGCGCTAACCATCGAGGGCGAGAATTAGCACGTTTATCGGGGGATTGGAACGTCGGGCGGTGCGTTACGGAAAAGAAAAAAAAGGGCGGCAGAATTGGACAATTGGACCAGGCGAGGGGTAAGCCCAATCCAGGATTCCGGTTTCGGGGGTTTGTCCGATTTTTGAGGCAAAGCTAGGGGAACCTTACCTCTCTGCCGCCCCCTGTGCAGAAGAACAGGAACTCAGCTAAGTACTTGATAAAACTAGAATTCTATAAGTGCTGGCGTCTTAATAAATTATAACGCGGCGAATAATGGCAATCAATACACAGTTTGTATACAGTCAGCCCCGAGCCAAGTGCTGGAATAGTGGGAACTAAACGAGGCTGTCAGCCGGCTGACAGCTTGGGGAGATTTCGGGTGGCAGAAGTCACGGTGAAAATCTATTGGGATGCCGCTCGTGTCGCAGAAATCCGGGTGCGGCGGGGCGCTACACTACGCTCCGCGCTGTTGGAGGCGGGTTTTTCCCCTTACCAGGGACGCTTTCGGCAACTAAACTGTAAAGGTCTAGGTCTTTGTGGAAGTTGCAAGGTGCTCGTCGCGGAAAACTCTCAGCTTTGGGAGCGACGGTCGTGCCAGATACGGTGCTTCAACGACCTCGAAATTAAGGTTCAATAGCAGCAGGAGTGTGCAACGTGGTGTATCGAGGATTTGCCAAAAGTGTTATTGGCTCCCGGGAAATGAATCAGGACTCAGTTCTGGTGAACAACGATCGCGGCCTTTTTGCGGTGGCTGACGGCGTGGGTGGTGGTGTTGGAGGAGACGTCGCTTCCAAGATGGCAGTGGATACGATCAACCAAATGGTCCAGTCCCCAGCGGATTTGAAGCCGGCAGTGGTGGCAGCACAGGAAAAAATTTACAACGAGGCGATGGCGCAGCACGGGGCTCCGGTCATGGGTACGACCTTAACAGCAGTCCAACTGCTGGGGGATTCGGTACACATTTGCCATGTGGGAGACTCGCGCTGCTACTTGCTCCGCGACAGGCGTTTGGAGCTTGCCACCGAGGATCATGAATTTTTTGACGAGAGTGTCCAGGCCACGGTACTAGGATCTTATCTGGGTATACCGGCGAACGAACACCCTCTCCAGATTTTGGAGGATGTGGTCAAAATGCAGCCCGGGGACAGGCTAATCCTCTGTTCGGATGGTCTTTATAGGCAGATCGATGAACAGAGAATCGTAGAGTTGGCCCACTCACTAAGAGATCGGCCGACCGACTTACTCGACGCGCTTTGCGAGGAAGCGTCGCTGCGTGAGTATTCGGACAACGTTTCGGTTGTCTACGTTGAGATCGAGGCAGAAGTGTAAGCTATGGGAGAAGTGATTGCCATTCATCAGAAGCGATTTTTTACGCTGAATGATGCGCGGCAAATCTTGCCGGTAATCCGCAGAATTACTCGTAAGGCTCATGACGAAGTTCGGTGCTTGGGTGCGCAAATCAATGCTGTGGAAGATGCTTCGCGGAAGAAGGATCTGGAAGAGGCCGTTTACCGAGTCTTTAAGTCTTGGCATCAAAAAATTACCAGACTGGGGTGCGAAGCCAAAGGAATGTGGCTGGTGGATTTTGATTCTGGGCAAGGGTTTTACTGCTGGCGGTTTCCTGAAAGCGGAATCAACCATTTTCATGGTTACGACGAGGGCTACCGCGGGCGAGTTGAGATTCACTAGACGTCGGTTTGCGTGTCGACAGTTAACCAAATTGTAGTCCTTTCCAAAAAACTCTTTTCTGAGTTGTCCACTCAAAGCTTCCAGGTCAAGTTCAAAGGACGTATTGTTCGCGGATTTGTCGTTCGTCGTGGCAAGGTCTATTACGCATACTTGAACCGCTGCCAGCATTTGCCGGTAACATTGGATCTAAACGACAACGAGTTCTTTACTCACGACAAAAAGTATTTGCAGTGTCACATGCACGGCGCAGTCTATGAGATCGACTCCGGCCTTTGTGTGGGCGGACCATGCCAAGGAGCATCCTTAATTAAGCTCAAACTGGAAGAGGAGGAAGACGAGATTGTCGTAACGGTCCCTGCCGAAGCCCAATAATAGTGACTCCGTCGTGTGTTCAATGATTACTTTTTATAGCAGCCTCTTTTGCATTTGGATCGAGTAGGGTAAAACTAGAATTCTAATGAAGGCCAAATACTCAAAATTGATGCTCTGGGGTGCTGTTGCTGGGACAGCAGTGATGGCTGGCTTGACTGCATACTTGCTCTGGCCAGGCGGCATGACCCCTAGCGAGAAAATCGAAACGCTGGTAGAAGCTAGCCGTCAGGAGGCAAGTGGAATGATCATCGAAACGGCACACGGGAACATTGAAATTAGTTTTTATCCTGAGGATGCTCCGAAGACCGTTGAGCGAATCAAGGAGTTGGTCACGCAGGGGTTTTACAATGGGTTGACCTTCCATAGGGTCGAGCCCGGTTTTGTGGTCCAGGGTGGCGATCCTCGAGGCAATGGCACTGGCGGGACGGGTAAGAAGTTGCCAGCGGAATTTAACGCGCACAAACACATTGAAGGCACGGTTGCGATGGCTCGAGCCGGCCACGATCCGAATTCAGCCGACAGTCAGTTTTATATTTGTTTGGGTCCCTTCCCGCACCTGGACGGTTCGTACACTGTATTCGGACATGTGGTGAGTGGGATGGACGCAGTCCGCGCCATTCGACCGGGCGACAAAATGATCCATGTAAAACTGCGCTAAAAGGGCTGGGCAGTAAGGAATGAAAGATCTTTTGCGCCGTACTCGGTAGCCAATGCGCGAAAGTCATCCTCGGTCTCAGCGACAATTTCCACGTTGTGGCAACGCCACGTGAAGCCCGCGTCCCGCTTTTCAGTTGAAAACCCAAATACCACCCGACGCATCGGGCCGATGGTATGGTACACTTCTCGACGATAGTCCTGACCGGCCTCACCAAGCTGTGCGTCAAGGTCAGTCACAACCCTTCGAATTTCCTCGAGATCCGACGGATTCTCTCTACGAATGATGTATCGCATCGACATAGCAACGTTATATACCCGCGCGGCGGGGCGATGTAAAGACGTGCGTCTTGATCCCGCTAGGTGCGTCGTGGGATACTAGTAATTAGAAGTGGCTAATGGTCAGCTTTCCGCGACCGGCTCTCGCCGGTTCACTCGAAGCACCCTTAACACCCCTTTCATTCAGCCTATTCCAAATAATCAGCATTCGAAAGCGCTGTCACAGGAGATATTCATGGCAAAGAAACTCTACGTCGGAAACCTCAGCTACGAAGTAACCGAAGACGAACTTACCCAGGCATTCACCCGCTGTGGTCAGGTTTCGGGGGTCCAGATCATTAAAGATCGGGATAGTGGGCGCTCAAAGGGTTTTGCTTTTGTGGAAATGGCCGACGATGAGGAAGCCGAGCAAGCGATCAGCACCATGACTGGCCAGGATCTGAAGGGGCGGCCGCTGACGGTCGATCACGCGCGTGAACGGAGCAGTCGTGGTGGTGGTGGTAGTCGAGGCGGATTTCGCCGTGGACGCTAGACGGAAGTATATGAATAACCCGGGTTTGATTCCGAAGTTACTCCTTGCTTGTTGGCTCTTGGGTTCTGTTTGCGCCAGTGGTGCCGATATTTTTGCAAGAGGCTCTATCTCGCGCAACTCGATCGATACTGACAAGTGGAAAATTAGCGTATCGGCTATTGGTGGTCTTGCTTTCAAGGTTTCCGAGCAAATCCGGATCGAAGCGCGCTATACTAACATCAGCTCATTGCAAAATAAGTTGGACATCACCAGTGGCGGCACCGTAGGCACCCTAACTGATATTCTCACTGAAACGGAAATTTATAGTCTGGGTGTGGACATTGAGCTCACGGGGAAGAACAGTCGGTTCAAGCCCTTTATTTATCTGGGCGCCGGCTATGTGATCACCAAGCAGACCTATGACTTCACTCCTGCGGGAAGCAGCGTTTCGACGCCGTTTGCAGAAGCGGAACAAAAAGGCGTTTCTGGCAACCTCGGGTTGGGGGTGCGGTGGCAAATCGCCAAAAGGCTCGCCATCGAACTGGAAGGTTTTGCATACGGTACGGACTTTGATAAACCCCAGCCTCTTTTCAACATTTACGCTAGCGCTGGGTTACGCTTCATTTTGTAGGCTTGTAGACGCCTAGGTGCACCCGCAAGGCTAGTCGGTCTTACCCCGGTCCTTCAAAAAATCCTGAAATCTTTTTTCCGTTCCCCGTGAACTTGGCTGATAAAACCGCTTTTCTTTTAGTTCTTCGGGCAGAAAATTCATCGCCACCCACGCGTTGTTCCCATTGTGCGCGTATTTATAGTCCTTACCGTAACCCCAGTCTTTCATCTGCTTAGTTACCGCGTTTCTCAAAGCCATGGGTACCTGTAGTGCCCCGGTCTTGTCTACCACTCCATAGGCATTTTCGATGGCTTCATAGCTCTTATTGCTTTTCTCGGAACAAGCGAGGTACGTCGTAGCTTGAGAAAGAATGATACGCGCCTCCGGCATGCCGACAGCGTGCACGGCGTAAAAGGCGTTTGTCGCGAGCACCAGAGCCATTGGGTTGGCGTTTCCGACGTCCTCGGAAGCCAGAATGACCAATCGCCGCGCGATGAACTTCGGATCTTCCCCCCCTTTGAGCATGCGGGCCAGGTAGTACACCGCCGCGTCGGGATCACTGCCGCGAACACTCTTGATAAAAGCAGAGATTGTATCGTAGTGGGACTCGGACTTCTTATCGTAGTAAAGGGATTGGGAATGGGCTACTTTTTCAAACTCTGTCAGCCCAACAGGACTGGTTCCAAACGCTAAACTCAGATTTTCAAACAAGGTCAGCGCTCTGCGGGCGTCTCCGATGGAAACTGACGCGATTGCATCGAGAACCTCCGGTGCGATATTAGGAGAGTCGCCTGCCACGCGGTCAAGAATTTCTCTTAGCTCTGATTGTTTGAGGGGTTGGAGATTGAATACAATGCACCGGGAACAAATCGCATTGTTGATTTCAAAAGATGGGTTTTCAGTGGTAGCGCCGATAAATCGTATGCCGCCATTCTCTATGTAAGGCAGCAAGACATCCTGCTGGGCTTTGTTCAGCCGGTGGACTTCGTCGATGAAAAGAACCCATGCCGGTTGTCCCATTCGGCGTTGGTTTGCCGAGTTTTCTAGTATCTCCCTAAACTCTTTTACGCCGGCTGTTACTGCGGAGCTTGAAACAAAATGGCGGTTCGTGGTTTCAGCGATCACGCTGGCCAGCGTTGTCTTGCCGGTTCCTGGAGGCCCCCAAAAGATAAGCCCGCTCCATTGGTCACCCCGAAGCAAGTTCTTAAACTGATCGTTTAGAAAGTGCCGCTGCCCCACGACTTCGGATAGAGTTTTGGGGCGGACCCGCTGCGCCAGAGGGGTTCCCTCTGCACCGGAAAATAAAGTATCTTGTTCTTCCCAGCTCATGCTCCGGGTTATAATGTCGAGCGCGCCGCAATTCAAGGGAGGACAGCCAGGCTCCCGTGTGGGCCCCGGCCCCGACGGGGGAGGATTAGTTTATGGTGGAATTCAGCAACCGCTATTTTTCCTGGTCCCTCTTTAAGTATTTTTTCAGAGAAATTTTGCCAATTTTCGTGATTGGCACTTTGGTTTTCCTTTCTATCGTGGTTTCTTTTCAGGCGCTTCGGTTGGTAGATTTTGTTCTCTCTAGAGGGGTTCCGACTTCCGCAATTTTCCAACTGGTTCTGCATTCTTACCACTCCATGCTGACCATCGCTGTGCCGATCGCCTTTTTATTCGCGGTATTGTGGGGAACATCGCGCGCGCACCTAGATGGAGAGATCTTGGGGATGCAAGTGAACGGCATCAGTCTTTCGCAGGTATTTTTTCCGATCTTTAGCTTTTCCATTCTACTTGCGGTTTTATGTGCTTATGCCGCTAACTATTCCGTTCCTCGCGGCAATCGGAAATTCGAAAGCATGCTTACCCGTCTAGGAGCGCGTACCGTCATTCGCAACTTGAAGCCAAAAGTCTTTCAGGAAGGTTTTTTCGGGATGGTGTTATACGCGGATGAGATTTCCGAGCTGAACGACGAGATGAAGCGGGTTTTCATCTACGATGAGCGAGACCCAGCTTACCCCTATGCTATCACCGCTAAATCGGCGACGCTCCGGAAAGTGGAATCGATGGGGTATATCACGTTGCGACTCGCTGATGGGTCGATCCACATCGACAAGAAAAGTGCGGCGGAGCAACAGCAGAAGATCAACTTTGATATATACGATATTAACTTGAATTTTGAGACAGGAGACGACGCTGTCAAGTACTACAAATTGCCGTCGCTTGAATACGACGTTTTGGTTAAGGCGATTCGTGATGTTGCCAAACCATCTAAACCCCATACCCTGTATTTGGTGGAATACCATAGACGGTTTTCCATGGCGTTTAGCTGTATTGTTTTCGGCGCGCTGGGCTTCTTTCTATCCATAGTGAGTCGCCGCTCGATGGGAAGTTCCAGTATTGTGTTTTGTTTGATGGTGGGCGTGGTCTATTGGTTGTGTTTTGTGTTGGCCAACGCGGCTGCCCTTCAGGGATGGGCGGCGCCCGTTTTCGCGATTTGGGCGCCCAACGTAGTTTTCTCCTTGGTCCCGATTATCCTCTATCGCCGGCACCTAAGACCGTAAGTGTATTCTGGCCGTCTACACACCGACGGTCCACGGTCTGGACTGTCGACCAAAAGCTCTACAAAAATCACAAAATAAACCATTGAAAATACAGGGGTTTTTGTGGCATCCGCCTTGCATTTTTTAAGGCTAGGGGAATAGGGCATGCTTCGGGGGATACTCATCACATTCATGCTTCTGGCGCTCACCGCGAATGCGGAGACGCGTTTTTCTGACCAGAGTGCACTCGAAGCGCAAAAGCAAAGCCCACTTTCCCGCGCGAATATTTCCTCCGAGCGTGATTTTCTGCGACTCTTTGGCGCGAGCCATGGGCGTAACGTACCTCGCCACCGTGAAGCAAGGCCTCCGAAAGCGAGTGACGCGAATTTGAACTTTGATTTTTTGAAACTAATGGGAGCTTTCGCCACTCCGATTGGAACCCAAACCGACAAACCTGTCACGGCTGGAGTCCCGGGGGTGGGATTTGATTTCGGAGCTGGTGGGAATAACCAGTCTCAAAGTTCTAGCGGTTCCACTTCCAGTTCTACTAGCACATCTTCAAACGCCAGCGGTTCCGACGGTGCTGCCACGAGCAAGATTGGTTTTAATGACGCAGCTCCCGATGGCCGTGATTCCGTGGAACTGCGTGGTAACGATAATGGGCGCCAGGGGCCAGCGCTGCCCCCTGGAGGCGGTACCGGGTCAGCGGATTCCGTTTTTAACCCGCTCTTTAAACCTGTTTGTTTTTTGATCGATCCGGCCAACGCAAACGCCAACGCTGTTATCAAAGATTTTGTGGACGCTTACGCAAGCTGCGGGGTAACGGCGGTGCCGTTCGCGTTTACCATTAGGCAGAACTATCCTGACCAACCTGATCTCATCAATAATCTGGCCAAGCAAGTATGCCCGCTAAGCTCTGTTCTTGGCGTGGGCGAGAGTTCCATCCAAACCCACGTTCGCTTCGATACTACGGCGGACAGAATGTGCGACTCTTGGGAAGATAAATCTAAAGACAAGCCGACGAAAAATGTCGCTGGCTGTGCCGTTTTCGTAAAACCCAGGCACTTCACTCCGGATCCGAAAAAAGCCAAAGACTTTTCTCAGAATAGTTCGCACCATTTCGGCGGTTCGGGTGCCGATGGCAAGGACGCCGTGTCTATCGTGGACGTTAACCAAAGCTCTTCTGTTGCTATCCACGAGGTCCAGCACAATAACGGGGGTGTGAACGTTGGCGAGGGGGACGGCGAAAAGCCCCACGGGTATGGAATCGAATCCGTCGGAAATGAACCGAACCGAGCAGGTTCGGGTGACGCTTTTACGGGGGAAGGTTGCGCACACATCCGAAGTGCCTCCAATCCCAACGATGGTACCTATATGTATAGTCCCAGCCGCACCACCTACTATGTACCTATCGACAACCCCCGCTACCAGCGCGATTTGATGGCTGGCCGCAGCTTTTTCGATTCCGGTGCTGGTCCGCCGCCGCTTTCACCGATTCCGCCAAACAACAATCCGGAGTTGCCACTGGCGACAGCGCCAAGAGGAAAGCAGGAAATAGTGGCAGGCCCACCTTCTAAACATAAGAAAAAGAAGCCGGGCGGTGTTGGACCCGTTGTGCAAGCACCGACTCGTGGTGGCCCGCTTTCAGGAGACTCTAATTCTTTCTTTGGTTCGGCGGGAGGCCCGCAGCGTGGCCCTACCGAAGGGGCGAACAAAATAGGCTTTAACGATCAGGCGCCGGAAAGCACCGCTTTGAGCAAGGACTTCTTCGGCGATGGCAAAACAAGCAAGATTGGATTTAACGATGACGCCCCTGAACAGCTGGGCGCCATTGCGACGGACTTTTTTGACAAAAGCGGTGCCCCGGGTGGAGAAGCTCCTGGAGGCGAAGCGCCGGGCGGGCAAGCTCCCGGAGAGGCGGCGGCTTCAAGGCTTCTTGCTTCTGTTGGTGACAAGAAGGGTGGCAAGGATCAGGAAAGCAAGCTCGACAAAGATTTTTTTGACGAAAAGCAAAGGAAGAAAAAGGCTCAGCAAGATCCTAGCGCGTACGACAGTACCATCCGCAAAGAAACCGCTCCAGCTCTGTCGACGGGCAATCAGGGAGGGCAGGATATTGGTGCGCTGAGCAGCGACACGAGTCTATTTTCGGCTGATACCAACCTTTTTGAAAAAGGCGCCTCTTTCATCCGTTCAGTTTCCGAGCAATTGGGCAACCTCTTTGATGACAGCTACTTTCAGGACGTAAAGGGCCAGGGGCAAAAGCCCGACGCGAGTCCTGAAGAGCGGGTACGTGTGATTCGCACGGAGGATATCTACTAAACCATGCTTAGGCGATTTGCCATAGTGATTCTGATGCTTTCGATGCAATCGGTTTTGGCGGACACCCCGAGGGTAATCCGCGGCGAGGGAGCGAAATCGCGCCTTGCCCAAGATCGAACATCGAACGGGGTAAAGACACTAGGTCGAGGAAATGGCTATGGCGTTCCCCGGGATCGAACCGCCCGGGTTCCGAAGAATTCTCCACCGCGAGATCTGGCTACGGAACTTTTATCCGCCATCGCACTGCCAAATCCGCTAATTTTTGAACCGCAGGCTCCAAAGCCTGTAACGGTGGATTCCCAGTACAGTACAGTCATTCAGGGAAGTTTTCCCGCAACGGACATTTCCGCAGCAGCAATAGTGCCCACTCGCAACCCAACCGCCGCCATCAGTCGCCAGGGGGTAAATCCGGTCGCAGGTACTAGCCGCATTGGTTTCAATGATGCTGCGCCGGAAGGAAGAAATTCCGTTCAAGTTCCCACAAATCAGAACAGTCGTTCCGGTCCCGAAAATGGCCCCGGTGGGGGGAGTACTGGAAACGCGCAAGCACTCCCCAAGTGGTTCGCGTTATGCATGCTGATCGATCCAGACATTCCGAACGGCAATGAGATAGTAAAAGGTGTTGTGGAGCATGCGGCAAAGTGTGGGGTTGCGATGGAAGTTTTTCCGTTCACGATCCGACAAAACTATCCGAATAATCCGGGCGCAATCAATTCGGCTGCAAAGACCGCGTGCAACCTGCCTGAAGTCTTGGGAATTGAAAACACCGCTGTTTCTACTGTAGTGCGCTTTACCGACACCGCAGGCGTCATGTGCGGCGAAACCGAGAACCCGGAGTCGGTCGCCGGATGCTCCGAAGTAGGGGGCGGACCGAAGGGGGGTAATGTTTCTGCCCAAGAGAAAAAAGAAAAGTTGGAGCGCATGAAAGCCTCAGGGCACTCAGGCGGCGAAGCTAGTGGTGGTGTTGCGGCTAACATCGTTGTGCGCCAGGGCGCGGACGCCGATACGGCCATGCATGAAATCGGGCACGGGATTTTGGCGGAAGAAAATGGGGGTCGAATCGGCTTAGGTCTCGGAAAAGGCGGCGGCGGCGGCGGCAGTGGCTTTAACGCCGAAGGTTGCGCCATTTTCCAATCGAGCGCGTTTGAAAATGATGGCACACACTTTTACGATCCAAGCCGCGAAACCTATTACGTGAAAACCGAGAACGAGCGTTTTCAAAGAGACCTTATGGCAAACCGTAGTTTTTTCGGGGAGGGTCCGCCCGGATTACCGCCTATTCCGCCGGCTCCTCCACAAAGACCTCCCGGTGGGGAGCTGCCGATTGGAACAGCTGAGCCCGGAAAAACGGCGCCTCCAACAAAGTCTTCGCCCGCGGTGGCCACCGTCCAACCGCCGGCTCTTAGTACGGCTATTGGTGCCGGTACTGCGGGATTAGACTTCGCTACCTCCGCGGACCCCCGGCACAAAAAACTTCCCGGCGCGGGCACGGCAACCATTAGTTCGACGGCGGGCGAGGCATCACTTGACAGTGATGAAAAGTTTTTTGGTCCCAACAAGTCCGGGGAAACCACGATCACCAAGACCGTCGGATTCAATGATCAGGCGGACGAGAAAGACGAGGCGCTTACTGACGAGTTTTTTGGCGAGTCCGGTGGGGCACCTAAATCTCAGGCCGGCGACAGACTGCTAAGCTCTCTGGGCAACGGTACTGAGAAGGGTAGCAAAGACGTCTTAGATGGCACGAGCGCCAATGATGTCGCCGAAGGGGCCGCTTCCGTTTCCACCCGTTCTTCGTCGGATCCCACTGCTAACGTACCTGAGGAACCGGCTTTTTCGTTCGACGCTAAATCGGAAGACGGACTGTTGGACTATGTCGCCAAGAAAACTCGGGATATATTGGATTCAGAGTTTTTTACCGGCATTTTTTCAGGCGACGCAAAACGCGAAGCCGCTCCGAAAGAACGTGAAGTCCGAGTCATTAACAAAGGAATTTATTAGGGTTCCAAAAGGTGCCTATCTACTATTGGAACTCTCCTGACAAGCTAGGGCTCAGGTTGAATGGCTTCCTTTTTTACCGCTCCGCTTTCGTCTCCGTCTTTTTTCGGGCGGGAGTGTTCTTGATCGAACGGCACCCCGCGGACTCGGATCTTCTTGTCTTCCTTAAAAAAACTGTTCACGAACAGAAAATTCAATCCTATCTTGGTGAAATTCGGGTACTGGCTGCCCCAAAAGGCCTGGGTGACGCCCAACTCAATGGCATATTTTTTCTCGATGTTCACGCCGACTTTAATGCCCCCATCGATACCTCTCGCCCCTCCCGAAAGCTTTGCGTAGGATCCACCGCCGCCTAAGGCGTCGTGGTTGCTGAGCGAAGAGTCCAATAACGGGCCGGTTTGTATTGAAAATATCGAATTCAGAAAAAGAAAGCCGTAGAGGGAGTCAAACCGACCACCGGCTGCGGCTTGCACCGTGAGCGCACTCGGAAAGCCACCCGACCGCAGCAGAAGTCCCGGCGAAAAAGCTACAAAAAAGTCGTCGAATCGGTAACCAGTGTGGAGAATCAGTCCAAGATCAAAGGTTCCGTCGTTTAATAGCAGATCGTCGACCTGAAGACTACTTTGGTCGTTGCTTGCAGTGGGTAAACCAAAGCCAATCTCGAGGGTTAAGATCGGCTCTTTGGGGTGTATGCGCCATTTGAGTGCCCCTTTAACGTTTCCTACGTTGCTGCTTCCAAAGCTCGGTTCGCTCGCGGAGACCGGCCCTATGCGAGCGACCGTAAACTCTCCTTTCAGCAGCAAGGAAAGGTTCTTGGCGAAGCCATACTCTGGTTCGACGTAAAACCGAAACTCATTGAGGCGCAAGGGTAGGTTGGCGAATGCACCGCGCTGGTAGAGAATGTCGGTGCGTAGCCCATCTGCGCCGAAATTCTCCGATGTTGTGAAAAACTCTCCACCAAAACGCAGAAAAAGGGTCTGGTAGTTCGGGATCCATGCGTAATCCGCATAAAGCGGTGCGGATACAAGAAAGGATGTGAGTAGGAGGCATGAAAGAAGTCTATGCACGGTGTTTTGTAAGACGATCTCTAGGTGTTCTCTACCGGAACGCCAACCAAGTCGTAGTCCAACGCCTTTTCAATTCTAACATTAATTATTTGTCCCGGCTGAAATTCGCCGCTGTGGAGCAGCACGTAGCCGTCGATATCGGGAGCTTGTCCCGCGTGTCGGCCACGCCAAAGAAACTCAGATTCTTCCGAGACTCCCTCGACAAGGACTGGAAGTGTCCTGCCTACGTAGCGGTCTATGACCCTATGGGAAATGGACCGTTGCAGCTCCAATATTTCCAAGCGGCGGGCTTCCCGTATGTCCTCGGGTAGGTGGCCGTCGGCTTTAAAGGACTCTGTGTTCTCCTCTACAGAATAGGCAAAGACTCCCAGGTGCTCGAATTGAGCTTCGCTAACAAAACGCTTCAGTGCTTCGAACTCCTCCTGGGTCTCCCCTGGGTAGCCCACGAGAACGGTGCTTCGAAATGCGAGGTCCGGAATGAGTGTACGCAGGCGTTGGATCCGCTCGCGGATTCTTTTGCCATCCACCCACTTTCGATTCATGCGCTGAAGCATGCGGTCGTTAATATGCTGAATGGGCATGTCAATGTAGTTACAAATCTTGGGTTCGGCAGCGATGAGTTCGACGAGCTTGTCGGAAAGTTCATCCGGATATACGTAAAAGAGGCGTATCCATTGTAGGCCGTCTATCTTCACGAGAGCTTGAAGCAAACGGTAGAGGCCATCTTCATAGCGAAGGTCCCGCCCGTAGTCGGTAAGATCTTGCGCAATTAGGTTGAGTTCTACAGCGCCGGCAGACACCAGGCGTCGAGCTTCCTCGACAAGCGATTCGATGCTTCGACTTCGCAAAGTTCCGCGGATCTTCGGAATAATGCAAAAGGAACAGTTCTTGATGCAGCCCTCAGAAATCTTCAAGTAGGCTCGGTAAGACGGCTGAGAGTTGATTCGCGGCGTATGCTCGTCGTGGATGTACTTTGGGTTCTTGAAGTTGAAATCGTCTTCGCGCTTTCCCTCAATGTACTCCAAGATATTTCCGTATTGCCCGGTGCCGACGAACGCATCTACTTCTGGGAGGCTAACCTTAAGATCTGCTTTGTAGCGCTGCGGAAGACAACCCGTTACGATTAGACGCTTGCAATTGCCTTCAAGTTTGTTTTCTGCGAGCTCTAAGATGGTGTCGATAGACTCTTGTTTGGCTTCGTTAATGAAACTGCAGGTATTTACCACGATGACGGACGCTTCCTTCGGATCTTGTACTACCTGGAACGCATTTTTGCGTGTAATTCCAAGCATGACCTCGGTGTCTACGAGGTTTTTGGGGCAGCCAAGACTCTGAAAAAAGATGGTCTTCTCGGAACCTGAATTGGAAATCGGGTTAATCACGAAAATTTACAAATTGAAAATCCATGTCCAGCTTGCTCTGGCGTACCATTCCCATAACGGATTGCAGGTCGTCTTTTTTCTTTCCGGTCACACGAACTTGGTTGTCCTGGATCTGTGGTTGAACTTTTAATTTACTGTCCTTGATCTCTTTTACGAGCAGTTTGGCTTTGTCGGTCGGAATTCCTTGTTGGAGAGTGATTTTCTGCTTAGCAAGCCCGCCAAGAGCATTTTCCGGTGTTGAGTAAACAAGGTTCTTAATGGAGATTCCGCGCTTAATGAGCTTGGATTGGATAATATCTACAACAGTTTTCAATTTATACTCATCGTCGCCAACTAACGAGATGGTTTCTTTCTTGTCCCATTCAATCTTGCTTTTGCTTCCCTTGAAGTCGTACCGGGTTGTGATTTCTTTCTGGGCTTGGTTGATGGCGTTGTCCACTTCCTGCAGATCCACTTCAATCACAATGTCAAAAGACGGCATTCTTTCTCTCCTTAAACTTAGTAGGCGCGATTCACGATGTCTTCTTTGCCCGGCGTATACTCAAAGAGCTTCTCGTCTATGGTCTGGTTCACCTTAGGGTTGTGAAATTCCAACCGAGTCTTGGTCTCTTCTGTCTCGTACGTAAGAGCGTGCAGAAGATAGCTTTTCTTATCTATTTCCGCAATATAAGTCTCTTCCTTCTTGCCGAGCGGGGTCAATTCCAGGCGCACGAAATTCCCTTTTTGGTCCAACAACTTAGGCTTGTAGAGTTTCTTGATCTGGACGTTCCCAGCCAAGAAATCGAGTACCCGGGCGTCCGCCTTTTTAGCAAAGTTCGGGTAAATGTCGACCACTGTACGACCGCGCTGAGCCTTAGGCTGAACGAGCGTTAGTAGCTTCTTGTTGATGATTTGGATGGTTCCGTCGGTTTTGGACTCCCACCGGAACCGGTCGGGTTTTACGACCAGAATGATGCCTTCCGTGCGCTCGGTGTTTCCCATTAATTTCGACTCTACGCTTTGCTTGAACGGGGCTGTGAATGTTTTGGTTTTGTCCCAAACCGACTGTACTTCTTGGAGAACCGTTTCTAACTTAACGGCTGGGTAGGCCGAGGAGCAAAATAAGATGGCCGAAAAGAATGCGATGTAACAGGTAGAATAGCGCTTCACGCGGCTACTCTATGCCCTTTTTTGAGTTTTTTCAAAGGCGCTTAGATGGGGTTCACAAGCACGGCGCGACGCTTTGACGCGCCGGTGGATTGGCCAACGACGCCTTCTTTTTCAAGCTGCTCCATCAGTGTGGCTGCGCGGTTATAGCCAATCCTAAGGTGGCGTTGGATCAAGCTGATACTGGCTTCTCCGCGTTCGGTGACCAGCCGTACGGCAGCGTCATAGAGGGCGTTGTCTTTGTCACTGGACGGGTCTTCATCCGATGGAAGGCCTTCGTCCACGGCGTCGAGATTAGCGAGGATGGACTCATCATATTCCGGGGGAGCCTGGCATTTTAGGTGCTCAATGACGGCTTCGATATCTTGATCTTGGATATAGGAACCCTGCATACGCTTCAGGCTCGTAAATCCGGCTGAATGAAAGAGCAGATCCCCGTTACCGAGGAGTCGATCCGCTCCAGTCCGATCCAGAATGGTCTTAGAATCTACACTTGAAGCGACGCGGAATGAGATGCGACTGGGAAAGTTTGCTTTGATGGTTCCCGTTACGACATCTGTAGAAGGCCGCTGAGTTGCTAACACCAAGTGGATGCCGCTGGCCCGCGCCTTTTGGGCGAGTCGCGCGACCAAGTGCTCGACTTCCTTTGCGACCACTGCCATCAGGTCAGCGTATTCATCAATGACCGTTACGATGTAAGGCATGAACGTCTTGTCAGTGTAAAGCCCCTGCTTGTGGAATTCGTTCAATCGGGCGTTGTATGCGTCCACGTGGCGAACACCAAATTCGTGAAGCGTTTGGTAACGGCGTTCCATTTCTTCCACAAGCCAGCGAAGCGCTAATACTGCTTTTTTGGCGTCCACCACCGGAGGAAGGAGAAGGTGGGGAATGCCTTCGTAGTGGCTAAGTTCGACCATCTTTGGATCCACCAAGATTAGTTTCAGCTGTTGTGGGGCAAAGCGGAAAAGAAGGCTGCAAATCAGTGTGTTCACAAAAACCGACTTCCCCGTTCCGGTGGCGCCCGCGACCAATAAATGTGGCATTGCGGCAAGATCTGTTAGGATGGGTTCGCCCGAAGCCAGACGTCCAAGAGCGATGGGTATACGCCGATCACTTTTGTAGAAATTTGTTTCTTGAACCACATCCTTGAAGCTTACAACCTCGCGATCGGGCGTTGGGATCTCGATGCCGACCACTGGCTTTCCGGGAATAGGAGCAACGATTCGAACGCTGAGTACGCTCAACGCCAGAGTCAGATCATCTGAGAGATTGGCAATTTCTCGGATCTTGATTCCGCTTGCCGGTTTAAATTCGTAAACGGTGATTACAGGCCCCGGCGCGATGTGAACGACTTCACCTTCTACGCCGAAGTCATTGAGTTTTTCTACAAGGGTTTTCCCTTTTTCAACGTACCATTGCTTGTCCACCGTCTTAGCACGCCGGTTGTACTTTCCGACCAGAAGTTCTGGCGAAGGAAGTTGAAAGCTCTTTGCGGCCAATGGCATCTTGTAGGTTTTCTTCGCAAGCGGCTTTGATTTTTTCTCTGCGACTGCGAAATCTTCGTCTTTGTCTGCTTGTGCTTCGAGGAACGTGACGGGCTCCGCCGGGGAATGGCTTGAGGAAATCGGAATGGGCGCGGGTACTGGCACCGTTACCGGAGCGGGTTTAGGTCGTCGCCGAAATATTGTGGGGATCTGAAAGCGTGGACGAAATCGAACGCGTTTGACGACGGTTAGAAAACTAAAAAAGCGAGAAAGGGATTGTAGGAGTTTCTTTTGAGTTTCGTTCTTGGGCAGTGACTGCAGCGATTTTGCTGGCCTCCATTGAAGCGCCAGCATCAGCGAAACAAGAGCGCCCACCGCGCTTGCAATATAGGCCCCGAGATTGCCAGCGACATACTTGAGCCCTGCTTCGAGTCCTACACCTACGATGCCACCAGGCGTTTCCAGTCCCAGTGGCAGCTTTCTGAAAGGGATAGTGAGCTGGAAGAGTGAAGCGCAACAGAAAATAAAAGCCAATGTGGGAAGCCAGAAGCGTCTTGCGGACTCCAAGCGTCGGAGCGAACGAAAAATCAATATTACAGGAAGTAGAAAAGAGCTCAGCCCGAAAACCTGAAAGAGGAGGTCGGAAAAAGTGCTGCCAAGTCTTCCGATCCAGTTGTGTATTTCTCCGTGCGTTGTCCAGGTTGTCCAAGACGGATCGGCATCAGAATGGCTGACCAAGGAGAGAAAGAAAACAAGAGCCAGCGATCCCAGAAAAATACTGCGGACATCGTTGCGTAACGATGGGTCGGTAAGTTCCGTGGGAAAAAACGGACTGGGCTTTTTTAAATTGCGTTTAA
>JAGQZV010000035.1 GCA_020435295.1 Bdellovibrionales bacterium | reverse complement strand
GAGGCTATGCCGAAACGGACTGATATAAAGCGCATCCTTATTATTGGCTCTGGACCGATCATAATCGGCCAGGCTTGCGAGTTTGATTACTCCGGAACTCAGGCATGCAAGACCCTTAAAGAAGAGGGTTTCGAAGTTGTACTGGTCAACAGCAATCCAGCGACCATCATGACAGATCCGGACTTTGCGGATCGCACCTATGTGGAACCTCTAACGGTTGAGTATCTGGAGGATATTATCCGCCGGGAACGACCAGACGCTCTGCTCCCCACGATGGGGGGACAAACCGCGCTCAATCTCGCCATGAACCTCGGCAAAAAGGGCATCCTGGAAAAATACAACGTCGAGTTGATCGGGGCCAACCAACACGCCATAGAGACGGCTGAAGATCGAGAACTCTTTAAGAGGGTACTTGATAAATTGGGCATCGACTACGCTCGTAGCGGGAATGCCCGCACCATCTCCGAGGCCATCCAGGTCAGTGAGAAACTGGGCTTTCCGTGCGTAATCCGCCCCTCCTTCACCTTAGGCGGCACGGGGGCCAGCATTGCTTACAACATAGAGGAATTTACGGCAGAAGTTGCCAGAGGCATCGAAGCCAGCCCCATCAACGATGTCCTTGTGGAAGAATCTGTTTTGGGCTGGAAAGAATACGAACTTGAGGTCATGCGTGACACCAAGGACAACGTCGTCATTGTGTGCTCCATCGAAAACCTCGATCCCATGGGAGTCCACACCGGAGACAGCGTAACCGTCGCTCCCGCCCAAACACTCACGGATGTCGAGTACCAGGCGATGCGCGATATGGCGCTTGCCATCATCCGCGAAGTGGGGGTGGACACTGGCGGATCAAATATTCAGTTTGCGGTCCACCCACAGACTGGCCGCGTAGTCGCCATTGAAATGAACCCGCGCGTTTCGCGTAGCTCTGCTTTGGCCTCCAAAGCAACCGGCTTCCCGATCGCTAAGATCGCGACCAAGCTCGCTGTTGGCTATTCGCTAGATGAAATTCCCAACGACATCACCAAGATGACACCGTCCTGTTTCGAGCCGAGCATCGACTATGTGGTGACTAAAATCCCCCGTTTTGCGTTTGAAAAGTTCCCCCGTTCTGACTCACGCCTTTCGCCCCAAATGCGTTCGGTGGGGGAGGTGATGGCGTTTGGAAGGACTTTCCGTGAATCCCTTCAAAAGGCTTTGCGCTCCCTGGAAACAAATCTTTGGGGACTTAACCCTTTGAAAGAGCGGCGTAAACTCCGCTCAGGTGAAGCTTGGGTTGAAGGCGTACGAAACTACATTAAGAATCCCAAACCCGATCGCCTATTATGGGTGGCGCAGGCCATGCGTGAGGGAGTATCCGCAGAGGAAATCTCGCGTATTACTAAGGTAGATCCTTGGTTTATCCGCCAAATCTACTCTCTGATCGAAACGGAAAAAGAAATTGCTACGTGGGAAGGCAGGCTCTCCGACGTCCCCAAAGAAACGCTTTATAAATGGAAGCGAGAAGGCTTCTCGGACGCAGCAATCGCCCACTTCATTCAAAGTTCTGAGGTGCAGGTGCGCGCCAAGCGGCAGCACGCCGGAGTAAAGCCCGTCTACAAGATGGTAGATACTTGCGGTGCGGAATTCGCCTCCAGTACCCCGTATTTTTATTCTACCTATGAGCAGTACGGGGATCCGAACCCTACGAGCGGAAAAAAGAAAATCGTCATTCTTGGTGGCGGACCGAACCGCATCGGTCAGGGGATCGAATTTGACTACTGTTGCGTACAGGCCTCTAAGGCAATCCGCGACGAGGGCCATGAAAGCATCATGGTCAATTGCAATCCCGAGACAGTAAGCACGGACTACGACGTCAGCGACAAATTATTTTTTGAACCGTTGTTCCTGGAAGACATTATTAACGTCCTGGACACAGAAAAGCCGGACGGGATCGTCGTCCATTTTGGCGGACAAACTCCGCTTAATTTATCCAAGCACTTACACAAACTCAATTACCCCATCATGGGAACACCCAGCGAAGCCATTGAAGTGGCCGAGGATCGCGACAAATTCCGAGCGCTTTGCCACCGTTTGGATCTGCGTCAACCGGAGAGCAGTACCGTATCAGATAGAAAAAACGCCGTCGCAGCAGCAGAAAAATTGGGCTTCCCACTTTTGGTCCGCCCTTCTTATGTGCTGGGTGGGCGCGGCATGGAAATCATTTACAATAGCCGTGATTTTCAACGTTGGATTCTTAAGGGGATTGAAATTACTCCCGAGGCGCCTCTACTCATTGATCGATTCCTTAAGAATGCCATAGAAGTGGATGTCGACGGTATTTGGGATGGTGAGCAGCTTTTGGTGTGCGGCATACTGGAGCAAATCCACGAGGCAGGAGTCCACTCGGGGGACTCGTCTTGCACACTCCCTCCGATCTCCTTGAGTCAGGAAGTTCAGGACGAACTGGTTCGACAGACGGGGCTGCTCGCTAAAGAGCTGAAGGTACTCGGCCTAATCAATATTCAATTTGCGATTGAAAACGGAAAGATATACATCCTCGAGGTAAACCCTCGTGCCTCTCGCACTGTGCCGTTCTCCAGCAAAGCCCGGGGCATTCCGTTCTCACAGATTGCAATGAAAGTCATGATGGGCAAGAAGCTCAAAGACATGAATGTACCGGACGATCTCACGATGGACCGGGTCTATGTCAAAGAGTCAGTCTTCCCGTTCCAAAAATTTCCCCGAACGGACATCATTCTTGGACCCGAAATGCGTTCCACCGGAGAAGTCATGGGTGGCGGAGCCACGTTTGGAGAGGCGTTTGCCAAGGCAATGCTAAGTTCTGGTTTTCGCCTGCCACAGGAAGGGCGCGTGTTTCTAAGTGTACGTGATGCAGATAAGAAGGCGCTCGCGCCCATCGCCGTTGAGTTGCATGACTTGGGCTTTGTGTTGTGTGGCACCCGAGGAACGGCCGCATACTTGGAAGATCACGGCCTGAATATTGAAATTGTAAATAAGGTGGATGAAGGACGACCCCATGTGGTCGATATGATCAAAAATGGTGATATTCAGTTAGTCATCAACACGTCAACTTTGGGCATCCACGAAGTCGGCGCAGCCTATGAACTGCGGCGCAACACCTTGATGCGCAATCTTTGCTACTTCACTACGATCCCCGCCGCACGGGCTGGAACCCGGGCGATCGCACAGATGCGCAAAACGCCCGTCTCCACACTATGCTTGCAAGAGCGAAAGAAACAAAAAACCGCAAAAACCACCCCGTCGCTAATGCTTTGACAAAGAATAGGAGAAGTAATGGAATCCTTTCCCATGACATGTTCCGGGCGGGACAAGCTCGAAGCAGAACTCAAGAAGCTGAAGTCCACAGATCGCCCCAACGTTATCAAGGAAATTGCGACAGCGCGCGCTCACGGAGACCTATCCGAAAACGCAGAATATGATGCCGCCAAGGAGAAGCAGGCTTTTATTGAGGGCCGAATTCAGGAAATTGAGGACAAGCTTGCTCGCGCCCAAGTGATTGATCCGAAAGAAATCCGGAGTGACCAGATAAAGTTTGGTGCGACCGTGGAACTTATGGATCTTGAATCCGAGGAGCAAAAGACCTACCAGCTGGTGGGACAGGAGGAAGCGGACGTTAAGGAAGGACGCCTTTCGATCCAATCTCCTATTGCCAAAGCACTTCTGAACAAGAGGGTCGGAGATGAGGTGACCGTAAAGGTTCCTAAAGGCGAAGTGGAGTACGAAATCCTTTCCATTCGATATGAGTGAGCAATCTACACTCGGAGCATCGATTCAATCGATCAGGGGCGTGGGCCCCAAGCTGTCCAAAACGCTAAACAAGAAAGGCATCCAAACCTTGGAGGATGCACTGTACTTCCTCCCACGCACTTACGAGGATCGCCGTCAGATCGTGTCCATCGCCTCGGTACGCCCGGGAATGCACCCTACCCTGCTCGGCACGGTGCTTTCCAGCCGAGAGATCCGCGCTCGGCGCACGCGACGCTTTGAGGTAGTCTTCGGAGACGACACTGGGCGGCTGACCCTCTTATGGTTTCATGCCTTCCCGTCGCTGGCTAGCGAGTTTGAAGTGGGAGCGCGCTTTTTAATTTATGGTGAGGTCAAGATTTTTGGAGGGAGACCTCAGATCGTGCACCCGGAATACGAGAGAGTAAAGGACTTGCATGAGGGTAAGCCGCGACAAACTATGAGTTTTGGGCGCATTGTTCCGATCTATAGTGAAACCGACGGTCTGCACCAAAAAACGATCCGAAAATTAATTAGCGAAACTTTGCAACGCTCTTTACCCGAATTAGAAGATCCGCTGCCGTTCGACCTGCGTGAAAGACTACAACTACCTGATATCCGGAGTAGCTTTTACGATGTGCATTTCCCAAAGGAGCTACCCTCAGACTCCGAGTTAGCACAATCCCTGCGGCGAATAATCTTTGAAGAGTTTTTTGTGCTGCAGTTGGGACTCGGACTGAAAAAGCGCGAGCGCACCCAGCAAAAGGCACCTTGTTTGATTGACTCCACGGGACTGCAGGTAGATTTTATTCGGTTACTTCCATTTCAGATAACTGAAGATCAGGCCCTTGCCATTTCTGACATCACGTCCGATCTGGCCCGCCCGTACCCGATGGCGAGACTGGTCCAAGGGGATGTAGGCTCAGGAAAAACAATTGTTGCCTTTGCAGCCGCGGCACTCACCGCTGCCGCCGGCTATCAAATTGCGTTGATGGTTCCAACAGAGATTCTCGCACTCCAGCACTTCAAAAATGCTGAACAATGGCTAGCGCCTCTGGGGATACGTCCCGCCCTGTTGGTTCAGTCTACTAAGAAGGAAGTACTTCCAGAGGTCCAATCCGGAAAAGTGCAATTCGTGGTGGGCACACACGCCCTTTTTCAAAAGGGGGTCGAGTTTTTGCGGCTAGGCCTTGTGATTGTGGATGAGCAACACCGTTTCGGAGTGGATCAACGCAATCAGCTCACGCGAAAAGGCGCCAGTACGCATCTCTTAATGATGACCGCAACCCCAATTCCGCGTACGTTGGCGCTTACACTGTACGGGGATCTCGACTTATCACTGATTCGGCAAAAGCCCAAGGGGCGCATTCCCATCGAAACCCGCGTGCTGCGCGAGCCGGATCGACCTCGACTATTCCAGACGATAAGAAAGACGGTGCAATCTGGACAGCAAGTCTACATTATCTATCCGCTCGTCGAAGCCTCGGAAAAACTGGATTTGAAATCCGCCACCGAAATGTACGCCAGACTTCAGCGTGAGGTGTTTCCAGATCTTAAACTCGGCCTACTTCACGGTCGCATGAAGGGCCCGGAAAAAGAAGCTATCCTTAAGGCGTTCAAGAACGGTGAATTTCAAATTTTGGTTTCAACCACCGTGATCGAAGTCGGTATTGATGTCCCACAGGCCACTCTGATGGTCATCGAACACCCGGAGCGCCTCGGCCTCTCACAACTGCACCAGTTGCGCGGCCGGGTGGGCCGAGGTAGCGACAAAAGCCACTGCCTGCTGATGAGTAGCGGAAACATTACACGCCGTTTACGAGTCATGTGTGAAAGTGAAGATGGTTTTCGTATAGCGGAAGAAGACTTGAAAATTCGAGGCCCAGGGGAGTTTTTGGGGCTTCAGCAGTCGGGGCTTCCTGGCTTTAGGGTCGGTCACATTGTGCGCGACGCGACGCTACTGGCGACAGCACAACGAGAAGCCACCCAAATCTTGGACGAGGATCCAATGCTTTCCAAACCAGAACACCAAGGTTTACGACATATGGTGGAACACCGTTGGAGTTTGAAACTAGAACGATTAAGGAGTGGATGATGGATTTAAATATTTCTGACAGAAGAGCACTAGTAACCGGCGGAAGCCAGGGAATTGGTCTGGGTATCGCTACGGCGCTGGCGGCGGAAGGCACCGAGGTTATTATCGCCAGCCGGAGCTTAGAGAATATTGAGCGCGCAATTGTCAGTATCCGGCAAACACACCCACAGGCAAAGCTGTTTGGTTGTGCAGTCGATCTGAGGGACGAACAAAACGTCCGTCAGAAAATCGGGGGACTTCTTTCCGAAAAACCCATTGATATCCTCATAAATAACGTCGGCGGCCCTCCGGCCGGACCGATGACGACTCTCCCACTCAGCGCATGGGACACCGGTTATCAGGGACTTCTAAGAAGCGTATTGATACTGACCGAGCTCGTGCTGCCTTCCATGCAGAAGCAGGGTTGGGGACGCCTTCTCACGATTACCTCCACCGCTGCCAAGGAGCGTATCCCCAATCTTCCCATTAGTGCCACGTTCCGCGCCGGCCTCACTGCTTGGACGAAAAACCTCGCCAAGGAAGTAGGACGCGCTGGCATTCTGGTGAACAACATTCTTCCCGGTCCTATCCAGACGAGCCGTCTGGACGAACTAGAAAAGAAAAGCCCGGATTTCTACCGGTCGATGCAAGATGAAACCGCCATCGGACGTATCGGAAAGCCGGACGAGATCGGGCGCGTGGCTGCCTTCTTATGTTCTGCCGCCAACACCTTTGTGACTGGCACCGATGTTTTTGTCGACGGCGGTTATACGCGGAGCTATTAAGATCCGCACGGGACGGTGAAAACTGAAAGAGGTTCCAAAAGGTGCCAATCTACTTTTGGAGGTTCCAAAAGGTGCCAATCTACTTTTGGAACCAAAAAAAGTGGACAGGGTGAGATGCCGAGAGCACCTCACCCCGCCCCAGGGCCTCACAAAACTCCACCTTTTTTGATCGAAACTCGAACTCCGGGGCCGCAATGCTGCTCGTAAGCATTTGACAGAGTTTGCATCAACCTATGGTAACCGCTACTGGTCAACACCATCACATCATCCCCACTTTCGCTCCGTTCGATCATTTCGTCCTTATAGGCCGAACGATCCACACCGGCATCGCAATAGACTGCGTACGCAGTGGAACGTGTCACTACAGTCTCTGCGGGATTGATTTGATCAGAGTTTGAATCGGCGGAAGCTGAGCTTCCAAAGAAGAATAGAAGCGTGGCGCCGATGACGGCGAGTGCAAACTTCATGGGATCTCCTCCAACGTACTACAATTTCCCAAAAAATCGTTTTTCGCGGCCCGAATGGAACCGACATTTAGAGTATAACGCCACAGGTCACGAAGTCTCAACTTCGAGATTGTGAAATCTTATAACTAATTGATATTATTTAGTTTTAATGATAGCTTGACCGCCCCCCCGGATCAATGGTTTAGTGCGCGCCGACCATGCGCCTGCTATCCAATGGAAATTCAAAACCTTCCGAGGCCCGCATCGGACTTGCTTACTCCCTGCTCGCGTATTTTTGGTGGGGTTTTGCGGCCCTTTTTTGGAAAAAGCTGACTGGCGTACCGCCACTTGAGATCCTGGCTCACCGTATTTTGTGGTCTTTCGTGTTCTTAATCCCGCTTTTTTTCAAAAAGCGTATACGCGAACAATGTGCGGGGGTTTTTGCGCGCGGATCGCACGACTGGATCTACATTCTCCTTGGAACAATACTCATCGGGTTCAATTGGGGATCCTTCATCCTCGCAATGGTCACTGAACGCATTCTGGAAGCGAGCCTTGGCTACTTCATCGCCCCGCTAACGTTCGTCGGTCTAGGCGTGTGGTTTTTGCACGAACGCCTCAATCGCAACCAACAGATCGCGGTCTTACTCGCCACCATCGCCATCAGCTTGCTTTGGTTTCGACTGGGTACTCTCCCGTGGATAGCTCTGTGCTTAGCATTTACGTTTACCTTTTATGGTCTATTCAAAAGAAAAATCTCAATAGATGCTTCGCTGACCGTAGCGCTTGAAACCGGACTCCTTGCACTGCCTGCTTTGCTGTATCTGCGCGCCTATGGGACTGGGCACGATCTGATTACCTGGGCACTGCTCATCGCAAGCGGACCCGTTACACTGCTTCCGCAGGTGTGGTTTACTCTGGGAGCTCGCCGAGTCCCGTTTTCCATCATGGGCTTTCTCCAATATATAGCTCCAATGATGAATTTCTTGATTGGCCTATTCATTTACCACGAACCGTTTGATGAGGTGCGCATGCTTACCTTCAGCCTCATTTGGCTCGGTCTATTCATTTATACCGGCGACATGATTGCACGCCGACGCATCGCAGGACGAGAGGCCAAACTCAAGAGCGCATAACTAGTTGCGTCATAACAAAAATCATCCAAAATGCCGAAACGTAGTTGAGGCACACCTATGTCCCGGAATCTTGAAGTCCGCGCGCGTCAAACGCTATTCATCGTTAAGAAAGGCGCGACAAAAAAGAAAATTCCATTCCCGACTGAGTGGCACCACTGTATCCCCAATGACGGCCGAGAACTCATTGAGTCCATCCAAAGGGCGGAGGACAAGCGGCAGTTGGTGATCATTCTCGTGGGGGAAAAAGACTTCATCGCCACAGTGGAGACGCTCAGAAAGAGCTTGGGCAAACAGTCGCTCGCGGATCTGGGAATGTTAGTTATCTCTGACAACTCCGATCCATTTCTAACAAAGCATTCCGATATCCTAGAACTGTCCGATGTACTTTCCGAAGCGGCGCTCCTAGAAGATCCAAAGTTTCACCTGCTACGCGCGGTTCGCGAATTACTCAGAAAGGCCCGTCGCGAAGGCAAGCGGATCAATCAAGAAATGTTGGAGCGCCTCAACCATATCTTCATCACCATGTCTGCAGAAAGAGATCAGAAGCGACTTCTAGAACAGATTCTGCAGGAGTCAATGGACTTGACCTCTTCCGAAAAAGGAAACCTCTACATGGTGGAGGAAACGGATGGTGAAATGTACCTGCGGGTCAAGATATCCGCGGAGCGCAACGGTGTGAAGATAAGCGCTATCAACGAAAAAGCTACGGAGAACAATATCTGCGGCTATGTTATCTTGACCGCCAAACCCCTTAATGTACCAGTCCACGAGGGTCTCCGGCCTAGTCTGCCTCTTCAATTTCAAAGACCTGCAGACGAGACGTCTTTAAAATCGGTTCTGGCGGTGCCGCTCAAGAATAGCGAAAACCAAATCATCGCCGTCCTGGAACTTTTGAACAAAAAAGGTCTCACAGACTTAGATTCGTTCGATGCCGAAGACGAAAGCCTAATTTCTTCATTCATCGCCCAAGCTGCTATCTGTTTGGAAAACATGCAATTGTACGCAGATATCAGGGAGCTTTTTGATGGCTTTGTGAAGGCGTCCATCACCGCGATCGAAGCGCGCGATCCCAGCACCGGTGGTCACTCCGAACGCGTGGCGAACATGACTGTAGCGCTTGCGGAAGCTACCAGCCGCTGCGACGCCGGCATTTACCGATCCGTAAAATTTAAGCCCGACGAAGTGCGTGAGCTGGAATATGCGGCACTCCTACATGATGTGGGGAAAATTGGTGTCCGCGAAGAAGTGCTTGTAAAAGCCAAGAAACTCTACCCGTATCAACTAGAAGCCATTCGGGACCGCGTTCGGATCGCACGCGAAGCTTTACGAATCCAGTATCTAGAACAAAAACACAGATCCAAATCGACCACCCCGGATAAAGAATACAAAAAGCGCTCAGACGAATTAGACATATACTGGCAAATTATCCAAACCTCCAACGAACCAACGATTTTGCGCGAAAAAAGCGCAGAAGCCTTGGAAAAAATACTCCATTACACGGTCAAACTTAGCGACGGCTACGAAATTCGCCTTCTGACCGACGAAGAGTACAAGGCTCTCTCCGTGCCGCTCGGTTCGCTTACTGAGGGCGAACGTCGGGAAGTTGAATCCCACGTTCGTCATACGTACCAGTTTCTTAAAACGATTCCATGGACCCGTAGCTTCAAGAACTTGCCCGAGATCGCTTTCGCTCACCACGAAAAATTAAACGGTACTGGATACCCGCGTGGACTCATGTCTCATGAAATTCCACTGCAATCAAAAATCATGACCATTGCGGACATATTCGACGCTCTCACAGCCGCTGATCGCTGGTACAAGGACGCCGTCCCTACAGAAAAGGCGTTGGATATTCTCCAGCAGGAAGTGGCAGAAGGGAAATTGGATCCAATACTGTTTGAGATCTTTGTTGAGGGTCGAATTTACGAATCCAATCACCCCTCCAAAGTTAAGAAGGTTGGCTAAGTCTGCTCCTTTTTTCCGCCGTGTCAATTGATTGACATTCAAACTGGACGTCGATAGACTATAGTTAAGCATTTCTTTCAACAAATTCCCTAACAACGACTAAGCGCACGAACCAATATCACAGGATACTATGATCCCCCGTTTGTTGCTTTTTGAACCCGACGCGTCAAGAAGTGAAACCTTCCGCCGCTTGCTTGAAGACCTACATGTATGGATCGCGATGGTAGAAAACCCCGAGTCGGGATTTGAGCTATTGCGAAAGCAGTTTTTTCACCTTTGCGTGTGGTCGTGTGACACGGACGGCGCACTAGCGGCACTCAGCCGTATCCGACAACTACGCCCGGAAACTGCCGTCATCGCTATTAGCGAAAACACTGACTCAAACCACGTCGTGGACTGCATTCGGCATGGAGCGTCCAACTTCTGGGGACGGGACCAATCCGGAGCAGGGCTTCTGGAGGCTGTTCGCAAAACCTTGGATCGCACAGTTGCGGACTCCCCCGTCGAAACAGAAGACTTTGAGTACCCTGAGCTGGCCGGGCGTCACCCCAGCATCAAGAAGATATTCAAAATAATCCATCAAATCAAAAACAGTGACTCGACCGTACTCATTACCGGGGAAAGCGGTACAGGTAAGGAATTGGTTGCCCGGGCCGTGCACGCACTCAGCCAGCGAGCTCGCCAACCGTTCGTCGCCGTCAATTGCAGCGCCATCCCGGCAAATTTACTCGAAAGCGAGTTGTTCGGTCACGTAAAGGGAGCCTTTACGGGGGCCACACAAAATCGGCCGGGCCGCTTCAGCCTGGCTGGAACAGGCACACTTTTTTTGGATGAGATCGGTGAACTGCCAATTGACCTCCAGGCAAAGATCCTTCGGGCCCTACAGCACAAAGTATTTGAACCTGTAGGGAGTGCTCAGAGCTTGACCTTGAATGCGCGCATCATAGCGGCAACGAACCAAAACCTAGATGTAGCCGTCGCAGAAAAACGTTTTAGAGAAGACCTCTTTTACCGCCTGAACGTAATTCCGGTCTTTATGCCTCCTCTGAGAACGCGAAAATCTGACGTTCCGCTCTTGGTCGGAAGGTTCTTGGAACGCTTCAACAAACTCAACCGAAAGCACTTTTCCGGCATCTCCGAAGAAGCGATGCACTGCCTGATGCAATACCACTGGCCCGGAAACATCCGTGAGCTCGAAAATCTTATCGAGCGGGTGGTTGTTCTCAAGGAAGGAAGCGGGCTGATTGAACTAAAGGATTTCCCAGTCGGGTACTTCCGAAATGTAAGGCTGGAACGTTTTGTCGCGAACGTCGCTTTCCCAGAAGAAGGGTTGAACTTTAACGATGCTGTCAATGAGTTCGAAAACGAGTTGATCTTGCAGGCACTTCGTACGACCCAGGGAAACAAGAATAAGGCTGCCTCCCTTCTTAAGTTGAACCGCACGACACTCGTCGAAAAGCTAAAGCGCAAGGGCCTACGTATCGTCTCCTAGACTACTCCCCTACTTTTTTCTTTTCCTGTTCTTTTTCTTTGGCTGCCTTCTCACCGTCATCCACAAACTGGTTGATGAAGTATTTGAGGATATTGCTTCTCTGCGCACCACCGATCAGCGACTTGGTATCCTCGTAGAGCGTCGGATCGTTCACCAATGCCCCGACAGTACCGTTCCCCTTGTCAATTTTTCGCAGGATGCTCTCCAAGTGAGCCAAAGACTTTGCAAGGGAGTTTCCGCCGCGCTGATTTTTCAATTCAACAGTAATCGCGTTCAGATTATTGGATAGTCTCGTCAAGCTCTTAAGCAGCCTCTCTACATCTCCACCCTCTCGGAACTGCCTCTCAATACCCTCGACAAGATCGCCGCCCCTACTAAACAAATCATTTTCCGCCTCGGTCTGAATCTCGTCCCCATTACGCAACATCGGCAAGTCGGGGCTGCCGATACTAAGTTCGATATATTTATCGCCCAACACGCCTTGTGTGGCGATCTTGGCCACCGAATCCTGGCGAATGCGGTCCTGCACGGACTTAAGAACTGAAAAGCGAACAAGAAGCTCCTTGGACCCATCCATTTTCACATCAATTGACTCCACCACGCCAACTCGAAGCCCCGAAAGAGAAACTTCCGAACCGTAGTGCAGGCCCTTTACGTTAGGAAACCGGGCGACAAGCTCGTAGTCGGATGCAAACACACCACTACCCCCGCCCACATTAAAAAGTATGAACAGAAACCCAACGAATCCCAATGCCACAAAAGTACCGAGAACGATGTTATTTGCGATCTTACGATCCATCTAATCCGTTTCTCCGTGAATAAAACCACGAACCGCGGGATCCGTAGATTTTCGTATCTTATCTACAGTGTCCATAGCAATAATCTTCCCATCTTTTAGGAAGGCGATCCGGTCACTAACCGCGAAAAGACTCGTCATGTCGTGCGTTACCAAAACCGACGTTGCCCCCTTGCCCTGCAACATGCGAATAATTCTCAAAATCTGCCTCGTGTTAAAAGGATCCAGCCCGGTCGTTGGTTCATCATACAAAATGACTTCAGGATCCATGATGATGCTTCTTGCTACTCCAACACGCTTTTGCATCCCGCCGCTTAGATCTGCCGGAAGTAGGTACTCACTTCCTTCTAAGCCCACCATCGCCAGCGTTTGCATTACCTTTTCGTGTATTTCTTTTTCGCTCATCTCCGTATGCGCCCGCAACGGATACGCGAGATTCTCTTTGACCGTCAAACTATCAAACAAAGCCCCGTGCTGAAACGCATACGCGATCCGATTGCGAACTCCCACTAAACTATCTTCATCCAGGGGCACCACATCTTCACCATGAAACAATATCTGTCCCTTGTCAGGTTTTTCTAGACCAATCATTGATCGCAGCAACACACTCTTTCCAGAACCGCTCCCGCCCATCAAAGTCAGTATCTCGCCCTTGCGGATAGATAGATTCACACCTTTGTGAACTACCTTTTCCCCGAACTTCTTGTAGAAGTTTTTTACTTTGATAATTTCTTCTACTTCCGACATCAAGTCACTTCCATCAACAAGAACAGTTTTGTAAGCACGAAATCAAAAATCGTTATCAAAATGGAAGACGTAACCACAGCGTGCGTCGTCGACTGACCCACTCCCTGCGTACCCCCCTTAGTCTGCAATCCGTAGTAGCACGAGGTAACGCCAATGATTATGGCAAATACCAGCGTTTTAGCTACTCCCACCAGAAAGTCATGTGGGGCCATCACCATAATGGACTGATGAAAATAATAGTCCGCATTGAGATTCAACTCGAATTGCGACAATACCATCCCGCCCATAATCCCGATGAGATCTGCCATAACTGTCAGAAGCGGGCACATCAGCAAAAGCGCGAGCAGTCTCGGGATCACCAGGCGCTTTAGCGGATCGGTTCCGAGTGCACGGATGGCATCGATCTGTTGCGTCACACTCATCGAACCCAACTCTGCGGCAATACCCGATCCCACGCGGCCGGCCAACATTAGACAAGTCATGACAGGACCTAGTTCGCGCATAATGGAGAGGCCCACAACACGTGGCACGTAGATCTTGCCTCCAAAGCGTTCAAGCCCATAACCAAATTGGATCGACATCACAAAACCGATAGAAAGCGCCGTAATAAATACGATGGAAAAACTTTTCACACCTATCGAATAGCATTGGTCCACAAACAGGCCGAAGTGAAACGGAGGGCGGAACAAAACGCGGCACGATGCATAGAGCAGATTAGCGGCTCCTCCCAAAAAATCCACACCCCGAAAAAGCGAGTCCAAAGACCGCGTCTTTGTCAGGATAAGAAAATCAATTGCCTTCTCTTTTGGCATACCTAAAACTCTTCACCAACTGCTTAAACTCCGTGATATCGCTCGCGGAGATTTCTTTTTTGTTCAGTAATGTGAAATCAAAGATGCACCCACCTTTGGAAATCACAAAAATCTCAAACCGAATCGGGTCCTGGCCCACTTCCCCGCGAACTGAGGAGTACAACCCTTGCGCGGCATTCACTTCCAGATACGTCTGGCGAATGAAGACCACGTTGCGCACCCCAATCAATAGGTGGCGAGTCAGCACTTGCAGATCCGCATCTGCATGCCGATTACAGGAGCTGCTCACCGCGACCAACGAGCCCGACTTGAGCTTAAAAGCCCTGTCCCCGTTCCCTTTGTCCGTAGACTCCCAGCGCTTTGGGGGACTGATGTGGTAGCCCTCGGCGTGTCGAACGGCGCGTTCTCCACCAAAACACCCCCCGAACAACAGCAGTAAGAGCACGGGGTACCGTCTCCACCCTGTTGTAGGCTGCGCTATTTCAATGCTGCATCGCATAGGAATCTCATTCTCTTATCGGAATCCGAGTTGAAAGAATCGATGCTAATTAGTCAAGTATTTACCATTAGTTACAATTTTTTTTGGCGCACCTTGCCAGATCCGCCCCCTAAGCCCGCTCCCAGAGAGGCTTTGCGACAGACGAACAAATTGTACCGAGGGGTCCTTTCTAGCCACCGGTTGAAGTCAAAGCGGTACAACCAGCGCGGCACCGTAGCATGCTCCAACTCGCATTCCACTCCGGCCCGTGAGAACAAGTCGGGCAAAGTATCCTCGCGCCAAAAAAGGTAGGCCGTTTCCTTATCACCTACTTTTCCGATAAACTGTTCTGCCGCCTCCAGCCGCACAAAAGACAGCCCCTCAAACCAAAAAAACTTGTGGCGGCTCACCGGGCCATAGGGGTGCGTCCCTTCATAGTAGATCACAACCCTTTGACCGAGCTTCTGCGCCACGTGGGAGTAGAAATCACTTTTTACGTCCGCAGGTTTGACCAAGCTGCCCACGAGCAGCAACCCGTTTAGACCCAAAAGCATTCCACACACAATCCGTCCCGATCGCCGAAGTGGCTTCATTCGAACGTCTGCAAGAAGTCCGATTTGCAACAGAACCGGAATAAGAATGGGGATAAGAAAGCGGGCCTCTTTGTGGCCAATTGCGGAGTGCACCAAAAAGAAGGGAAGCGTCATCCATGTCAGCAAATGGAAAGGAAAACGAACCCAAGCCCACGCGCCACCCAGAACCAGTATCAAGCTCAGCGGCGGCCCTGCCTTAACCCACAGTATTTTGGCGTAGGCCCACCACGGTGAAACGCCGAACTCCGCAATTTTCCCAACCATCAGGTTCTGGTAAAAGTACTGCCAGGCAGATAATTCCCAATACCCGTACCCCCACCTGTCGACGATAACACCAAAACAAATTGCCACCACAACGCCAGGAAAAACGAATAGGACTCGTGCGTTTCGCTGGACACCCAGGTAGTACGCCACAGCTCCCGCCACGGCCACCGCAGTCTGAAACCGAAACTCAAACGCGAGTCCCCAGAATAGCCCCGCCATCAGAAAACCGCGCACGCGCTTCGCCGGATCCCCCGCGCCAATGCACGCGCTCAAGCCAAAAAGCAAAAAAGCCGTGCTCCACGCCTCGGAAGATGTCCGCACCGCAAGATAGGGCAGACACCAGAAAAAGAACAGTGCCAACACCGTTGCGCGCCAAAACGGCTCACGCCGAAACCAGAACCGGCTCGTACCCGCGACTGAATACGCGGCAAGCCAAGAAAAGCACCCGGACACTAGACGGTACACAAAAGCCCACTGCGGTGGCTGATTGAAGCCCATCCGCTGCAACCCTCGGGTCAGCACGTACAAAACCCCAGGCTGAAGCCAAGATCGCATGCCGCGGTGGTATTCCCACGCCATGTTGTCAGGATCGGCCGATCCAAGCTTCAGAGCAACGTACTCCAAGATTTGAAAATGCTCGTCCGGATGATGGTAGCCCACTGAAAAAAAAGCTGCGGCAAAGTAAACCACCGCCGCGACAATGCTGACTGCTTTTAGGAACGAACGATCGGAAGCACTTAGAGCTAAGCCCAACACGCGGGCATAATCCCAAGCAGAAACCAGCCTGGCAAGCCGCCAGGATTTGTCGCCCCCCAACGCCAAATTGTGTCACCGTGCGCTCGCCCCCCGTATCCTATCCCATCAAAAATATTGGTTTTTTTTGGGGTCGCGTAGACAACAGGTGCACACTGCGGCCGCTACGCTGCTGGCACGCCCTTGCATACTCCTAGACTACGCTCGCCCTAGGCGAGCACGCAGTTTATCCGGAGGGGCAACTTCCGGATCGAGGGCCGAAAGAAAATGGGGGACGCCGGAACGGAGTAGGCCGGCCATAGGCATTTCCTGGCTCCTTTGGGAGTTCGGGAAAAAAGAACTGCTCGTAGGGCAGCAGTTGGGGGCAGGCGGAAGCTTGCTTCTGTTAAAACCACTACTCCTCTCTCACACCCGTTGTTTCCGAAAGGAAACGGCGGAAGTAGTTAGGCTCCACGTTTGCTTCGCAACTTACAAACGTGGAGCCTATCTATGTTTCTCTGAAAAGGCTATGCAACAACACAAGCAAGAAATCTTGGAGAAAGTGCTGGAAGATCTCGCTTCATGTGGGCTGGATACGCATGTCGATCAGATACAGCATCTCGCCGATGGCGGCATGTCACACGTTTATCGTGCCAGGCAACCCTCGCTAGATCGCTACATTGTTATCAAACAATTGAAACGCAGCTTTCGAGAAGATACCGAACTCGTGAATCGCTTCCGTCGTGAAGCGAAGTGCTTAGCAACCGTGTTGCATCAAAATGTCGCGCACGTCTACGGATTCGTCGAAAGCACAGCCGACATGTACATCTTGATGGAGTACATAAGCGGAGTTGACTTATCGACGGTACTTAAGAAAATTGGCTCCCTACCCCCGGACGTCGCTGCTGCTATCTCGCTTGGGCTGGCGCGTGGGCTACACTGCCTTCACACCCACCAGCTAATTCACCGGGATGTAAAGCCCTCCAACATTAGGCTGACTACTCGCGGGGGTATCAAGCTGATGGATCTGGGAATAGTCCTCGATATTGCGGAAGGCTCTCTCACCCGACCAGGCATATTGATGGGTTCGCCCAGCTATCTAACCCCGGAGCAAATTTTAGGAGAGTCGGTAACGGCGCGCTCCGATGTATTTCAGCTTGGAATTTGCCTTTATGAAATGCTTTGCGGCAGTCGACCGTTTCAAGACAACGGGCAGCAAACCGTTTTTCACCGAATTCGTGAAGCCCAGTACACGCCACTCCGAAAAATGAACCGTTCGATCCCACGAGCGCTAGAACGGATCGTAGATCGGTGCCTTCAAAAAGATTCCAACGCCCGTTTTTCAGACGTACAAAAGGTATCCCACGCGCTGGAAGCGTTCTTGGGACCGCTGGCAACGGCACACACTGAGGATGTCATTCTCAAATTTCTCGACGAGGAAGCACTAGCCACGCCAACCGTGCCTATCACACACATTCAGGAGGTGCGGCCCAAGCAGAGTTGGTGGAAATGGTTGGGGGTAGGAATCCTTTGCGTGGGTTCGATGCTACTGGGCCTATTTTTCAGCCGCTTCAAAAAGGAAGCGCCCGCGACCCCTCCCAATTACAGTCGCCCTCACGACCTCCGATAGTCCGACTGCAACGCTTTCCATTCCAGGCAAAAAGCGGTATGGATGTACCGCATGTTTTTTAAGAAGAAGCAAGAGCTTAACCCGCAACAAGTTCGGGACGCGCTGTCCAAAGTGATTGCCCCTGGTTCAGGCAAGGATCTGATTTCACTTGGCTTTGTTAAGCGCATCCAGGTCAGCGGGTCCAAAGTACGGATCGACTTTGAAGTCAGCGATTCGGCCTACCCAGCCCCCGAGCAGCTCACAGAACTGTGCCGAGAATCCGTACAGGCGCTTCCCGGCGTTGAGTTCGTCCATATCAGTAAGCCAAAACCCAATTCAACGGCCAAAGAGCAACCCGTCCATGAGGCAGGAAAACTCCAACTGCCGGGCGTACGAAAAGTCATTGCGATCGCCAGTGGCAAGGGGGGTGTTGGCAAAAGTACGGTCGCCATCAATCTAGCAGTCGCGCTCGCGGCAGAAGGAAAGCGCGTCGGGCTTTTGGACGCCGACATCTACGGCCCCAGCCTTCCCACGATGATGGGGATCTCGGGACGCCCAGAGAACGAGGCGGGTAAACTCATCCCACTCGAGCGCCACGGTGTTCGCCTGATGTCGATCGGTTTCGTGGTACCACAAGACCAGCCGGTAGTCTGGCGCGGCCCGATGGTACACGGCGCACTCACACAGTTTATGACCCAAGTCCAGTGGGGCGAGTTGGATTATCTCTTGATCGATATGCCTCCGGGTACAGGGGATGCTCAACTTACCATCAGCCAGAACGCGCCTCTCAGCGGCGCTATCGTAGTTACGACTCCTCAGGAGATCAGTTTGCTCGATGCACGCAAGGGTCTGAAGATGTTTGAAAGCGTGCACGTTCCTATTCTTGGTATCGTGGAGAATATGGCCGGTTTTCTAGCCCCCGACGGGACTCGCCACGAAATCTTTCGTAGTGGCGGGGGAGCTCGCCTCGCGGAAGAATCGAGCGCCCCCTTGCTCGGCTCCTTGCCCTTGGATCCCGAAGTGGCAGAAGGTGGGGACGTGGGTGAACCGGTCGTACTGAGAACTCCGGATGCACCCGTTTCTAAACTTTTCTACGAAATCGCAAAAAAGATTAGTGGAACGTCCCATCACGACACCGACTTCCAACCCTTATCCCTGAGCTGGTAAACTATGGTTTTTCCCGTTGAGCTTAACAAGTTGGACGAACACCACCTCGGCATCCAGTGGAATGACGGACACCGATCTACTTACCCGGTGCGAAAGCTACGCCTGGAATGCAGGTGCGCTTCGTGCGTGGACGAATGGACGCGTGAAAAGTTGCTCAAAGAGGAAAACGTGCCAGTGGACATCCGCCCAGTCCGGATCGATAGTGTTGGGCGGTACGCACTCGCTTTCAAATGGTCCGACGGACACGACGCCGGAATCTACACATTTGATCAACTCCGCAGTCTCTGTGAGTGTACAGAATGTCGCAAAGCCTGAGCCCGACGGGCGTCCTCGAACTCAAAGATTGGCGCTCGCTCCTGCTCACGGGCAGCGACATCTTTGACTTCCTTCATCGACTCAGCACTTTAGATTTCCGCTCGCCACAACCCTCCGTACGTCTAGGTGCACTTCTATCGGGACGCGCACAGCTCGTCAGCGGAGGTTTTTTTGAAAGTACCGCCGACGGCGTGGTGTACACACTGCCCAACGCACTGGTGAGCGAGACCTTAACACACCTCGAAAGGTTTCATTTTTCCGAAGCCGTAACGTTTTCCTTAGATACCTCGTCAACCATTTGGGTTGCGGATAGGCAGAGCGCTGAAGTGCTTCGGCCACTGGCGACACGTTCTTGGGAGCTACGGGAGCTTCCAAACGTTGTCTGGTTTCGCGTGCGCCAAGACCGCGAGTGGAACCGTCAGATTTCCTCACTTGCGTCAATGTCGCGTTCGGAGCTACACGCCTATTTCTTGGAAAATGGATCTGCAATTTTAGACCTGGAAAAGATCCGTAATGCTTTGATTCTGGAAGTAAACTTGGAGAACGCTGTCGACCGTAACAAAGGCTGCTACCCGGGACAAGAAGTCGTTGAAAGGATTTTTTCGTACGGGAATGCAAACAGGAAACTACTTCCGGTTGAAATGAAGAAGGATCCGGAAAACCTCCCGTGCACACTGCGTTGCGACGGCAAGGAGGCGGGACTACTAGTCGCCTACGAGGCCCACGGAGGTTTGTTTAGGGGACTGGCGTTGGTTCACCGCAATTATTGGGATAAGAAACACCTCAAAGGGGATCCCGATCTAGTGGCCACCATACTATAATGAACGATATGAAAAAAAACATGCGTGCGCTATTTCGCTTCTTCGCTTCGCTCAAACTAGCTGTGTTTGTGCTGTTAGGCACGGCCGCGGTGCTTGCTGTCGGTACTGTCATCGAGTCGATGTACGGGATGCGTGCCGCCCATTTGATGGTCTACGGCACCTGGTGGTTTGCCGGAATTCTTTTTCTGCTTGGTCTCAACGTTTTGTTCGCCGCGCTTTCCAGATACCCTTGGAAACCCCACCAAACCGGCTTCGTCGTTACTCACTCTGGCATTTTGGTTCTTCTTTTGGGTTCCGTAATCACCCAAAAATTTGGTGTCGACGGTAGTCTCCCAGTCGTTGAACAAGACGTGAACGATGCCGTCGCACTCGCAGATCTTAGGCTCGTCGCCACGAACGAATTAAGCGAAGAGAGCCGCGAATTCCCCGTGCCAGAGTCCGGGCGCCCTAGTTATGGAGACCTTATGTCCGTGCAAGTCTCCCCCTCTCACGTCTTTGAGATCGACAGTTTTTACCCTAGAGCCCTATTTTCAGAGACATGGGAACCCAGCCCAATTAGCGGGGTCGGCTACCCTGTAATCTCCCTGCTTCTGGAAAGTAGTCGCTTTAACGTAGAGCAACGACTGGTGGCTGAATCTCCTTCCGGGCCTACAGAACTGGAGATGGGACCTGCCATCCTTAGTTTTCAAAAACTCTGGAACAAAAGAGAGGAGGAGCGCTTTCTGAGTCCAGTGCCGAAGGTCCCCTCCAAACCGCAAGGCAGGGGTGTCGTGCTCGTCGCCCTTGGCGGAAGAGAGTACCGTTTAGCTATCGACGATTTATTGAATGGATGGGTCAGGCTAGGAAGCACCGGCCACAAGATCCGCGCCACAAAGTTTTACACTCACGCCATTGTTCAGGAAAACGAGTTAATAAATAAGTCCAACGAGCTCTTAAACCCCGCGGTACGCCTCGAAGTTCGGTCAAAGGACGGCAACCTTGAACACCATACTGTCTTCGCCAATTTTCCGGAATTTCCCACCTTACACCGCAAGATCTCTGGAAAGCACACCGTGGAAGGGTTGAAAGCCACGATGCTCGCCGCCCGTCAACGTTTGGAAATAGGAATAGTGGGCCGCCAGCGAGGTATCCTGCGCGTAGCGCAATCTGCGGATGATAAAAGATTGCTATATGTGGTACAGGGGCGCGACGGAAGTCTAAACGGCAAGGGTGAACTCAAGTTAAACCAACCCATAGAAACGGGGTGGATGGACGCTACGTTCAGGGTTGTGGAGTGGGAGCCCTCTGCGGTACGCAATCTTGAACCTAAGCCAGTGGACCGGATCCCGGACGCCAGCACCCCATACATAAGCGCGCTACGCTACCATATCCGAGACCTCAGCTCTGGCAAAACCACCAACTCAAAATGGTTGTACCAAGGGGATCTTCAGCGCGAGACAGTAGGTAAACAACGCCTGGTCTTTTCTCTTTCTAAAGACAAGCTGCTGCTTCCTTTCAAGGTGCGCCTAGAAAAGTTTATGATTGGTACCGATCCCGGAACCACCAAAGCGGCTAGCTACGCGAGCGACGTAACCGTGGTCGATTCGGTTAACCCCAGAAGCGGAGCTACGCACATCAGCATGAATGAACCGATGGAGCATGCAGGCTACACCTTTTACCAGGCAAGCTATCAAAAAGAGGAAGGCAAGCCCACCATCTCGGTTTTTTC
>JAGQZV010000034.1 GCA_020435295.1 Bdellovibrionales bacterium | reverse complement strand
CTATCCAACAACGCGCAAAAATCTATCGTCACACACGACGCGAAGACGCTAGGCCCCAAAGACCGCAAGGATCACGCAGGTAGAACTGTTTCGGCGGATTTCGATGCCCTTAACTGGGCGAAAAAGCGCTACGTCACCGATATTCTACAAAACCCGTACTCCGAACGGCTCATCGAACTCATCATGAAAAACCCCGACCTGCGCACAAAATTTTTCGAAAGAATAAAACAGAGCCTTCCGTTCGCAGATCTAGCCCATTTTGATCAAGTACGCCGCACGATTGAGGGTCTGCTCGGTGTAGAAGGCGTACCGCCGGAAACCGACTTTAAAAAAGTCGAGGCCCTACGCGCCTGGCTCTACGAGAAACTGCGTGCCGTTGTTGGGGAGCCGGACTCAGAAAACCCGAAATACCCTGCTCCCGGCACCAAAGACTACGATCAGGCCAACGCCGCTGCGCTACTTTTGGGGATGATCGATCGACGCAACCAATCGGGACAGGATCCGCGTTCCAATCAAATTCGCCACGCTCTAGGAGGAAACCTAGCCTTCACGCCCGAAGGCAATTGGCCCCTTGCGCGCAAAGAGTTTGAGGGCCTAAAGCGTCTCGACGAACTCGCCTCAGGTACCGATGCTAAGGCCGATTTCGCTCGCCGGAAACGGGATCAGTACCATGCTGTACTTGGCTTCCTGCACAATGGGGGAAAAGGCAAATACGGCCTTCATTCCGCAAGCCGCATTCGCATGCTCCAAGACGGAAGTGAAGCCAACTGGGACGTGCTCACGCATCTGACGAAGGCCATCCCTCATCTTGGTGGGAGCAATTACGCCCGTGAGCGACTGGAAGACATGCTGCAATTCTACGACGAGAAAAAATTGCAGGCACTGGCTGAGCTCTTCGATCCAAAATACATCAATTTTAGGAGATCAACCCAGATCCATGAACAAGCTCGGAGAGAACTCATTGATGCGCTTGCAAAAAGCCCGAACGGCCAGCTTGATGCCGCCAATCAGAAAAAACTCGATGAGCTCGTCGCCCTTCGCATCACGATGGACATTCTCCCGCAACTACTGACAACGGCACTAGCGAGCAACTCTCCGAATTTCCAAGACACCGTAGAACTGGAGAAAGCCCGCCTGATTAATGAACGAAAAGACGCCGTCCGCGCGGAAGTGGAGCAGGACATTCGGCGAAATGCAGCCCGCCAGGTAATCATTGCAAAATTTGCGGAGCATGGGCTCAATCCAGAGGCATTGGATGAAACTAAACTCGGCAATATCACCAAGCCCGGAAGCGAACTCTGGAAGATCAGTCACGACCCTCAGTTTCTTCGAATCGTCGCACCCTTGCTCAAAGGCTCAGGTCTTGCGGCAGCTTGGGATAAGGCCAAGATTACTTTCGAAGGTATTGCTGCACACGGCGATCAGCCGGCACGCGAAGGATGGGTAGACATCGCTCGTAAGAATCGTCCCGAACAGAAGCAGTCGGTGGATTATCTAGAAGCCCACTTTTTTGCCCCTGCACGAGCAATGGTAAAGGCCGAACGGCCTGATTTTGACACCTTGTCTGCAGACGAGCAGTGGGCTTTGGTCGCTAAGAAAGCAGAGGAAGCCTATGTCAGCCGTTACCTCTTTGAACAGCTGTACCATGAAATCAAACTAAAGCGGCACCTGCGAGACAACATCAAACCGTTTGCCGATGCGCAGCAAGACATCCTAGATCTATTTGTACAAACACGAGATCAACTGCGGGCGGAGCACGGTCAAAAATGGCAAGAGCTGCCCGTGGCAACAAAGCGCACCAAAATAGCGGAAAGAGCGCGCCAATTGTTGGGGAAACTCCCTGACTCGGCGGATCCAGAACGAAACCGTGCGCGGGTTGCTCACTTTAATGCGCTTTTATCCTACATGAACGAGAGCGCCACAAACGGAACCGCAGTAATTTACCCCGATCCTGATCAGTTCTTGGATCGAGTACACGCTGCTGCGAACATCAATGAGCTGGGATTGCACTCGCCGTTGGATGAGCGCCGAAAGCGCCAACTGGCAGAAACAGAAGAAGAACAAGAAAATCAGATACGACGGTTTACCCTTCTTTCCGCTGCAGCGGATCGTCGGGTGAAAGACTTACAGCTTGAGCAAATGGCAACCAATCAAACGCTTAACTCCTTGATGGGCATGCTGATGGGCAAGGTTAAGGGGAGAATCCAAAGTAAGCACGTTTCTGCCTCTGCAAGAGCCGATGTCGATTTCGTCAGAAAGTTCCGTGCTTTCTTTGACAGCTCTGAATCCAACTTAAAAGATGCGTATTTCAGCCCCGAGCTCACAGCGGATCAGTGGAAGAAATGGGATGAGCTCATCGCCATGGCAACCGGCTCCCAGAGTGCTCACTTTTTTGACGTCGCGCCTGAGCTTTTGGCCCTAATCAAGGAAGAAAGCGCGCACAAACGACGGCTAGAGGCAGAACTAAAAGCCGCCAAAGCCAAACAGGAAGAAATCAAAAAGTCCGTCGAAAAAGTCTTCGGAAGAGAATACGGCAGCAATCCTAGGCTTGCTCTTATCGCCGCTCGCAACAAGACTCTGCGGGAAGAAAATGACCGTCTCAAACAATTGAATGACTGGGCTAGAGATCTCTACGCCCGCGCCGCTTCGGAATATGTCGGGTTCCACAAATTATATGAGGGTGATATCCCTTCGGATACTTCCACGGGAATGGGCACTCCGACCCCTGCCTGGGCCAACGAATATGCTTTAGAGGCGCTCCTCGACTACCGGCGCACCATGCACCGCGGGAAAGAGCTGGCTCGCTCGCTTCAGATTCCAGGCCACTCAACGGAAAATGTGCCACGCCTTGACGGCAACGATCCGCAAACTGAGCTTGAACGGCGCGCGATCAACGAGTGGATCGATAGTTCACTGGCAGAAGATCGGCTTTTTGGTTTTGGAAAAGTAGATCCGGCAGCCCTTGAGCGCGAAATGCTCGCCATCCGTAACGCGGAAGGGGGCAAGGACCTGTCTCCATACCTCGTCTACCGTACCGCGCTGACCAACTTGCAGCGCCGGGGGGCGGCAGGCGCGTTTGCGGATTTCTGGCGAGATGCGCACAAGGAATCCACCGCCAAACGAGCAAAAGAGGATCGAGTTGTCAGCCAACTCGCCGATGTCCAAATTCAAATGCCGGATGGCTCGAGGCGCACGCTCAAACTTGGCTGGAATGGAGCTACTTGGGATGCGTCCAAACTTGATGTTCCCGCGCTAACCTATGGTCTAGCTCATCCCGACAGGGTTTCCTACGGCAGCAAACCTGGACCGGTCGATCTGCAGACGTTGATTACAGAGGCTGGCGAGATTTCTCACGAAAAAGTCGATTTACTAAAGCAGATAAAAAACGCCACACGTAGAGAATTTGATAGCCACTACAATACGGGCCATGCGGCGAAATTCCAGTTTAATGATAGTACCGTGGCAACCCTGTCCGTCGATCCAGAGACCGGCGTAGAGTCGTTTACTTACGAGGACGCAAAGCCGTACCGCGACAAGATTGGATCCGTTTTAGGAAAGTTGCGCGACTGCCAGAGGATTTGGGGAGCCAAACTTGGCCACTTGAGAGAACTGACGAACATCCCGGCCGAGGCAGCCATCGTCGGGGATTTCCGCCGCTACGCGGAAGTGGGCCGCATCATGGAGGGTTGGGTAACGGGTGAAGATACGGATATTCACATTAAGCCGCTACAAGAATGTTTCCAGGCAAACCTCAATGCCTATTACGAGTTAAGAAACTACGGCACCGTCAAGTATTGGGATGAGCAAAAGCCGGGTGAAGATCAAACCGCTGACGGTGGGTACATGCTCTATCTCGAACCCACACCGGCTGAAGACATCGCGATGAATATTCTCATCGCGACCTTCGCGATGGAAATCCAGCGCATGCAAACACACCATGAAAACATCGAAGATCTGGATGCTCAGATTCGCGAAGCTCTAGTCTGGGCCGCTGTGGAAATTGTCACCTTAGGAGCCGGAAAGCTCCTTACTATGGGGCGCGCAGGTCTTAAGCTCCTCCTCTACGCGTCTCGAACCGTACAGTGGGCAAAAAACGCCTACCGGATTGGTAAGTTTGCCATTCGTACTGCCGGCATGGTGACCAAAATGGTTAGGGCAGCGCGGCTCGCAGCGCGTTTTAACCGACTCGGCGGGGTCATCAACTACGGCTATATGCGCGCCAAAACTCGGTATTTGACGTCGAGAGCTGGGGGGCCAGGCGAGTGGAAAGACGTGGTGAATGCCGTTTGGTGGACCGATGATCCAGCGGAGGAGGCGAAGTGGAACGAGTACATCAGAAATCACGCGCAGGGCCCTACGGCGCTCGATCCTTCAATAGACACCAACGGCAACATGATCCCAGACTACTACGAATCCGGATCCATGCCGGCCGTCGCGCAACGGTACGCCGACACCGAAAAGGAATTCTATAAGTCGATGGCGACTTTTGCGGCGATGGCACCCGTTGCCGCAGGTCTAGGGTATCTCATCCCCGCACGGTACGCGTATCTCATCGATCCACTATCTTTCGGGCTATCGGCCGCCGGAACCGAAATTGGCTTTCAAGGCTCCGAACACGGCTTTGGAAATATTGACTACGCGGACGTGGCCATTCGCGGCGGTACCAGCACACTTTACGGCGCCCGCTTCCCCGGATTTTTTGCGGATCTCGCCGCCAACACCGCTGTGGATGTCATGGGTGCCGTTATCAATTACCACAAATCCAATGCCGATCTAGAGGCATTCGGTCTAAAAGGCAACGAAGCCACTGGGGCGACCTTCCTCGGCGTTCCTATTACGACCCTCACCGATGCCGTTGGCTCCAATATTGGAATGAACATCTATTTTGCACGCCAAGCAGGACTGCGGCACAAGATAGATAAAATCAAAAGGCAACTCGAAAAAAACCCACCGAGGTCACTCGCAGAGTTTCAGAAAATTCAAGCCGACATGCGCGCGGAAGTACCTGAGATGTTCGAAGCCCTCAAACAGATGGAGGGAAAAGACGTAGCCGAACTCATCCGGACACTGGAAGCGAAAGCGAAGTCTGGACCCAAAGCCGAGAAAGATGCGGCCCAGCAGTTCTTGGATCACCTCAAAGACCTGGGTGAAAAAGGACTCCTGCCATTGAAACTGGACGAGCTCAAGGGAGACGACTTTGCCAACAGCCGCCGTTCTGTCGGAGAGATTGCGGAATCTATCAAGAACCGAGAGCTCGCTGATTTCTGGCACAAATGGAGTACTAATCGCGACTCCGTCTCCGTAGAAGAGGTCATCCGCATGGCGGAACGCCACCACCCAAGCAACGCGGAAAATCCGATGTGGCGTTTTGCGCAGGAAGATAATCCGGTACTCGCGCTACTCGGCCCCAAAGACATTATTGCAAAGTTCGATCCAAAAAATGAAGCACACCAGGCGCTGCTACCTCTTCTCGCTCAGCACTACTTGGTAGGCAATAAGCCTCCCCCGCCGCCGAATGAAGCACTAAAAACTGCCGTCGAGCAACACGAGCAGGCGACCGGATTTGCGGCGCGGGCGAGAGGGCTGCTCATCCCTATCACGCGCTGGCGCTACAACCAGCAGTCCAAAGCCGCCGAGCGTTACCAGCAGCGCCTCGAGGGTTTCTCCTATTTCTTGAGTGTGCGCCTCAAGGGTGGCGGTCAGGATGACATTAAGGCAATCCGCAAAGAGTACGTGACGCTCGAAAATACACACGCGCTTGCTGAGGCGCTTAAATCCGGAAAAATCAGTTTGCAAGACGCCGTCGCCTCTTTTGGAGTTCCACATGTGGATAATGCAATGGCACTACTCAATAGAAACGAACAAAAGAATATTTATCACCGTGATGCTCCCGACAAGGCTCGCGAAATTGAGCGCGTTGAAGAAGTTGGGAAAAAACTAGACCAGTACGAAAAGGACACAGCAGTTTTGAGCGCGCCTGACAATGATCCCCGCTTTAAGAATGCGGCCGACGCCCAACAGCAGAAAGCCGCCGCGCGGTCGCGAGTAGATAAATTGCTAAAAGAATTGATGGATATTCAGGGCGCGGCCGATCCTGAAGTCGTTATCCGCACCGCTGCTCAACTTCCCGTCAAGGGAATGGACTTGAATGATCCCGTCACGCAGCAGTTTGTAAAGTTTATGGCGGGTGCCAACAGCATGCCCGAAGCGTACCTGAAACACGCGATCCGTGAGGGTACTTATGGCGACACGATGGTGCACATTCTAGCGAACGGATTTAACATCAACCAATTCAGCAAAGTTACTGGGTTTAGTTTTGACACGATGATGCGCGCGTATCCGAAGGCACTTGAAGCAAGCACCAAGAACATGACTCTCACCGAAGCCCTGCACCCGAATCACTTGTCTAGCCCAGAATTTGGGGCTGCCATCCGCCGCGAGGCAGGTCTTATCGAGGTCAAAAAGGTAACGGATGAAGGGAATGCCGAACAACGCGCGGCAAAGATGGATGCCTTGGTACAGCAGCCCTACTTTGCTCAAGGCGCGGGTTACGATTTGATTCCGGTTCAGCATCTGGATATCGGCTTGAAGCCGAGTAACAAAGGCCAAGAAGCAAAGAAAGTTCCCGGCCCCAATGGTACGACCGTAGTCTCCGGCAATCCGGAACACCGTAGGTTTATCAAGAACTTGGCGCGACGGGCCAATGTCAATCCGGATAACTTTTTATGGTGGCTCCATAACAATAGGGCTAAAATGAAAGAAGGCACCACCATATCTGATCTGCTTACAGAATTTAAGAATAAGGGGAAACCAGGTCCTAGAGTTACCCCCACCACGAACTAGTTGGAGAAGGATAGATGCAGAAGAAGCAATTTATTGTACTTGGCGTAGCGGCAGTAGCAGCAGTCGTTGGAATCACCGCCTATTTTCTAAGCTGCAAGCCCATGCTGACCATCATTTCTACCCAAGCGCGCATGGGAGAACTCGAGCCCTGTGGCTGTCAGCAAGCACAGAACCAACTAGGTGGAGTGGCTCGCGAGGCGAATGTCTTAAAAAAATGGAGACTTGGAAAAAACTCCCTCTACCTTTCGCCCGGGCAGTTGTTCGTGCCTGAAACGTTTATCGAATATGACAAGAAAGAAGAACACTACTCAAAGAAGGCTTCTTATGTTGTAAAAGCCATGAATCAGCTTGGCGTTCAGGCTGCGTCCATATCAGCAGAAGATACGGCGCTGGGCTTTAAGCGCTTGCAAGAGCTTGCGAACGAGGCACAGTTTCCTATTCTGAGTGCGAATCTTCTGGATAAAAGCACGCACCAGCCCATCTTGAAGGCCTACGAAATATTCAAATTCGAAGAAGGGTACACGATCGCTGTGACAGCGGTGACCCAAAAAAGCAAGCTCGGGATGCCAATTGATAAAGGAGTCGAGATTCAAGATCCGTCGGAGGCATTACGGCCGTTGATGAATGGTACGTTTAAGGGGGCCAATCTCATTGTGGTGCTCTCGGATTTAAATGACACCGCTCGCGACGCGCTTGTAAAGGAGTACCCTGATATCAACATTGTACTAGGGGGCCTTGGAAACGTCGGAAACCACCGCGCGTACCAGGTAACGAAGACGAGCATGCACCTAAATACTTCGGTGAAAGGGCGCCAAATGGCGCGCATAGAAGTGGAAATGGGTGCCGCCAAGCTGCCTTTTTACAATAAGGAGTTCGCAAACTTTATTCGTGAAGAGAAACAATGGCGCACCGAACGCATCGCCTCCTTTCGAGAACAACTTCAGACTGCAGACTCAAAGGAAAAGGCAACGCTTGAGTTCGGAGCGGATAAACTCGGCTTTGAGATTGCCGATCTGGAGGCGATACCAGTTCAAAAGGAAGCGACGAGCCTAGAATACTCTTCGAAAGTCATCGATCTGGACGCCACATGGGACAAGCCTGAGAATTCGCTGGCGCAGGTAGTGATGGAATTTAAGAAATCCGTCCACGACATCGCCGTGCGCGAAGCGGGGAATTAACTACCCTACCTCTCGTCCCTTCAAAGCGTCGATCCGATCGATTAGCCAAGTTTTGATTAGGGCTTGGCGGGTGATCCCGCGTCGCTCAGACTCGCGGTCCAGTTCCCTGATTGCCCAAACCGGGATGTCGACGTTCACACGTTTGGTCCACTCGCCGCTGGGGCGCAAAGCGAGCTCATCGTCTTCTTTTATCTCGGCTTTTGAGAGCCCTTTCTTACGATCCATTGTAGACCTCTTTCTCATCCGTTCGGGCGGGTCTCACCATGAAAATGCGAATTCGGGCTTCCCGATAAGTGAAACCAACTGTCCAAACCTTTCTGCCGATGCGGCCAACCTTGAGCCACCTGATTTCCCCATTTCTTGTATCAGCAGGGCCTTCGATAGCATCGGGATCCGTCCAAACCGCGCGAGCCTCTACGAAATCATTCCGCGAGTTACCTTGGTTCTCCGGCTCTTGCGGCGGTCAAATGCCTCATCAAACATATTAGCACCTATAATGGTATGATTTCTATACCTTTATATCCAAACATTGGCCTCCTGCCGTCACGAGGCAGGCGCCGGCAGCAGGTTCTCAGTATTCTGACTCTTTCGCCACAGACACTGGGGAGCGTAATGCGGTCGCGCGACGCGAACTGCGAAGGATGGAATTTTCCTGCCACGCTAGTTTACAGCCTGTTAGCGAAGTAGGCGTTTCGTGCTTCCGCCTACTCAACTCTTTGAATTCTCGCTGATTTTGCCGGTGTTTAGGGTCGCAACACTGCTCCCGTCATCTTCCCAAATTCGTATACACGCCCAACACGCAGTAATTCTTCAAAAAACAATTAGAATACACCCCAGAATACACCCACACTTAGGCACAAATCCCCCCCGGCCAGGCACAACGGTGCTGTGGCAAGCTTCTTGCTCTGTAAGAGGGAAACGAGTTTCGTTTTCTAGAGGTTATAGGGGCAATTTTTTTAGGGGGAACCTCAATGTTGACCAAGATCCGTCCTGCGGCGTTTGCAGCAGTTTTTGTTTTATTGGCTTTTTTTCCAGCTTCTCTCCATGCAGATGATTTAACCGCCTTTGATTGGTTAAACATCGCCTTGAACGGCGAAAAACTTCCGGACGGGAACACCGATACCGTCCTCTCTTTGCTCAAAGGCGATAACGCCCTAACCAAGGCGCGCCCCGATCTGGTCGAAAAACTAAAAGCCTACACCACAGATGAAGACGTTGCCGCCACGGGACAAGAGGTTTGGGAGGCCGTCAAGTTAGGACTCGAGGCGCTGATCGCAAAGGAAGATACCAAGAAAGCACACTACCAGGAGATTTTGACCGACACGGGCAAGGGGAAAATTACACTCGAAGACATCCTAGCCGGTCTCAAGGCCCAGATAAGGGAAGAGGCTCCGTTAAGCTCGTGGGACCTCTGGGAAACGCACCCAGAGCACCCAGATGCAAACAGAGCCGTAACACTTCGAAGTTTCTTGGCCGCTCAATTCAAAGAAGGAGAACCCCGAGGGGGCTTTCAAGAACCTTCCGACCACGGCGGAAACGGGCCGGTTCCCGGTCGCTTACCCGGTCCGCTTTCGCCATTCGCGCAAAAACTCTGGGATGCGATGACGGAAAGCGAACGCAATAACTTTCCCGGCGGTAAGGCTGAATTCGGCAAACTCGCCGATGCTCTCCACGGCGACGTGTGGGACTCGAAAGATGGCAATGTCGGACGTGTGGAAGCAGCCAGAAAACTTGCGAGTCATCTCCCGCAGTCCATAAAGAACTGGAGTGAGCTTGAGCCGGGAGCGTTTTCCACGACGCTTGGCTTTGACAAGACGGATGAAAAGTTTGGGTTTTTAAACGGCTTTGCCAATGCAAAAACCAAAGATGATCAGAACCTCTACTCAGACATTCTCGATGAGAGCCGTACGAATGTCGAACGCCGGATCGCAAAAGAAGAATTTGACTGGCGCAAGAACAAATACAAGCAGAAATTTGAAGACTTTAAGAACATGCGTTCCGACTTGGTTCAATATTATGGGGGTAAAACCGATTCCTTGCATGATTGGAAGAATGTACCCGAAGCGGATCGGGTCAAAAAAATGCAAGAGGCTGCCTCTGGATTCGCCACGCTACTGGGTACCGTGTCGGATTTGGCCCCCTTTAAGGCGCGTAAGAGCAAAGAAGGTGAATACGATCAACAGCTGGGTACTGCCGCGGAGCTAGCGGAAAAAATTCGCAAGGGTGAAATTACGATTCCAGAAGGAAAAACGGGCTGGGAAGATGTAGTTTTCAAAAATGGTGCAGACAAGCCGACTGGCGAAACGCCTAAAGACGCGTTCAAAAAGCAGTTTATTTTGGACTATCTAAAGGTCCATGGAGACAATCTGAAATTTGAGGCCTGCGTAGATGCCGTCAATGCCGGGAAAAGCGATGAGAGGTTCGCGGAGTGCAAGCAATGGCTCAACGACAACTACAGCGGCGCAAACTTGCAAGACTATATTAACACCAAGCTTGCTGGTAACGATGGCGACAAAGTCCAAGCAGCACGCACCGTGGTTGCAACCGGCTTGAAGAAGGACGGTAAGGCGTACGTTATGGATGTCGATGTGGTGGATACCAATGCGGTCCATCTCACCGATCCTACGACGGGAAAACCGCTCGCTACCGGCGCACCTGAAACTAAGTCCGCTCGAGGCATTCGCCTAGTGGTGGGACAAGACGGTGACAAACCGGAAGCAATTGTGGCACAAGTTTTGGGCGCACTCGATCACTTTGCGGACGATGCAGCCCCTGAGGGAGACAAGTTTAGTCCCGAGGCTTTCCGAGGCACCAATTGGGGGACGAACCCCAGAGGCCGCCTCGCTAGCGTAGGACTCGTAGCGGGCAATCAGCCAGTCGAGCGAGCCAAAGTCAGCCAAGTTTACTACGCTGACGAAGACGGTAAGCTAAAGAACTGGAGCGCAGCGGGCCTAAACTACAACGCGCCTCCGAAGACCAACAAGCCTAGCGTGGAAGTTCCGGCTGCTAAGAAACCCGTCTGGCTACCAATAGATCCGAAGGAGGTAGCGCAGACGCTGCCGACAGAACCTAAGGGCAGCGATCCTCAGACTACCGTTCCTACGGCGGCATCGCTTTTTGGTGCCGACACCAAGCTGACGGCATTTGATACACTCTCCGAGTCTGATCGGGTGAAATTCGCTTCGGCTATCACTGATGCAGGCGCGTGTATAGTCTGCCACAAAGAAGAGGATTCGGGGCCGCAAGGGGCTGCAGGGCTTTTGACAAAGCTAAAGGGTAAGACTCAGCAGCAAATGTATGACACATTGGAAAGCATGGCAGGCTATGCAGAAGAAAACCCGACGTTAAAAGCCCAAATCGAAAGCTATATGGCGGCCTTTAAATAGGCGGGCACCTACTCCAAACTCAACACAGGACTATATTCCTGCAAGAGTTGGCGCTTCCACCAGTGACCGGTGTTGGCCTTTTCCTCCGGAGTAGTGAACTGATAACTGTAGCGCACAATGCGCAGCGCTTTGGGAGCGCCGTCCGGAAAAGGATTAAACTCAAAAAGCCCAAGCGCTGCCGGGTCATTCATCAATAGGCGATAGCTTAATCGCTGCAGCCACTTTTGATTCTCAAATAAACCCAAAGCAGCAAACCACATCTGCCAATCAAGCCTTGGCTGGTGCGGCGCCACAAAGCCCGGTGCCCGCCCGAGCTCCTGCGGTTGAAATGGCAACCGATACGCCTTCCACTCTTTCTCGTCGTTACTTCCCTCTATCACGAGTTCATGGCGGCGCACTGTCATGGATGCAAAAAGCCCATAGCCGTTAAGCAAATTGAGACGATTGGCCCAGGTAAGAATCGTACTAAAGGGCGGGTACTCGGGGCTCTGCATCCCAAAAGTTTGCAGGAGTCGCACGCTCCCCCCGAGAACAAATACAACGAGCAAAGTCTGCAGCGCCCACCCCTTCCACGGGGCACGAAACTTAAAATACTGAACAGGGGGCGAAAAACGCCGAAACACGACAAGCTTTGAGAGTAAAAATTGGTCATCTAGCAACAACAAACAAAGCGCGATAGTCAGGTAATTAAAGTACGTATAATTTCCCGTCAGAAAAATAAAAACCTGCAACCCCACTAACGGATAAAAAGCCCAGAGCCTCTGGCGTCGAGGCATCAGGATGAGAAACGACACGCCCAACTCAATCACAAACATCACAATGGTGGCGAACTGGAGCATAACATTTGGCAATTGGTGCGCGTACCACCCTATCCAGGTCGGTAGCGGTTGAGTTTCAAAGTGATATTTTAGTGCGCTAAAGTCTCGCCACGTGTCATCCCCGCTCGCAAGCTTAGCAACACCACTTGCAAACATAAGGCGGAACAACAGCCAACGGTACAAGAAAATAGCGATACGAGACGGCGCGGGGTGGGCCTTAGCAGACGCCCAAAACTTGTTGGGCGCTAGGAAAATAGCAAGAAAGCCTGCTTCGAGTAGCAAGCCCTCCCACTGGTACTGCATGAAAACACCGCCGACGCCGGTGAGCGAGAGGTAACATAGCCAGCAAATAAGCGCGGCTATTCGACTTATAAAACCCAAGCTTAAAGCGGCCGATCCGAAAAGGCCAAGCGCGCAAAGAAATTGCAAAAACCCGTCACTAGTGGATATCCAACCTAACGTCGGTAACTCCCAATAGCGCACGCCCCCGTAATGGCGGCTCACCATCTCCAAAAACTCACCCGCGGGCGCTAGCCCCTTGACGCCAAAGAGGCCCGGGATTTGAAAAAACAGAGAAAGAAACGCGACAAAAAAGATAAAGCCAAGGGCCCTGAGAAACACCCAACTAACTAGCTGATAAGACGACGGGCTAAAATCACTCCCCATTCCCCATTTCGATACCGAAGAAACTAACGGCCGGTGCGATGCGACCCAAGAGTAGCCCCAGTCGCTGAGAGATCGGAACGGGCGAAATTTTTTATATAGCCATCTTAGCCCGGAGAGTCCCGGAATACTGGCGCAAACGTCGTAAATGGCAGCCGCACCGCTGGATCGTTCCCCTTTTTCATCTAGAAACTGAACGGCTTGCTTGCATTCTTCTTCTGGGATATTGGCGAGGGCACCGCCCCGCTCCTGGTACGCCACATACTCCACGTCCTTTGTCTGCGGGCGAAGCCACTCGACACAACGGCGACAAAATCCACAGTCTCCATCAAAAATCAAAGTCGAACGTGCTTGGGTAAGCATAATACGAATTGTATCCTGCAACAAAAGCGCTAGCCAGAGAAAGGTGTTCTTTGGCCTGCAGGAATTTCCTCAGGAAATTGCTGCCCGACCACACAAGTACGCTCCCCACACTCCGTTGACGTGCCCCGGCAAAAGACGTGAAACTCAGACTGAAGAAAGGGGTATGCTATGCGAAAGTCTGAAAAAGAATATGGCGCTACGTACACAGCAACAACCACTCCGTGCCAGAAATACGATCAACAAGCTGTGGAGCTATCACATAAATACCTGGCCTGTGAAGCCGAACTGCTGTCGCACCTTATAACAATGAGGAAAAAACGGTACTTCGTTTCGCTCAACTACGCTGGGATCTTTGACTACTGCGAACGACGTCTCCATCTCTCCCGTGCGCAGGCGTACTATTTCAAAAGTGTAGCGGAAAAATCCGATGAAGTCCCCGAGATCAAGCAGGCCGTTATGACAGGCGAGCTAACGCTTTCTCAAGCCAGACGAATTGTACCCGTCATCAACAAAACAAATCACCGCCAATGGATACAGAAAGCCAAAGAATTGCCCCAGCGGGAGTTAGAGCGCGAAGTTACGGCGTTAAACCCACAAGCCCATATCCGAGAAAAACTAAAATGGGTTGCTAAAGAACTCTCCGAGCTTAGAGTCTCGCTAGGTCCACGAGCCGCAGCCAATTTGACAGCGCTTCAGAACATTCTCTCACAAAAGCGCCAAAAAGCCGCCAGCATGGGCGATGTAGTGGCCTGGTCGCTTGAAGTGGCGCGGGGAAAGTTTGATCCGATAGCGCGCGCGAAGCGATCGGTGGGGAGAAAGCCAGAAACGGGGAAAAAAAACTGCGCGCAGAGGCCTCAGCGACACGCCAATATGGCAGCCTTGTCCTCGTTAGATCCAGGGTTTTGTCCGGGGCGACAAAGCACTTCCCGCCGCCTTGCCCCTCGCGTTCCAATCCCAGCGGCGGTCAAACACGCTGTGGTCCTCCGAGATCAACTGCGCTGCACCTTTGTGGCCGCAGACGGGACTCGCTGTCGACAGCAGCGCTGGATACATGTTCACCACATAAAAGAATGGAGCCGAGGGGGGCGAAATGAAATTGGAAATCTGCGTCTGTTGTGCCGGACGCATCACGCGTTGGAACATTCTCGGCCCGATCCACAAACTATTGCTGCAGCGGAAAGGGAGGGAGTGCCTAGGGGGCGAGTAGACTAATCTTCTCTGAAGCCCCCAGACGGTAGAACCGGCGTAAAGACTTCAACGCTGTTTCTATTTTGGTAGAACTTTGTAGGGCGTCGCGGTGCTTGTGAATGCATTTGCGGGCAAACTGGTTTGCCTCAAGGTAGCGGGTTACTTGCTCCTTGGTTAGGCGATGGGAGAGTGAAAAGTGCTCGAATACGCGATCAAAAATCTCATCGAAACTCTGCTTCTCCCAACTCTGCCTGGAAAAGTAAAGTAACAGAAACTTGTCGATGTCACCTTGAATTTCAAGCTCCAACTGGCTAACGCTGCGGCCCGCTTGGGCATGGTACAAAAGATAATGAAAATGACTGATTTCTTCGCCGGCAATGGCTACGGCGTGGCTTTGCGCTTCGTTCCAGGTTGCAGGGCACTCTATCGACGTGGAACCTAGAGTCTCGATCAGTGACTCGCTAAGAAAGATGCCTATATCGACTTGGGGTTCTTCGTCCTGTGCGGCAGCCTCATCATAATGCACATAAATCGCCCCGTGCATGGACTCAAAAGTTTTTCCTGAGGAAACGGTGCCGGCACGTGATGGCGGTACCGTAACCAAAAAATCTTCTGCGCGCAGAGAAGTATCCAAGTTGTAGATCTCAGAGAGGGCGCGCTCGATTGTTCGTATGGCTTTTAGCATTTGTATTTAATGCTTTGTCTTCGTACTCACCGGAAATGGAGTTTCAATCCCGTGCGTAGAGAGCAGCTGCTTCAACCTGTCGCTACCGGTAAATAACCACCGCTCGTAGGTACGCAGCAGATCGGAATTATTTTGAATGCCACTCCGCTCACTCATTTCACCGAGCACATCAGAAAAAGGACGGAACTTTTGGGAAAGCTCCTGGTACGTCCCCGTGTTTCCCAGAGTAATAGTAGAGAGCTGCCAATACGCACCTCCCCCCATCCCAAAGTAATAATCCATGTCGACAAGCTTTCGGGAAATGCTGTCAGAAAAAAATCCGGTGATCATGAGGCAAATATCGCCTAAACGACGTAGGGAATTGCGCTTGGTGAATTCATCGCCTTGCAAGTACTCCGCGTAGAGATCCACTAGCACGTTTTCCTTGAGATTCCCTTGCTCGTCCTTGGTATAGAAGCTTTCCGTGGAAATATTGCGCACAAGCAGATCGGCCAAATACTCGACCGCGCTGTCGTGCGCTTTGAGTTTCTGGTTTGTCATTGCCTCGCGGAGTTCTTTCTTAAAAAACTCTCGGGCTTCTTCCAGAGTGGCTGGCTTCACCATGCGACCTCCTCGCAGAATAAAACTGGCGGGCGTGGGGTAAGCCGTCTGGCTTAGATGAAAGAAAGGTCGCTTTGAGATCCGTACTCAGTGTTGCGGTAAGCTGCAGGAGCAGTGCGCGAGATGCGTTGGCCCTCGCCCATGCATAACTACCTATATTCTATCACCTTTTGACACGCCTCTTCAAACTTATCGGATTGCCGCACCCGCCGCCTGAGGCGGGCGCCCCCAAAGAATTATAAGTAATTGACATAACTAGTATTTTTGCTAGGTCATGGGGCATGGTACCCGCGAACCCACAATACATCGCGTCAAAGACTGCTACTCTGCGCAACTGCGTCCTGGTGGGGCTTGTGGTTTTCGGCTGCCTGGCCGCTGGGGCTCTTTCGCATGCTGCGGGACCTCGTCTTGCGACCACCAGCCCCGACAGCACCCAGTTGCTTGTCGATCTAGGCCTCGGCCCGCAAATCGCGGCGACCGTACAACCGGAAGTGCTGGGAGAGCCATACCGATCTCTGCCGTCTTTGGGATCGCTTTACCTTCCAAACATTGAAAAACTACTCGCCACAGAAGCGGACGAAGTTGTCGTGGACGAATCTCTACATCAAGTGGCGTTCCAACAAGCCTTGAAGCACTTAGGCATCTCTCACATCGGAGTCCACATCACGAGTTTAGAATCCCTGATAAGAGAAACCACAAAACTGGAAAATGCCCTCGGGGGACAGTTGCCGCCCAATCTGCGTCGCTGCGCCAATACGCTAAATGCCAGCACCCCCTCACCGTACTTCTCTTTTCTTTTATTGGCCTGGACAAATCCCGCCATGGGGTTTGGACAAGAGACACTGCTATCAGATATCTTGCACGCTTTTGGCGGGGAAAATCTAGTGCCCAGAAAATGGAACCAATCATACCCACAACTTTCGGTGGAATGGCTTCTGCAACACCGACCAAATTATGTTTTTGTCGTGACCTACACAGATTCGGACGTGACGCGAGCTAAGAATGACATCGAAAAGTGGTGGCCAAATTCCGACACGAAGCTCATTGCCCTTCCCGCCAAACATTTTTCGCACGCCAATTTTTCGCCTTTAAAATCCTTGCGGCAGTTAGGGCTTGCGCAAATACACCCTGGTACTTGCCCATGAACTCCAAAAAATACTTTTGGGTTTCGGGCTCATTAATTCTGATAGCAGTCTGCCTTGCCTTTGGTGCAGAACCCTTGCAGTGGAGCGATATTTTCGCAAAAGGGAGTGCTACCTATCGAATCCTTTGGGAACTCCGCCTGCCCCGGCTGCTGTTTGTCATACTGGTTGGCGGGAGTCTCGCACAACTCGGCGGTACGTACCAAATCCTCTTTCGCAACCCGCTCGCCGAACCCTACATCCTTGGAATATCTAGCGCGGTTGTTTTGGGCGTTGTTGCAGGAGAGGCATTCTTTGGTGTGCGAGTGCTTTCCGCGGGCAGTGTTTCGCTAGGTTTTTTGTTTGCTGCGATCGCAACCGTTCTTCTGGTTTTTATCAGTCTACACTCCGGAACAAAACAGGTAGAACGCATTGTACTCTTCGGAATGGGTTTAAATTTCGTTTTGTCATCGGTATTGTTCTTGATCTTGTCCTTTTACAACCAACACGTGGGAGGAGGTTCTCTGCGTTGGCTTTTTGGTAATATCCCTTGGATCTCACGAGGTGAGGTGGCGTGGGTATACGGGCTATCTAGCCCGCTGCTTGGAATCCTTTACATTCTAGGCCGCCCCCTGGATGCCATCAGCCTCGGAGACGGCGTGGCGCGCACGCTTGGTTTTTCTCCGAATAAGCAGCGCACTTGGATCTTAATTCTCACGTCCTTACTCCTCTCTGCTCTAGTTACCTACACGGGCGCTATCGGCTTCGTAGGACTCGTCGCCCCCCATGTTGTGCAATTGCTTTTTCGCCCCTCTACTTCGCGCACACTGTTTGCGTTTTCCTTTCTGTTGGGAGCAGCGTTTCTCGCGCTTTCCGACAGTTTGTCACGGGTGCTCCTGCCTCCTTTTGAGCTCCCTATTGGAATTGTAACCACACTCATCGGCGGCCCGGCATTTCTGGTCTTGCTTTGGAGGCGAACCCAGTGAACTTCTTAAGTGCGGAAAAACTTCGGCTCGCCCACCCCGATCTAGAAATCACCGCAACCCTGCCGGAAGGGCAATTCGTTGCACTCCTAGGCCCAAATGGTATTGGGAAGACAACGTTGTTGCGAACGTTGATTGGCGAAGAAAAAATATCCAGTGGAAGCGTGAAGCTGTTTGAAAAACCAATCGGCGAACTTTCCACAAAAGTGTTATCGACGATAATATCCTACGTGCCCCAAGATCACGAATACCCTCTGCACCTTCGCGTGGTGGATCTTATGCGCTACGCGTTTCTACCCACTACCGGATGGTTCGATAAACTCCCCCTGGCAGACGACTCGCGGATCCAACAAATTTTGAAGAACTTCGCTCTCGCCTCGCTTGAACAACGAACGCTCGGAAGCCTGAGCACCGGAGAACGCCAACGAGCGTTTTTGGCGCGTGCATGCCTTCAAAACCCCCGCTGCTTGCTTCTAGACGAACCCACAAATCATCTGGACCCTGGCGGCGTAACACGCTTTTGGGCTCAACTCCGCGAGACACACGCCAGGGCGGGTTTTAGCGTGCTCATGAGCACACACGAACTTTCGATGGTGAACCAGTACTGCGATTGGGTATTGGCTATTGGGCGGGAGGGTGTTGCGTACTGTGGGGAAAGCAGTGGCTTTTTTAGGACAAATCTCGCCGAAGCACTTTATTCTCTCTGAAAAGGTTGAAAATAATCCCCACTTATCCACAGATTTGTGGAATATCAACCGAACCGCTAGTCCTAGTTGCCCAAAGTAGTAATGGTGAGGCGAGAGGGCTCTTTTTCGATTGCCGGATCATCCGGGTTCGAGGTGAAAACACCCGTTTGTTGATAAATGGGTGTGCTCGCAATAGAGGTATTGCTTAGCGTATCCAGTTTCATCCCATCGGTAAGACCGTTTATCTGCATCAGGTTGCGACTTTCTTTGGCGATCTTAAAACTGTTAATCTGCCCGCTAGTATCTTGGATGAAGTCAGATCGCGCTGCAGCGCCTCGCATGGCCGCCGCAGCCTCTGAAAGCGCGTTGTTGTAAGACGCTATTTGGCGCATGTTAGTAGCACGGTACTTCTGAAATTCTTGACCGCCGACTTCATAGTCCACGATCTCCTGCGAAATGTCCTCCTGATTAACAGAAAGACCCGCAGACTGCGTAATTTTGTTGGGATCGTAACCCACAAAGTCAATCATGGCGACGTTGGCCGCGCTCACAACGGCGTCGTACGCAGCATCCCTCGGATTGTTACCAGTAACGCCCTGCCCCTCTACCGTTGGCGCATCCGAGTAAACGGACAATCCCGTAACCTGTTTACAAAGATTGTAACGATCTTGAGGATCCTGGATTGTGTAAGTTCTTAAATCGCGAAGTGGTAATGGTACGGCTCCCGGGCTCTTGTCGGCACCCTCGTAGAAATCCACGTTGGCGAGGTACGCTTCACAAGTAGGGCGATCTTCACCAAGTTCAAACTCGATTCCGGGCTGCGCGGCCCGAGCTTCACCAACGTTGGAAAGCAAACGGTTTCGAAGCGCGCGGGTCCAGGTCGCCGCCATGGCTCGCAAACTCTCCATGTTCGGCATTACTTTTCCGCTCTTGTCATCGGCCTCATAGGTTTGCAAAATCGCCAAGTCTGCCGTCTTTCTGCCAACATCGCGAGCAAGATCCTTTGCCTCTGGGACTAAGTCCCACTCCGTCAGCGCACTGGTATCCAAGGTGTTGCGCTTTCCTATTCCGTTTACGCCATTGTTTAATGTCGTTCGTCCCTGACGACCGCCGGCAACATTCCAGATGCCATACTGCATGGCCCCGGATCCGGCTTCATTCGCATCAATATCTTTCTTAAGGCCGGCCCAAAGCGAGGCAATCCCAGTCTCAAGCGGGGACTGATCGGGACTCCCGCCCAAGCCGTGACCCGACACGTACGGATCCAGCCATCGCTCACAAAGCGTGGAAGTCGTCCACTTCAAGCAATAAGACCAAGTATAGCTATGGTACGTAGAACGCGAACCGAACGGGTTTTTTGAGTTGGCGTCCGTCTGGTTGCTGGGAGAGTACTGGCCTACCGTCAACTCAGAGGTACCAAGAAGGTGCAGGAGCTTTTTGGCCAGACGCTCGTTGGCACTGGCTTCGTCGCCATACGCGAGCTCGATGCTGAACTGCCTAGCGAATACAGGCAGGCTCAGCAGCATCGCCGCTAAAAGCACGCTTCTTTTGATGATTCCCCCCATAAGTGTTCCCTACCCCATTAAATAGCAAGGGGAATACCAACCTAACTACCTGAATACACTATGTTTTATGGGGGTTCTATTGTAGGGCTTCGAGCTGCATACAAAGAGTGGCCAATCTTTGCACGGGATTTCAAGGACTTGGAATGCCCAAGGATTGGACGGTGTCGCCTACAGGAACAGTTATTGAAGCGACACACAAGCTGTCTACACCCTACGTTTTTTTGCGCTTCGCTAAGGTCCTTAGAAGACGATGTATTCAATTTGTTTCAAATCGAGTCTCGTATGAACGCGAAGCGATCACTAAGAGTCTTCACACCGGAACGCGACTAAACTTGTCTAATACTTGGCGCTTTGATACTCGCACATTAATGGCGGATTCGGCGGGACATACAAAAACAGATAGCACGGGCAAGAAAACCCCAAAAATGACTCCGATGCTGGAACAATACCAGCGGATCAAATCTCAGTACCCTGATGCCATCCTTTTTTACCGGATGGGTGATTTTTACGAAATGTTTTTTGAGGACGCTCTAGAAGCTGCCCCTCTTTTGGAGGTGCAGCTCACCGCGCGAGACAAAAACGCGGAGAACCCGATTCCGATGTGTGGGATCCCGCATCACGCGGCACAGAGCTACATCCAAAAATTGCTCGCCCACGGAAAAAAAATCGCCATCTGCGAACAACTTGAGAGTCCAACGGCCGGCAAAGGCGTTGTCAAACGCGACGTAATCCGAGTGGTCACCCCCGCACTGGTAGGGGATCCCGAAATCGTCGCCGAAGAGAGCCGCCATTTGTTAGTAGCCCTCCACGAAACAGATACCAAAACTATGGAGGCGTGCTGTCTCGATCTTTTTAGCGGTGATGTACTGCTCGGAGAAACCCGAGACGTGCAACGACTGGAAGATACTCTGCTGCAATGGGACCCTAAGGAGTTTCTCATCGCTCCCGAGATCCGTGAAAATGCATGGTTCCAGCGGCTTCACAAATACTTTGGTACCGCGGCGTTCACTGAACGCCGTGATTACTTTGCAAAAGACGGAGCCCACGGAGCCGTACTTCGGTACATCCAAGAAACTCAAAAAGTAAAAGGACTCGACTACCTCAAAGAGCCGGCCGCACTTTTTTCGTCTTCGGGAATGGCGCTGGATAGCACCACGATTTCAACCTTAGAAATTTTTAAGACAGGAAAAGGAAGCTGGGAGGGGCCGACTCTCTTCAACGTTTTAAACTTTACGCAGACTCCGATGGGGCGAAGACTACTGAAAGAGTGGCTCGCCGCCCCACTGTTTGAAAAAAATTCCGTGGAAGCCCGCTTGGATGCTGTCGACGCGTTTATCTTTTTTAGGCATAGGTTTTGAGCTAATCCTACCTGAATATATTATTTTTTGATGAAAAATGAAGGAGTTTTATTTGAGGAGTTTCAGAGCAAGGGTGCTGACTATAGTCCTTTCCCCATTAGCTTCATCGGTATCTACAGCAGATTGTACAGCCCACCGCAGGGTTTCATTATCGCCGAGTTTTTGAGCAGTTTGAGCCATTCTATAGTAGATCCACGGTAAAATATTATTATTAAAAGAAGGTGCGGAAACAGAGTTTCTGAAGTGCTCCATGGCTTCCTGATACTTTTCCTGAGCAAACATGATGCGGGCAATTTCATACTGAAGAAGTGAATAAAAACCATAACGGTCCGGAGAAGGAATGTTATTTTTAAGGCTGTCATATAATGT
>JAGQZV010000033.1 GCA_020435295.1 Bdellovibrionales bacterium | reverse complement strand
GTTCGCTTCGACATCTACGATATCAACAAGACGGGGCGCACCAGAAATCTGCACCGACAAAAGCAGATGATCCGCTTAGGAGACAGTGTGTTCTCAACTGGAAAAGTTGGCACAACGGCGGCCACGCGACTAGTAGAGCTTATTGAGGATTATCAATACGAGGCTTACCAATACAAGGTGGAACGCCTGGTCGCTTACGCCACGAGCGCCCTGCGCGAGGCAACCAACCGACGCCAAATCTTGCGACTCATCCAGGAGCGGACGGGCATTCAGGTGCAGGTTATTAGCGGCAAGCAAGAGGCGCAACTCATCGCCTCCGGCATTCTCTCGAAAGAAAAGCGTTGCGAAGGGACTTTCGGACTTATTGATATCGGTGGCGGCAGTACGGAAATCACTGCCTGTCACGGCAAGAGCATATTTCTGTGTACCAGCCTCCCGCTGGGTGTCGCGCGCCTAAAGCACCGGTTCATTCCCGCCATGCCCCCCAAAGACACCAAAGCTTTGTTTGCCCACCTCGAAAAGTTGCTCGAACCTACTGCAAAAAAGCTAAAAAAGTACACGCTAACCCATTTTGTTGGATCGAGCGGAACCATCAAAACCTTGGCACGAGTCCTGAGGCGGACCACCGGCGAAAAAGAAATCCACTTGGAAAGCTTACTTGCGCTACGCCGAGAATTGCGTCGGATGAGCCGAAGACAGCTCCTAAAAGTACCGGGATTGCCGGAACGGCGCGTGGATCTGATTCTTCCCGGTGCGATACTACTCGAAACGTGCATGACGGCCTGCCGGGTAGACCGCGTGTTTCCCACCCCATTCGCGCTAAGAGACGGCCTGCTCGAGGATGTCGTCTCCCAAGTCGGTCACGCCTAGAGTTCCAACTCGACCCAAGTGCCTTTTCTTACCCGAACGGATTTATGTTTTAGTTGGTCATACGCCGCAGGGATCCAATCGGCGTGCGAACAGACAAAAAGAACTTCGGCCTTTGCGAACTTAGAACTCTCTAAAAAGGCGTTCACTCGGCCAGAAAAATCCTTGTTGCTCTCGCCTTTTTCACTTTGTTCATCAAGTAGCGGTTCAATAGAAAGCTTTTCGCCAAAGATCTCGGCCAAAGGCTCCAGGGTTTCTACGCAGCGCTTTTTCGGGCTGCTCAAGAAACTGACCCGACGAGCTTTGTTTCCCGAGCTCCAGTAGCTGAGAAGTTTTTCAACCTGACGCTGCCCCTTCTTGCTGAGGCCATTGTCTTCGGTTCTGTCCTTCGGAACCTTTCTATGCGCATGGCGGATCAGGACCAATTTCTTCTTACTCAAGGCTAGTACCTCTATATTGGCTGGCTGCCAGTTCAGCGAAAACAAACTGCGCACGAACCGGAGGCCTCCCATACTTGGAAACAGTCTTCTTCCAGGTTCCTTGCGGTGTCAATTCCCGTGCTTTTTCAGTATCCTTCAGATGAGTCGGAATCACGACCTTCTCCAAGTAGCTCAAGATGCGCTCATCTAGCACCGGGAATGCAATTTCCAGCCGGCGGAAAAAATTTCTCGGCATCCAGTCCGCACTAGAAAGGTACATCTCGCGGGAACTTTGAAAATAATAGAACCTACTGTGTTCCAAAAACCGGTCTATAATGCTGATGACACGAATATTGTCGCTAAGCCCCTCTACCTTAGGAATAAGAGAACATGCCCCCCGTACAATCAAATCAACCTGCACCCCGAACTGAGAGGCGCGGTACAGGTGCGCAATTACCTGATCGTCCACCAAGGCGTTCATTTTCGCCACAATGCGGGCCTTCTTTCCCTGCGTAGCAGCCTTGATTTCAGATTGAATGAGCGTAATGAGTCTGCGGTGTAAGTTCGTCGGTGCGAGAACCAGTTTTTTGAAACCAGTCGGGATCTCCCCCTTCCAAACCGCATCAAAAAAGTTGCGGGCATCCAGCCCGATTTCCTGGTTCGAGGTAAAAATAGCCAGATCGGTATACTGCTTGGCTGTCTTCGCGTTGTAGTTCCCGGTGGAAAGGTGAGTGTAGTACCTCTCTACCCCATCTTCTTTTCGCGCCACCAGGGCCACTTTTGCATGCAGCTTTAATTTTCCAAATCCAAACCCGACTTGCACTCCGGCTTGGGAAAGTTCTTCAGCAATAAGCAAATTATTACCTTCATCAAAGCGCGCTCGCAGCTCGATAAGCAGACGCACACACTTCTCTTTCGCAGCTTTTTTGAGAACCGGGATGATAGGAGAGAGGGTACCGAAACGGTAGGCGGTAATCTCAACTAGTGTGACCTTGGGATCTTTGCAGGCCGCTTCAATCCAGGAAACAAAGGCCTGGAACGAGTCATAAGGGTGGTGAAGCAGGTAGTCCCGCTCACTGAGTTTTTCAAACATCGTCTTGGGATGCTTAAAAACCTCCGGAGTGTAAGCCTTCAAAGGCGGATAAATCACTTTTCTGCGAAGTTTTTTCTTAATCTTAGCCTTTGAGAAGCTATCCACAACAGCCCAAAGCCCGTGCAAACACAAGGACGTCGGCGCTGGAATCACCTGGCCCGGGGCCAGGTTGAGTTCTCTAGTACAGGACTCCATTAGCTCCGGACTGATATTCCCCAGATATTGGAGTCGCATCATGGCCCCTCTATCTCGACTGTTCAAACAGCCCCGAATCACGTCGGGCGTGGGAGCGGTTCCTTCCTCGATAAGATCTGTGGTCACATCCGCATCGCGGGTCACGCGCACTACGGCAGGCGCCCCCTGCGAACGGAACGCTCGAGCCAGGAAAGTCTGGAGGATATGATCCAAAAAGAAAAAATGGATCCGTGTGTCCTTGCCGTCCCCTGCGGACAGCACGGGGGCCAAGTTTCTAGGTACGCGGTACCATAGCCCATCTGGAAAAATTACCGCCATCTCCAAGTTGTCCAATTCTTTTAAGCAGTGCGGAGAAAAGGTAGTTGGGGCTTTGAGGTGGGGTAAAATCGCCGTCTCAAACAAGCGACTTCCGGTGGCCTTGAGTACCTCATCATCCTCTAAGTTAGTTACCAAATGAATGCCAATTTTCTGCAGCTCGGCAGAAAGAAGGTCCAAAATCTCAACCTGACGAGCGGTAAATTTCACCACGTTTTCCAGAAGTACATCCCGTATTCGCGTCAGATGTCCCAACGTCCGCGGCTCGTTCTTGCAGACCACAATTTCGCGCATGAGCGAAGCCATGCGGATCATGAAAAACTCATCTAGGTTAGATGCGGAAATGGCCAAAAACTTCACGCGCTCTACCGGAAGGTTCTTGCTGCTGGGGCGCGCTTGCTCCAAAACACGTTCGTTAAATTGCAACCAGCTCACATCCCGATGGATGAGCGGGATATTCGGCGTAGAAAGCAAAGACGGGATGGTGGGCAAGAATCGCTGCGGGACAACTCGAGGCTTCCGATCCTCTATTTTCAGCTCGTCCGCTTGTTTGGTCTGCCGCTCTTTTTTGTGCGGCTCACGTCCCTCGAAGGACTCCATAACACCACCACCGAACACCGACGCATGCGCGCCCGAGAAGAGGCCCTCTAAACCCGGGACAATTACCACAGGTCTTTAAAGACGCGATAAAGATGCCCCCGCGGGGGAAGCAGAAATTCATCCCCGCGACGCAGATTTCGATACCGCAGTATGCACCCACCGCCGCCAAATTTCCAAAAATTTGGCCCTAGTCACGTAAGTGGTGATTAAGAAAGACTTTCTTCCCCCGCCCCACCTTGACCTCCGCCCACTCTTTTACATTTTGTCGGGAACCACCCGAGCGGTAGATGAGGTCGAGAGCGACTCGGTGGGTACCGGCGGGGACCCGCAGGCGCGCGAGTTGAAGGGAGGCAGGCAGCGTGGACCAACTTCTTAGATCCGCTTGATCCGTCATATGAAGAATGACTTTGGTCAGAAGTCCCAGAAATTCGCTATCCGTAGCTTTTCTCACGCGCTCCGCGATGACCTCTTTTACGACCACTCCACCCACCTTGCGCGCCATTATGATTGCCATTTTTTTCTGAAGTTGATCAATCGCCGTTTCCTCAATGTCAAACAACGTCTGAGTACGAACCGGCCGTTGCGCGTCCACCCGAACTTCGGCGTAGGCCGTACTGTAATTGCGCCGCTCGAACATCGGCACCAGGCGAAAACTCGGATTAGGAACCTTCACGGGACCTTTCCCCATTTCCAACAAAAGAATTATCTCTCCTTCATTCTTGCCGATTCGGTAGTCTCGGGTAGCGGGAAATTGCCGCTGGTACTCCCGGTACTCTTGTTCAGCGTGCAACTTTTCAGCCAAACGTAGTAAGGGAGCGCCTAGATAGGGAGTCCCTTGTTTCCACGATGCCAACTGTCGATAGTCCACGAACGCATCGTTCGCTTCGCCCCGAGCTTCGAAAAGCACTGCCGCCAGATATTTTGCAAACGCGTTGCGTTCATACGGAAGCTGCCCCTGCTGACGCATCAGATCTATCTTGTGATTCACGCGCCGGCACTCCACAAGTGCGTCATCCCATTTGCCGACAAGCGTGTAGTCGATCGCGAGAAATACGTTGATGAGAATTTTCTCAAAGTCCTCACCTTTGTACGGAAGAGCTTGTTCGTTTGTTATCACGGCCGCCGCTTCGGCCGTTATACTCGTATAATCTTTGATATCTGCTATTTTTTCAGCCTTAAGAAAGGTCTTAATGGCATCGTCGTAGCGGCCAGCAGAGTGGTAAACCAGCCCCAGATCCAACAAGTAGAGCAGTTGATCATTCCCCTCTTGGGCAGCCAGGGGCTCAAGTTCGTGCGCGGAGTTTTCGAAGTCGCCACTTTCAAAAAGCTGCCGCGCCTTGCGGATATGCGAGGAATACCCCGCACAACCCACCATCAGGAGAAAGGTAATGCTAATAAAACTGATGCGGAATGCCGCAACCAATTTAGAAACTGACCCGATGCTTAGTATAGTACTTGCGGATTTCCTTTTCATCCGTCCAGTCAAGAATTCCGGATTCAATATTCACGAGATTGAACGTGCACTTGTAATAGACGTATTTCTTGTCTCCCACTTCTTGCACACGATCTGTCATCTCCCCTGTAAGCATGTAATTTGCGCCGATTTGCTTGCCTTTTCGTCGGGCGGTAACGGGATCCACATAGCCGGACTGACCCTGGTACTCGAGCTCTTCCGCTACATCGCCGCGCATCTCCTTGGACGTGAACCTAAACCGACCACTCTTTACGAGTGCAACCCGAACCTTATCCGTCAGACTCTTCATATCAATGTGCTCTTGGGTGCGGTTTTTCAGAAGCGTTACCATCACAACGGGCGGCTTTTTGGCCTCGCTGATAATGCGACTTCCAACGAGCGAGTTCACCATTGTTTCAGCAACCAGACGCATGTCTGTCTCGTTGAACTTGTCATCGAGTAGACGGGACTCACTGAGATCATCATATTCGCCCTGCGTAAATTGCTTGCTACCGCACCCGGTAAAGAATCCTAGGAGCACAAAAGCCATGAACGTCGAAATCGCGCGGGTCATATTGCCCTTCCTGTCCATAAGGTTTAAAAATAGCCATTATAAACGGCTAGCTTCTCTGGAAGCAACTAGTGGTCGGAAGCGCTTCAGGCAACTGAAAAGACTGGGGGGATACGAAATGCTGAATCACCTTTACAAAGGCCTGTGCTTGTTGGCTCTCGCGCTGTTATCCGCATGCGCTTCGGTTCCACGGTTTGGGGAAGTCGCTCCCGGCATGACAGCACCGCAGGTCAGCGCTGCTCTGGGAGAGCCCAAAGATCGCACTTTTCGTGGAAAAAAAGAAAAGTGGTCCTACCCCTCCCAGGACGGCAAAACTTCGAAGATTGTTGTATTTGAAAACGGTCACGTCGTGGAATTGGTAAACACGGAAACTGAAGTCGCGGTGATGGATCAGGCGGGAGCTTCCTCTGAGCGCGGGGAAGACTACTGCGAGGGTAGCAACAATTATGGAAAATTCCCAAAAGGAGGCGGCTGCAATCTCTACGGCTGCTGGCCGGCGGGGGGCTACTGCAACGGGTTTGGCTGCAGCGCCAGCGGAGTCTGCACAGTAGATGGCTGTCCCAAAAAGATCGCCTCCTACCAATGCAAGGATTAGCTCAATGCGCACCTGCGGCAGATACCTACTACTCGTGTGGCTGGCTGGCACACCATTTTTCTCCTTAGCAAAATCCTTAGAAACCAACGCGGTAAAAATTGTAAACGCTCCGTCCTGGCTGACCGAGGCACGCGTTCGCACCATAGCGCACAAGGTAGAAGAGTTTCTTGAGTGGGACATCCGCCGTGTTCAGGTCGTATGGCACGCCTCCCAGAGCGAGTTTGCCGCCGCTCACGGTCTGGGCCCCCTCGCCTTGGCGGCAACGGATCGCAAAGCACAGATCATTCACATCGGCCCACGCGTAAGCGCCGAAAATTTTGACGGCATTTTTGGTCACGAACTGGCACACATCGTTATCATTCAAAAATACAAACAAGCCATTCCCGCTTGGCTCGAAGAGGGATTAGCGAACTATGTGGGAGAGTTGGATAAGGTGGACTACAAGTATCTTAATTCTAAGCCCTACGTGCCAGTCGCTTCGCTAACCCACCCCTATCGCAAAAATGCCGATACGAAGTACCACTACCATGCCTCCACGGCCCTCATGAAAATGATTGCCGAGAAATGCCCAATCCACGATTTGCTACAACTCAGCGTCGGAAAACGGATAGAGACTTACCTCAAGACATTTTGCGAAATCCCGGACTTGGACCTTGCCTTCAAAAAATGGCTGAAAACACAGGCCAGCAAATAGATCTGGCCTGACTTGGCCCCAATCGGCTATGGTTACGCCTTCAGCCTAGGAGGACCCATGAGATCAACCTGCCTCAGTTTTGTGATGGTTCTAATTTTGGCCGGCTGCGCCGGAAGCAAAGTTACAGACAAATTGGAAGAAGAGTACCAGACGAAAACAGGTGTTGAAGGCGAGAAGGTCGGTCTTAAGGACGATAAGATAATGATCCAAAAACGCATCTATCTGGAAGAGCAACTTGCTGTGCTCAATTCAGAGGTGGAGGATCTGCAACATACCATTTACGGCAAATCTAAGACGGATCCCGGCGGCATTTGGGACGCCTTAAGACGCTGTCGAACTCGCCTCGCGGATCCTCGCGTGGGCGGCGACGGCAACCCGCCTGCCATGGAGAAATGGGAAGAAATAGGAAAGCCCGACAGCGCCTTCGAGCATACCGTGCGTGATGACAAGAATGTCATTGCGGTTACGGAAGAGGCTTTGAACGACCGGATCACTCGTCTTTCAAAGGCCAAGAACATTTTGTCTACAAAATACGATGGGTTCAAAGACAAGCTCGACACGTGCGAGCACAAATACCAAACTGCTCTTGTGCAACATGGGCTTAATCCGAATGACACCAAAGCCAACGGCGAATGGGTGCAAGGCCCGAATGGCTACAAAGTTTGGCGCATGAAACGTGGCGCCACCAAAGATCCGGAAGAGCTCATGCGTCGCAAAGTGAAGCGCGAAAACGAGGAGTAAGCGCGAACACCTTGTTAGCGTTGTGCTTTTACTTCGTAACGGCGTAGGGTGCCATCCGGTGCGAAGTTGGCCACCACCTCGTCAAAGGTCGCGTAACTTTTTTGGTACCGCGTGCTTCCCTTCCAAGCTGTTCCGGTTTGGCGCAAAAAGCGGCAAGTTTCACCACCCCCAGGTTCCTGTTTGCACCAATCTGCGGGGCCAAAATCTTCCACAAAGTCACCTTTACGGGCAGTTCCGACTTTGCCTTTATATCTTTCTTCAATGGATGCACGCGCGCTTTCGGTCGTCGTTTTGGAAGCACAGCCCGCTAAGAACAGCCCCGCCCCGATTGCAAAAAAAATGGCTCTAGACATGTGATCCTCCTCGCAACGAAAAGGAAGTATTCTAACTTAAGAAACCGGGCCGCGCCACACTGGACACGGTGCCCCTACATTCCTTGTGCCCAGCTTGTTACATTTTAGGTCAGACGCAACACCGGCCCAGCTTTACTTACCCAATGGAGAAAACCCTATGTGGCTCAGAGTCTTAGTGCTTGGAGTACTAATCACGCAAACCGCATTTTCTAGACCGCAAACCCCTGTAGAAAGACGAGTCCGCGTTGCTAGCGAGGTGGTCACCCACCGAATGCTTTCGGAGCGGCCGATCCCACAATACATTATTGACGCCTCCTTATGCGCCGTATCTCTGAAAGTCGTAAAAGCAGGCCTCATCTGGGGAGGCCAGGGGAGCGCGGGACTCGCGACCTGCAAAGTAAACGGCGAATGGAGCGCACCTTCGTTCTTCAGCATCGACGGTGTGACCTTTGGGCTCCAAATTGGCGTGCAGTTTTTGGAGTCCGTCCTGCTCTTTATGACGCCCTACGGGCGGGAAGTTCTCCAACACCCGACGTTTCAGCTCGGGGTGGACGTATCCTTTGCTGCCGGCCCCGTCGGCGGTGGACAAGGAACAGGGGTCATTCCCGAGGCGCACGTCCTTACCTATTCGCGCGCGGTGGGCTTGTACGCCGGGGCGACTGTTAATGGTTTTGTCTTAACGCACAATCCCGGCTTTAACGCCAGTGTATATGGAGAAGGAGTCGCTCCCATTGAAGTTCTCGATACGCCGGGAAGCAGCGCACCCGCTGTGGTATCGCCGTTTGTGGAAACAATGCAACGCCAAATGCCTTTCTAACGTCTGTTAACGGCTTTTTTGAACAATCACCGGAAGCAGCAAGAAGGCCATGTATCCTAATAGTAGAAGTTTAGCAAAGGGGAGACGCATGCGACGTGGGATCCTTTACCTTGGACTGGCCCTGCTCTTTGCTGCGGGTTCGTTTGAACCCAGTGGCTTTTACTACGTCGACATACCGTTCACCGGCCACGCACAGCTTAGAGAGCTGCACGAGCAAGGACGGGACATCGGGGGCATCGACTACGAAAAAAAAACTCTAACCCTTGTCTTGTCGGACCAAGAATTAAAATACAGCAAGGTGGGTAAGGTGCTAGACACGCGCCGTATCCCTTTTGCACCGGACTCGCAGTACAAACGTCCGGAAGATATCGAGCGCATTCTGGAAGAAACCGAAAACCAATACCCTCACTTGGCTCACGTCGAGGTCATTGGCAAGTCCACTGAGGGGCGAGACATCCACGCCATTCAGCTTACCAGCCGTTTTTTTATTCCGCCTTCCGGAAAAAAACAAACCATCCTATTCGATGCCATGCACCACGCACGCGAAGTGATGAGCCCTGAGGTGGCTCTGGACATTATCAAGTACCTTACCGAAAACTTTAACCAGGATCCCAAAGTACAAAAATGGTTAACGGAAAACGAAGTTTGGGTCGTTCCAATGCTGAACCCCGATGGGAACGCAAAAGTATGGAACAGCTCATCCATGTGGCGCAAGAACACGCGCGGGGGCTATGGTGTCGACGTAAACCGAAACTACCCACAGGATTGGAATTCCTGCAACGGTTCCTCAGGCAACCAAAACAATGAAACCTATCGAGGGCCCAGCGCGGGCTCCGAACCAGAGACTCGAGCATTGATGGATCTGGCTGCCAGAATTAAGCCCAAGTTTAATATCTCTTATCACTCTTTTTCTGAAATCGTGATCTACCCCTACGGTTGCAGCCCAAAAAGAATTCCGTCGCCCGATCGGCAGATGTACGAGCAAATCGGCAAAGAATTGGCAGGCCTCTTAGAGAGAGACTCTGGGCAAGGGAGCTACACGGCGGGCACTTCGTATGAGCTACTATACAATGTCGACGGCGGATCGCTGGACTGGATGTACGCTCAGCACAAGATCATTTCATTCGTTATCGAGATAAACTCAACCTCTCAGGGCTTTCAGCCTTCATTCCAGTGGCAGGAATCAACCGTGCGCCGGCAGCGAAAAGGCTGGCAATACATCCTGGATAAGATGGATGGTCCCGCGCTTCCCTCGTTGGGCGGCTAACTACTCGCCTAGTATCCGAATTTGAGTGGCGGCATCATCAGAAAGAATCTTTCCAAAATATCGCAACTGCAAATCTGCAACTTGCGGGTCAAACGTCTTTACTCGAATATCTGCTGCGCCGTAGCGATAGCCTTCAAAGGCAACCCCAATCTTTTTCATTGCACGCGATACGCTCTCCACGTTAGCGAGCTTGTCGTCTACATAAACGACCCGTTTGGGACGAAACTGGATGCGATCAAAAAACGCAGCTAGCACCCCTCCCTTGTCTAGTCTATCCGCAAATAGTACCCCTTGCTTGTACAGCGCGCTGGCTCGTTTGAACTGCATGGGCAGATCTTTGACGAAGATGCTGGGCCGAGTAAAATCGATGCCGACGTTTGCGAGTTGTTCTAACGTTCGTTGCGATACCTGCGGCGGGCGGGCACTCAATGCCATGACTCGAATCCCCATCGCCTGAATCCCACGCAAAAAATCTGGCGTCGACACCTCAACGGGCCGCACGTCAGTCGCGTCTTGAATCTGCACCCACTGTTGAATCGCTTGCTGGTAGGCTTCCCCGGCGCTTAAACCCGATTTCTTCAGGCCCGCAAACAAATACTCAAACCATTGCGCGCTGCCTAGCATCTGGGCGGATTCGATAACTGTATTGTCGAGGTCCACCACCAAGACGGAATCTCCATCGATGGCTCCAACAGGTTCCAGCATCACATCGGTGCGGTGGATCGCGCCAAAAGAACAGACGGACCAAAACAAAAAAACGAACATCGGACGCATTATCGCCTCCTGATACTGCTACGCGTCAAAGACTTGGTATACCACGCTTCGGCTACTTGGCAAATTCGAGCTCAGCGTAAAGTGGAACATGGTCGGAAAGACGGTTCCACGGCCTGCGGTGCAAGCGCTCCGCCTCCACCGGCTTAAACCCCCGAAAATACACTCTATCCAGCTTCAGCGCCGGGGCCCGAGCGGGGAAGGTCCGGGCGTGGTTGTTGTGCAAGTCCATAAAAACTTCCTTCACCTGGAGGGCCTCCTCCAAATGGCGGGTCATCTTTTGCTGCCAATCGTTGAAGTCACCGGCAAGAATGAGCGGCGCTTTATGGGGAACGTGGGAGTCTATGTGATCCGCAAGCAATTCGGCTTGGAGCATCCGATCGGTATCGCGAAGATCGAGGTGAATACAAATCAGATGCACCGGGGTTTTGCGCCGGGGTATCTGGATCACCCCGTGCAGTAGGCCCCGACGTGCAAAACGCGTCACTGAGATATCTACGTTTTTCTGTGAGGTAAACGGGTACTTGCTCAGGATTGCGTTGCCGTGGTGACCGCTAGAATAAACGGCGTTCTCCCCATAAGCGTAATGGGTCCACACCTGGTCTGCCAAGTACTCAAACTGGGATTGCCGCGGCCAACGGGGAATTTTGCGCTGGTGCCGGTCGTGCCTTCCCAAAACCTCCTGCAAAAAAACCAGATCGGTACCGGTCGATCGGATAGCCGTTCGTATGTTTTCCAAAACGAACTTACGCCCTAAACTAAAACCCTTGTGAATGTTGTAGGAGAGGAGCTTGATGCGAGCTGCCGACATGATTGTAGCTCACCACTTCCGGTTTGAGGCTTCAAGATTTTTCCACCGACGCCAGTTTCCCAGAAAGTTGACTTCCCACCCCCATGGTGTACTTCAGGGCTATGCTTAGACCGGCTGGTTCCCAAAATGGCTACGCGCTACTGATTCTCACGGCAAGTTCTATTGCGCTCCTTGCACTGTCTTCTGATCTGTTAGGCGTGGTGGATTGGGGGCCAATGCGATTCTTGACGCTCGGAATAACCTGTCTTCCGCTACTTTTCTTGTTTCTTGGCAGAAAGGCGCGAAAACCCTCTTAAGGGGCGCCAATGACTCGCCGGGGGCGGGTCCCAATCACCAGGTTCTCGTGCTCGATAGACGGTTGAAGCGGATGCTCCAGTTCCTCGAGTAGTGTTTCCATTTCAACTGTAAAGGTCTGTGCGCCTTTTCTTATCGCGCCACCAGCACTCGATCTGAGTGTCTCGGACTCGCCAAGAATGGCATTTCTTTCCATGTTTCCCAAAACCTCTTTGGCAGCGTCCTCGATAATGCGTCTAGAGTGAGCCATTCCGCTTGACGGAGAATTGACTGTGGGCGGACCCATATCAATCTGGCTTCCCTGGTTAGACTCGGGAGTGACTGAGCGGAACGGATCTTTACCTACATACAAGTACTCCGCAGTGTAAAAGGAACGCCCCACGGCCGTACGAAATCTTGTTGCCCAGTAGGCAAGCGCCCCGAGATCTTTGGAAGTCGGGCGGTACTCCTTTTTCATTTTCGGCAATAACTCACTTTCCAGAATCCGGTACGCTTCGATCAAACTCGCCACCCGCACGCTGTCTTGGATAACTTCGGGTGTTATCCCGAGTTCGCTTGCGGTTAATCCCACCTCACGCTCCAAATCGAGCATGTAACGCTGCAACACCCAATCCAGACCCAGCTCGTCAGCGCATGCGTCCTCGCGCCACCGCTTCATCAAGGCCTGCGCCTCGTCGTAAAAGTAGAACTTAAGCCCAAGATTTTTGTCCCGCCGCACCACTTCTTCGACTTGTTGGGGGGTTACTTCGAGCGTTTCAAAGCGCCAGCCCAAAAGCTCCAAATTCTCTTCAAACGAACTCCGCCGTCCAGCCACGGGGATACTGTGCGCGGTTCGCAAGTACGTATCTAATCCACGCAAGACCAGGAATCGCAATTCTTCCCTCGTCAACCCGTAGCGCAGAATATCCTTATTGGAACCTACGTAATTAAGAAACGCGAGCACCCCATCCCCTTGCTTTACACGGGCCCGACGTAGGAAGTACTGCGCATATATCTCGCGTAGCTCGGCTTTCAATACCGGCTGATCTTCCATTGAGTGACTCAAGGAAATCAGCTTCTGGTCGAGATCTTTAACCAGGGCTTCAAATTCGTTCAGCTCCGGTACCAGGACAGGGGCCATCCGAAGTTTTCTGAGCGCGTCCTGAACCTGCTGCTCCGAAATATTCATGCCGGCCGCACTGTAGGGCATGACATCAAACCGACCGGGCCCCAAGAACGCGAGGTGGTTCCAGTTCACTGTCAGCATTTCCGGCTTGTAGCGAGCCGTACGAAAGGAACTCAATTCAGCCCCGGGCTCCTTGTCGATAAAAGGCGAGACGAGCCGCGCGGTAGTATAGACAGGTACGGCGGCGGTCTGAATCACAGCGTGATCCGAGTACGGCGCCTTAAGCGCCGTGCCTTCCGTATAGGCGATGGGCCACCATTTTCCCGTCGCGGACACGAAAACGATTAACTGCGCCCCGTCCGTAATCACAGGCGAGCGCGCTTGCGCAACCCGGTCCATATCGAGCGCATAGGGAAACGCGCTGTCGTAGACCAAAACCGAGGACCGGTACTCAGGCCCAATTATGGAAATGCGTGGGTCACCTCGCCTCATCAGTTCGGCAACCGTGAGAGGTTTATCATCTAGGATGGTGAAAAATTCGTTTAATTCATCGCGGATATTTTCTGAATGCACCGACAGATGAACCACGCGCCAAGCATCTTCCAGTTGGGTCGCTCGACCTTCCATCCGGGACAGATTGGCAATCCCATGAATCTGAAACTCTCGTACCGGGAAAATTGGCTCGCGATCTTCCACATCCTCAAGGGTCGCAGAAAAACCGAAACTAACGTCTACGCCGGTTACCGCGTCGTAGGGAGGCACCTTCTGCACTTGGTTGATTTTGAGGGTTAGGGCGGTCGCACACGTCTGGGAAAAGACAGAACGCTCGGTTGGTGTCAGAAGTAGATAATAGTCCGCCAACCTATCGCAAAGAGCCGAACGCAGAAAACGGGGATCGGGCCTCCGCGTGCGTTTCCAAAGACGCATGACTTCAGCTACCGTAAGTTTAACGAAGGCTTCGTCCGTCTGCTCCAAATGGTGCGCGCTTTCGTGAAGCAAAATGTCTACCGCTTCATCCAGAGACAGCACAACTTTTTCCGCGATGGTCCAGGAAAAACGAATATCCGACGCCATTCGTGGCGCGGTGACTGCCGCTCGTTCTCGCAAATGCGGTGGGTACAGAGCTAACCTGTCTTCTTCCGCAGCCTCGGTCGAGGGCCAGTCATGCGCGCTGCGCTCAATATCGGCTGCCCACGTCTCTCTGCGCTCAAGGAATTTGCGGACTTTGGGATTCTCAACACTTGAAACTTGCTCATCGGTGAGATCGCGCAGCACTCGAGGTGCCACTTTTTTGGCGTCGTCTAGCTTGGCCTTTACAGACGGATTGCCGCCGTGCCCTTCACCAGAAAAGCCACCTTCGTCGTTTGCACTCGGGGCACACCCGGCCAGAAACAACACAATACCAAGCGCAACCGCGACCGCAGTCACAGCGGGAGTTATCTTCCGTTCCATTCCTTCCCAGTCCCTGTTTCTCTATCACCTGTTTATCCGGTGCGGCTAGCCTTCCGTAGGGAGGTTAGACACTGGATAAAGAGAAACACTTAATTGGTAGACCTGATCCAGTTTCCCCGTTGATTGGAGAAAATTGCACAGGTCCCTACGAAACTTTTTAATACGCTCTTTGGCTTGAGGCAGTCGAGACGAATCGATGGGCATTGTCATCGAACTTTGGTCACGGCGCTCCAGCGGAATCTCCTCCAGGGCCTCCAGCGCTTTCTCCAACACCTGCTTCTGCAAAGCACGAAATGCGGGCGCCGTGTATTCGTGGCCCACGGTCGTCAGATCTTTCTTCTTTGTCAACCAAGATCCGTCTTCCTGGATTTCAAGCAAGCCCAACCTTTCCAGCCGCTCCACCGCGATCTTCACTTCCGAAATGGTTACTCCCAAAGCATTGGCGATCCATTTGGGATTAGGCACAAAGGCCTTCACGTCCATGAGACTCAAAATTCCGTAATAATACCAATTAGAAATAAATTGAAAGGTATCGAGACTAAGCAGTTCAAACGACCGCTGTCTGGTGTTTTCCACCGCCCGATTGCCGTGTGTGGGGCGGAACTGAACCATCTCTTGGGGGGACAGGCCTAGGGATTCTCCCAAACGCTTCAGCATGCGCTTGCTGATCCCGCGCTTACCATTGAGAATTTTGGAGAGAGCTGAGGAATCTAACTTCAGCACGCGAGCGAAAGAGCGCATGCTATAGCTTGGGTTCTTGCGGCAGCGACGCAGCAATTCGTCCTGCAGATAAAAACGAAAGTCCCAACTCGTTCGGCTGGACGGACCGGTTTCTTCACCCACTGCAACTGTGTTTCTTTCCGCTCTCATTAATGCATCGCATTATGTCTAAAGAATCGGCCCGGATCAAGATCAATCCGCCCCGTACCGCGGCGCCATGGAAAAGGACGCACCCCACCGGCCTTCCCTATAAAGCATGATAAGCTATTGGAATTATAAAACTAAAGTGTATCCTGCCCTACATGTGTGGGAACGTACCGGCAGCCAGTATTCCGCCGCAACTAGTACCCGGCCGCCGCCCCCCCGCGCCGAGGATCCGCCACACCAATTTTCCCTCCCCCGGGTTCGACCATCACGGCGGTCACGCTGCCAAGAGACGGCGTTTTAAGCTCCTCAATTTCGTGGCCCTTGTCGCGAAGGCCTTGCAAGGTGGCTGTTTCCCAGCCGGGTTCCGTAACAAGTTTGTCTGGAAGCCACTGGTGGTGCATTCGCGGAGCAAAGATCGCATCCCGTAGAGTCAACTTGTGGTGTAAGACGTTAAAAAGTACATTCCAAACCGAGGTGATAATTTTCGATCCTCCCGGACTCCCAAGCACCAGATAAATCTTCCCTTCTTTCGTAACAACCGTCGGCGACATACTGCTTAGCGGAGTTTTCAGAGGGGCGATTGCGTTGGCCTCTCCACCCACTAATCCAAACAAGTTTGGGGCTCCGGGTTTTGCGGAAAAATCGTCCATCTCGTCGTTGAGAAAAACACCGCTAGCTCCCGCTACGAGTACGGCACCGAAAAGATAATTGATGGTCTGAGTGGAGGCGACCGCTAGACCATTGTCATCAACGATCGAAAAATGAGTCGTGTGGATCTTCTCATAGGGCGCTGGTTGACCGGGTTGCACCTCAACGCTTTTGGAAGCCTTGCTCCTATCGATGCCTTTTGTGAGCTGCTGCGCGTATTCTTCCGAAGTAAGACCGGACACTGGGACTTTGAAGAAGGAGGGATCTCCTAGATACTTGGAGCGATCGGCGAAGGCTCGGCGCATGATCTCGGCTTTGAGGTGCCAATTGGAAACGCTCTCCAAGTCGATATCCCGGATGAGCGTTTCTGCCATGTTAAGCATTTCTACGATGTGCACACCTCCGGAGCTGGGGGGAGGCATGCTCAACACAGTAAACTCGCCAAAATCAGCTTTGACAGGATCCAGATAGCGCAGTTCATACCGGTCGAGATCCTTTTGCTCCAGAATACCCCCATCTTTCTTAACTGCTGCAACAATGTCCTGTGCAACCCAACCCTTGTAAAAGCCGTCCTTGCCCTTCTCGGCAATCGTCTCCAAGGTCTTGGCCAGGTTTGGATTCTGATAGAGGTCCCCCTGCTTAAGGAGCTTTCCATTGGGTGCGAGAAGCTTCTTGGCAGAAGGGAACTTTTCCAGCAACCCTTTGTCGGCGGTCCATTCAATAGCCTCCGCCATATCAGGATCTACTGCAAACCCTTCGCGCGCCAATTTTGCAGACGGTAAAACAAGTTCCTTCCAAGTAATTTTCCCTGACCCCCGTTTTTGAAACGCTTCCCACAGCCCAGCAACCAACCCCGGCGTTGCTACCGCGAGGCCTCCCCAACGGCTCTTATCTGTCACGTCTCCAGACTTATCTAGATACATGTCGCGCGACGACCTCAGAGGGGCTCGCTCACGCATGTCGAGCACCTCGGCTTTAGCGGAGCGTTCGTCATAAACGATCATAAAACCGCCGCCGCCAATTCCCGTTGAATGAGGCCTATAGACCCCGATGGCAAAAGAGAGTGCCACCGCTGCATCGACGGCGTTTCCTCCACGCTTGAGCACGTCCAAGGCAATTTCCGTGGCGGGTTCCCCCTCGGAGGAAATCATTCCGTGCGCCGCGCGCGCCTCGTAGCTTTCTGGAGTTCGGTTAAACTCGTCGCGCCCGCCAGGAAATCGGGCCTGAATTACCCGATCGATTACCGGAGCGGTTGTCGGCGTACGCTGGAAAAGGTGGCAACCACCAAAAAATAAGAGAATGAGTAGGGTAGGAAACGACTTCATTTTATCCTCCGGCATATGCCGGAGATAAAACATAGTGCGGTGGGCTTGTCATCTCAGCGGTATTAGGGCCGAGCTTTAGTTTCCGAAAATTCACTCCACGGGATTTCCTGCAGTGTTTCGGTAGAGAGAGATGGGATGTTTTCCTCTACCATGGCCTGTTCCATAGCCACGGGTTGACCCGTACCTCCAAAAAAGGAGACCATCAACGGCGAAGAATCAACATCGCGTCCGAAGAGATACGTACCCGTCTCCAAAGACTCCGATCGGACTTTGTACGTTCGCGTGCGCCCGTTCAGCTTAAATGAAAAATAATAAAATCCATCTTTCTCGAACGAATCGGTGAGCAAGGACTTGGAAATAATCGCCGGACCACGACTTGGTCCCGGATTTCCAGACGGTACGGACGCCTGCGGGCGACGGCTACCAAAAAACTCGTGCTGTTCGGCGCTGGCAACTGCGAAGTGGAAACACCCAAAGGAAAGGAGCAGGTACAGGCTCAACTTCAACTTCATATTTTCCTCCACACCTATTAGTTTACTCCTTCGCCCAAACAAAAAACACTGTAGTCCAGCCGACTACAAGGTGCCTCGAATACCGATAGAATGCTGTTTAACAGAACAACATTTCTAGCCTTGCGGAAACAGAGTGTCTGAATCCTGTCTAGCAAACGGTCGGAATACAGACAGTCACTTTTTTTCTGCAAGGAAGGTACGACACCGGCGTTCCAGGCTACCTACGACTTGTTTGTGTAGGGCCGAGTAATAAGGCCGAGAAAGGTGGTGGAGCACCACCGGGTTCTTCAGCGCGCTATGACCCGGGACCAGTCGGACCGGGAAGCGCTCAGGAATCAGGTGAATGGACACAGCCGCACGCCCCAGCCCTAATGCCACCCCATCCAAGATTCCGTAAACGTCATCTAGGTAGCACCGTCGAGATGGATCTAGTTGCAGACCTTCCTTCCGGAGCAAGCGCTCCGTAGTCGCATCCGCTGAATCATGATCCAGAAAGTAAGCGTATCTCTCGGAGTGCTCGGCACTTTCTACAAGTACGTTCGTTTCTTCGCCAAGGGGCAAAGACTCAACCCCTGCGCGCCGCCACACATGATCCAGTACTACGTAGTCCGTTTCGCCTCGGAGAAGCATCTCTGGAAGTTCACTCATTTCTCGGCTTAAGAACTCCACTCTTACATCCGGATGGTCGCGCAATAACGGCGCCAAAGCCGGCACTAGAACCGAGCGCACAACGGAGGAGTATCCGGCAACCCGAAGCGAGCCCGCCAGGCCGGTTTCGGAGACCAAAGATTGAACTGCCTCAGCCTCCAAAGCTTCGCGCGCCACACAATAGCGCAGCAAGCGTTCGCCGACGTCGGTCAGACGAAGCCCCTCGCGATCTCGAATCAGCAAAGACTGTCCCAACTGGCTCTCAAGTGCGCTCACTCGCTGCGAAAGTGCGCTCTGAGTCACCGCCAACGACTTCGCGGCTTTAGAGAAACTTCGCTCACGGCAGACGGCCAAGAAAGCGTCCAACTGAAGGGAGGACAAGCTCATGCTGTCTTCATAGCATCATTGGCAGAACAGAAACAATAGATCGTCTACTTAACCTGCAGTGGGACTTTTACCGACAGCTTGGTTGGGAAAAAACACGTCTGCTCATTGCAGGCTTGGTATTTTAGATTGCCCGTTAGAGTATACGCGCCAGATTTTAGAGTAGTACTCGGTGTAACGGGGACCACAATTTCGAAAACTCCCTCATATGCATTGATCGCTTTATCACTACCCGCGATTTTAAAAGGCTTACAAGGCCCGAAACTCTTCCCGGCTTTACAGCGTGGGTACACAATGGACGCCACGTCGATCCCTTGGCTTGAGTCTAGCAGCAACTCTGTGGCAATGAGGTATTTTTCACTAGCGGGATTGGCTTGGACGTGAAAGCCTTTTTCAACCGTGAACTTCAGCTTTACGTGAGTCTCTTTGCCCTTCACCACGTCTGCAGGTTTACGTACGTGATACTTGAGAAGTTCCTGTTTTTGAGGTGCAGAAAACGCCACAGCACTGAGGCTCAGCAGCGCAACCAGCACACTCAAACGCAACACTAATGGACCCCGCTTTCTTTAAGTAGAGTCTCTAGCTCACCCGACTGATACATCTCACGCACGATGTCGCACCCACCAATGAACTCGCCTTTTACATAGAGCTGCGGGAGGGTCGGCCAGTTTGAGTAAGCTTTGATGCCTTCCCTAATATCAAAATCAGAAAGTACATCGACAGTTTCAAAATTCACTTTCATGTGTTGAAGGATATCTACGACAGCTTTCGAAAAGCCGCACTGAGGAAACATCTTGTCACCCTTCATGTACAAAACAACGTCATTTGCCTTGACCTGTTCCTCTATTCGCTTTTTTACGTCTTCCATATCTCTTCCTTTACTCTTCGCCGGGAGCGCGAGTCACTAGTTTGGCAGCGTGGATCTCAGCACCAACCGCCGATCCTAAAGCCTCATACACCATGCGGTGGCGCCCAATCCGATTCACGCCCTCAAAAAGCTCGCTGACTACTACGATCTCCAGGTGATCCCCGCCACCAGTCATGTCTCTAACCGAGACCTGTCCGCCGGGGAACCGCGCGAGCACCTTTTTTTGTACATCATCCAACGAAATTGACATGTAGATGGTATACTCCACATCGCCTAATCTTTGCAACGGCCTGCGGGCAGGGAATCAGAGTCTGAATGGAAAACCCGACCCTCGTATCGCTCCTTCCAAGCGCCACTGAGATTATCTGCGCCCTCGGATTACAAAGGCATCTAGTCGGTATTTCTCATGCGTGTGATTTCCCCGCCGACGTTAAAGGCCTGCCCGTCTTAACCAAACCGAGGATTAATGCCACCGCTAGCGGTGCAGAGATCGACGCCGAGGTCCGATCCTTGAAAAAGCGGGGTACCAGTCTATTTGAAATTCGCACGGGCCTATTGCAATCGTTAAAGCCAGACTGGATTTTTACCCAAGACCAGTGTGACGTATGCGCCGTTTCCCTTGCAGAGGTTGAGCAAGCCGCCAAGGCTCTTTTCGATCACCCCGTACAAGTCTGCGCGCTAAGACCCGATAACCTCGAGGGCATCTGGAAAGATGTCCGCAAGATAGCGGAGGCAACCGGTACTGTGGAGCGGGGCGAAAAAATCATTCAGGCCATTCACCACCGCATCCACCCGCTGCGGGGCTGCTTTGATAAGCGCCCGCGTGTCGCGTGCCTGGAATGGCTGGCCCCCCCCATCGTTGCGGGCGGCTGGATTCCAGAACTTGTCGAGATTGCTGGGGGGGAGCCGGTGATCGTCACCGGGCCTGGGCCATTCCAACAGGTAACATGGGAAAGCCTGCAGGCGGTAGATCCGGATTTCTTGGTACTGATGCCATGCGGCTTCCCTGTAGAACGCACGGAGGCAGAACTAAAACAGATTGCCGACGGCATCCGAACTCTGCGCGCCGTTCAACAGGGCCGTTGCTATATTGCAGACGGCAACGCGTATTTCAACAGGCCCGGTCCGCGCATCGCCGATAGCTGCGAAATCCTTGCTGCTCTCATCCATCCTGAAAAGTGTCTTGCTTTTCTAAATCGATACCGTAGCGCGATTGCTCAGTGGCCCCGAAGTTAATAGAATCACAATAGACACCTTTACTGAGGAGGCCCTGTGCCAGGCGCAACACCCGAAGGCTCAAACCGCTTTGCAATGAAGATGATCGATCAAGGCCTGCCGCCCGCAGCCTATCCTGTACTCGGCCGAACCGGCCTGAAAGCCTCGCAGATTGGTTTTGGAACTTACCGCGTCACCGACGAAGACCCCAACCATCGCTCTGCGCTGCTTAAGGCGGTTTCACTCGGCTGCAACGTGATCGATACTTCCACAAACTACACAGACGGACACAGTGAACGACTAGTAGGAGCGTTTCTCAGGGAGGAGAGCATCCAACGCGACGAGATAATTCTCATTTCAAAAGTCGGCTACGTTCAGGGGCAGAATTTGGATTATGTGCTTCGGCGCGAACAGACCGCTCATCCGCTTCCCGACGTAGTGAAATACATGGACGGTTGCTGGCACTGCATTCATCCGGATTTTATTCAGGAACAATTGGAACAATCCTTAGAGCGCCTGGGAGTGGATCGCATCGACTTTTACCTGCTGCATAACCCGGAATACTACCTGATGGACCAACTGAACCGCAATCCCGACCAGCGGCTGGATCAGGTTCGCGACATTTTTTATGATCGGATCACGCGTGCGTTTCGAAAACTGGAAGAAGCCGTTGAAGAGGGAAAGATCGCCTATTACGGAGTATCCTCTAATACGATCGGACTTGGCCCACATGAACGCACGGCCGTATCCGTAAGTCAATTATGGGACATCGCCTGTCATGTTGCCAAAGACAAAAACGGCAACCCCTACCAAAACCACTTCGCTGCAGTGCAGTTTCCCGCGAACCTGTTGGAGACCGAAGCGATCTTGAACACCAACACTGATGGCGAACTCACCACGCCGGAGTTCTGCAAACAAAAAGAAATCGCCGTGTTCGTAAACCGGCCTCTTAACGCAATTGCTGCTAACAAAATGATCCGACTGGCAGATCTTAAAATCACAAAAACTGAAAAAAGTGTCGCCGAACACCTAAAGATCGTAATGGGGCTTGAAGAGGAGTTTAACGAATCTATCGCCACCCAGTTTGAGACACCGCCGGGTACGCCGAAACCCGAGAGTCTTTTTGTATGGGGGCATGAACTCTCCCAGGCGAACCTAAAATCATTCGGTTTGGAACAATGGAAGCATATTGAGTTCCAGGTCATTCGCCCCCAAGTGAACCACTTGAGTGCCGCCATCGACGCCCAAATCAAAGGCCCCATTGCTGGAAAATGGAGCGGGTGGAAGGAAAACTATCTCGCTGAGCTCAACAACCTGCTCGAGAGCATCCGAAGTGACTTTTCAAAACAGAGCAAAAAACAACTCGCCAAGCTGGCCACTAAGTTGGATGAGGTCTTGCCTACGAGTTTGCGGAATGAAACGCTTTCCCGGAAAGCTCTGGCCTTCCTACTAAACACTCCTGGAATTTCGTGTGTACTAAATGGAATGCGGTCCGAAGCCTACGCAAAAGATTCGATGGGAGTTTTGAAACTAGACAGATTTGACGTCAAGAAGGATAGCTACGATAAACTTACTGCTTAGACTGCAAGGCTTTCTTTTTCGGAAGAAGGTAGGCATCATACTTTTTCCCGGTATCTTCCTCTTTGAATACCGCCAGATCCCAACAGCCCAAATCCTTGTCTCGCTTTAAGATGTAAAGGCAGCCGTCGTCAGCAGCAACTTTGCAATACCAGCAATCTTTCCCGTCCCACTGATCGAGCAGCTCCACCACTTCAAAAGGCTTCGCTCCAATAAAAAAACGGCGCGGGATAGCTT
>JAGQZV010000032.1 GCA_020435295.1 Bdellovibrionales bacterium | reverse complement strand
AGCTCTCTTCCGCGAGGCTCACCGCGGTTAAGGCTGCGTGGTTGAAATAGATTTCTTCCGTTGAACGTCTCTGGCAGGAGGTTGAAGCGAGGGCGAGAAGGATCAGAATGCCGTTCTTTATTTTCTTAGCCACGATATGCTGGTGAAAAGACATTCCTAGACGACCCCCTTACACTCAGTCTGCTGACAAAGCAAAGGGAGTGCCAAACGTAAGCCCCGAGCTTGCGCATAGTTTTATCCAACTCGGCTCTCCCGGTGTCACGTTTGGGCACTCTTTTCAGTGGCAGAGTCATTATTCGGCAAGAATTGCGAGCGCCCAGCAAACATCCGGGAGTTCTACCGGCTGCGCAAATTTGCAGGCCTCCTCTAGGCGCCTGATATTGTCCGCGTACAGTGAGTTTGTGGCGTGTGAGGTTTTGGCTTTTAGAGTTAGTTCCACCTGATTGCGTAAGATGCGTATAGGGATGAATTCCCTTGTTGCCGTGCTGAGCGCGATACGAAATTGATACACTTTCTCTACCCGAATTCCCCCGATATGCGTGATAACGTCACCCTCTCTAAGGGGCCCTGCTTCTTTTATGTTGCTAACCTGCAAGCCGCCTCGGAAGTCCCGAGTTGCATAAGAAACGACTTCGGGTTTTAGCTCGGTGATTTGCGGCGTTTGGGTAAGGGCCCGGTAATTGTTGGCACAGCTGTAACGCACAGTGAAACGCGGGGCATGGACATACATCGGTTCTGAGTGCACCGTCGGGTTTTTGTCCCGAAGGGTGTTACTTACGTAATCGCGCGAATAGAGGTGGGTGTAGATTTCTTTCGTGCTCTCGTCGATTACTTCGTGAAAAAGGGCAGCCCGTCTTCCTTTTCCCATACAGCTTTCTATGGCCGCAATCTGTGCGAGATTACTTGCGGTGGTCGTGAATGTATCTCTATCTCCGCTATAAGTGGCGGTAAACATGTTTGAGCCGTTTTGTTTATATGTTACTCCATTTAAATAATTTACCGGAGGAAGACTGCTGCAGCCTACCATGGAGGCCGCCACCTTCAACAGGGATACGAAAAGAGTTAGACGCTTCATCATTGGTTTCCTTCTTTGTTTGTTAGAGGGAGTTCTAAAATTATGCTGGTGCCGTGCTTTTGGGTCGAGATTCGCAAGCAGCCTTTCCACCCTAAAGCGATGCTTCTAGCTGATAGTAGACCCAACCCGTGTCCGCCTTTTTTGGTGGAGTACGGAACCCCTTTTTCGTAGTACTTAAGTACGACCTCAGGAATGCCAGGACCGTTGTCCGTTACGGTGACGACTGCTCTCGGACCGTGGCAAGTAAGGGAGACCCACACCTCCAACGGTTTTTCATTCGCGGCGGCTATTGCGTTGCCTATTAGATTAGAAATCACACATTCAAATACCAAGGGCTGAACACGGCAGCGAACGGTAAAGCGTAAGTCGGGCAGGTTCAGTTTGAGCGTTTTCTTGGGCGTTGCTCCCAGAGCAATCACTTGCTCGCGTACCACGGCTTTTAGTAACGGAGCGATGGCAATCGGCTTTGAAGGAGTAGGATTTCGCGATGCTTCGGGACACTCAATGAGCTGTTCGACCAGCAGCTGCATTCGGTGGAGCGCTTGATTTGCGATAAGACGTTCTTCTTCCCCGAAGTGATTCTCCTGATTCAGAAGAAGGCTTAGCGAGGCCAAAGGAGAGAGTAAGTCGTGAGCGATCCGCCGGGTCTGTTGGGTATTGGCTGAGAGTTTCATTTTGCCACCCCGTTGTTTGCGCGAGCGAGTAACATTTTGCGGTACTGGGTGACGTCGCGGTAGAGCTGAGTTTTAGCTGGCACTCTTCCTTCACGCCAGGTTGCGGCGTAAATAAGCAGGGGAAGCGAGGTAGTCGCTTTCAAAGGTGGCGCGGGACGTTCACTGTGGTTTGCGACAAAATGATAGTGAGTGCCGTCGGGCGCGTAAAGCAGTGTAAGCGTATGGCAAGAGGCACTTCTTTTACATGGATCCGATCCGGGAAACGTTCTTTTTGCCCTTATGCCTTTCCCATCCAATACACCTTTTACATGTGAGAACAGGCGCTGGCTTACTACTTCGTCAGCAGATGGCGTGACGTTAAATTGCGCAGAAGCGGTATCTGCGCTCATGATACGTACGTGCACGGTCATTGCGTTCGCCGAAGCATTTCCTAAGGAAATTATTATTGTGAAAAACAAAAACTTAAAAAACATCAGCACCCCCAGTGATTTTTTTCGATTACTAAACTAAGAAGTAGTGTGGGTTTCCTGAGCAACTGCTGTGCCAGCGCGGGCTTCCGCGCCAATAGGTTGAAATTATAGGCGGCACCAAAAATGCGGCGGGAAAAGGCGCTCGCGATTTAGCTGCTTTTCAGCGGCGCGATTGCCGAGTAGCTGGTTAGTATTCCGTACGTTGGGTTGCCTTGAACCATCCCAGCCGCGAGAATGGCGAACGTGGTCCAGTGGGGCAAAGGCCTGAGACTAAACGAATTTCAGAGTGTTCCGTGGACCAAATTCGGCAAGTTTGGCGGTCCAGTGATCAAATTTGGTCCACTGCTGGTCCAGCGCAAAATTGTCACTACTGCTACGTAGGCCAGGTTACTCAACTTTCTCATCTGCCAAAAAAACACGAAACTGGCACTCCTATTGCTCTATTCGGCGACGCGCTGAAGGCGCTAGTTGGGTGGGGCAATGAGCACTAAGCCAAAAGTATTATTCGTTGATGACCAGTGGGAGGATGTGTACCATCACATCATCTACCTAAAGGCCCACGGATTTGAGGTGGAAGTCGCCGATTCTGGCGAAAAAGCCATCAATGTCGTCCGACAGTCCGCAGAAGACTATGGCGTTATTTTTTTGGATTACCGGATGCGTGGGCTTGACGGCGGGCAGACACTTGTTCGCCTAAAAGAGTTAAATCCACGTGCTCAGATTTTCTTTCTTTCCTCGGATCAGACTCGGGAAGCCATCAAAGTGGCCTTACGCGGCGGCGCAAGAGATTTTATAGATAAGTCGGCGTCGCGCGAAGAAGTGCTTCAGATAGCCAGAAAGTGGATTCTTCTTTACGAAAATGAAAGTCGTTGTGTCGAAGGAAGTAGTGGTTCGTCCCAGTATCGCGACGCCATCGCTCAGATTGGAATGGTTGGGGAGTCGGCGGCTCTTGCAAGGGTTGCGAACAAGGTCGGTTTGTATCGGCAGACCCGCGAGCCCGTACTCATTGTTGGGGAACGTGGTACCGGAAAGGAACTTGTGGCGCAGGCGCTACACCAAGGCGCCGGCCAGTTTCTTGCCGTAAACTGCGCCGGTTTTCAAAGCAGCACCGATCTGATGCGCAAAGCCTTGTTTGGGGTGAAGAAGGGTTCTTATACCGGCGCAACAAAGGATGAGCCGGGCATATTTCGCGCGGCCGGCCGAGGAACAGTTTTCTTGGATGAGCTCCATACGCTCAGTGCTGCTGCCCAGGCTGTACTCTTACGCGCGCTTCAAGAGCAGATGGTGCGTCCGGTAGAGGACGAACGGGAGTACCCGTTTTTCTGTCGTGTCGTGGCGGCGACGCAGCCCGGGATCCACCGAATGATGGAGCGGGGCTATTTCTCGCCCGATCTCTACGATCGCGTCCGCGTGGGTCACATCGAAGTCCCCACACTTTCCAATCGGCCCGAGGATATCTTGCCATTAGTGTTGCATGTGGCGCAGCGTTTTGCCACGGAACACGGGCGAGAGCCCAAGAAGTTCGTGGCCTCCACGATTCGCTACCTTGAACAGTATTCGTGGCCCGGAAACGTGCGGGAGCTGCAAGCAGAGATAAAGCGTCTGTGTATTGAGGTGGTCTCAGATACCATTTTGCCAGAGCACTTGCCGTCCAAGTTCTTTGCGAGTGCGAAACCCGTTGGGCCGCGTGCTTCAGTGCGAAAGTCCCCACGATCACGCAAAGACGTCATTGAGCATTATTTAAATGACTTGAGGTATTCAGAGCGCGCTACGGCCGCTGCCCTGAAAGTGCCTTACACGTCCTTTCGGCGAGAGCTAAAGCGGCTTGGAATACAGAGTACGGGGAAGAAAAAAGCATGAGCCGGTACTCTAAATGGTTATCACCACTGTTTTTTGCGCTGGGACTTGTGATCGTTTCTGTTAGCTTTTACCAGAGTGCTGGCGTGGGGTTGCGACAGTACGAAACCATGCACCTCAATTCCATTTCCCGTGAGATAAGAGAAATTATTCGAGCAAAGCAATTAGAACTGGAAACTAAGCTCGCAGCTTACACGTCCAAACCATTCTTGCCGGAAGCAGCCTCGGCTGCGTTTAATGCCAACAAGCCAGGCCCCTTGAATGAGCTGTTGGGACAGCTAAAATCAGATGCTGACGTGGATCTTGTTGCGATGAGCGATCCAGTAACGGGGGATGCCATCTGCCGTCGCAGGCTCGTTTTTAAGACCCCAAGCTTTAGGCTTAACCAGACTGGGGCGGCTTTTTTTCCTGTGGAGAATTCGGCCTTTTTACTCGCCCATGCGCCGGTCAAAATGTTTGACCTTCCGCAGGGCGTTCTGATTGTGGGCTATGATCTGAATACGTCGGTCGCAGCTGAAATTCGCGAGGCAACAGGTGCAGCCGTCCAGTTTTCTTTCGATGCACCCGAAGATAATTCTGCGGAATACCTGGAAATAGTCCGAGCCGATGGTAGAAAAACCCGAGTTTATCTAGAGAAGGATACCCGTTTTGTAAATCAAGTCCGATCGCGCTCTGAGTTGTTATTCATGGCCGCACTTGGGCTTTCGTTGTTTCTCCTCTCGTATATCTTTTACAGGACCCATCAGGGCACAGTGGAATACGCGAAGGGCTACGCGCAAGCGGCGGACGAGGTGTTGCACGATTTGCGGGGTCCGAGCCATGCGCTGAAAGAACTACTGCCACTTCTCGTCGAGAACCGGGACCCGGAATTGTTGGCAGTCGCCAAGTCCAGGGTGGAGCGAATTGAAGCCATTACTAAATCGCTCGCGGAGCGAAAACGGGAACAGGAGAGTCTCTTACCAAGATTCTCTAGGCGGCCGTCTAAAAAGCGCTTGAATCTGCGCCAAGTAATTGAGGAGCAAATCGAGGAGAGCTCCACTCGATTTACTGACGTGAAGTTTTCTGTCGAGGGCCCGGATACTGTCATGGTGGCTGGAGATAGGGTTTGTGTTGAGCGGATTCTGTCGAACTTGCTTACTAACGCCGCGGAGTCTGTGGAAGGTAGAAAGAAAAAAAAAGTATTGGTCGCCCTTTCCGTTGGCAAGGGGCGAGTACAAGTGGCGGTTACCGACACGGGTAAAGGCATCGCCCCGGACGTGCTCCTCCGGGTGACGGAGCGAGGCTTTAGCCACGGGAAAAAGAATGGAATCGGAATCGGACTCGCTTTCGTAAAGCATGCGGTTTCGGAGCTTGGCGGGAGTATAGTGTTTGCCTCGGAACCGGCGCACGGTACAACCGTGTTGCTTAAGTTTCCAGAATGGTCTGAGAAAAAAGGGGCCGAACGTGCTTAAGAGGCTCCTCTTTTGTGGTTTGTTAGCATCGTCCTGTTCGACCGCCCTGGGGACTACTCTCGAAGCGGAGCGCGATACCGAGTATCGCATTGCGGGGAGGCGAACATTTTCGCGAAGTTTCGTGGTTGTAGAAGGCGTTTCTGAGAATGTGCGAAAGCACCTTAGGCCTGGTTTTGGCGCGGAGCAAGTGGCGACCGTTCTTCGGCGCAGTCGAGTCCAGTATAGAATTCGGATAAAGCCCAATGAAGGATGGAGTAACGCGGACGCCGTTCGCCCGAAGTTGGTGTTTTCAGCCGAGTACGACGAGTCGGCAAAGCGCACGGAGTTTTCCCTTTCTTTGGTTATCTATGTTGAAAATGAGGGCACCTTTACGCCGCAGCTAATTGAAAAAAAGGACTTAACAATAGAAGGGCCCATCGCCTCTGAAAGCCGAGGAATCGTTGCCCGCTTTTTGTCTCGCTCGACGTATCGGTTGCTGGGTGAACTGCGTAGGGAGGCGGCCCGGGGCCCTATCCGGCTAACGGGTTTCAATGCGGGCAATTCAGTAACATTGCTGGATCGAGATCTATACCGCGGTAAGTTGTTTGTGGGCCTCGCGGCGGGGACTCCCGCAATCGTGAATGCTCAATTTGGGTACTGGGGTAGTCGATCGTTTCCGGTGAGCTTTGTTCTATCGGGCGGGTATCTTTCGATGGACTACCGAGGTGCCGAAGCCGCTCTGAGTTGGGTTGCGGACAATGAGGGAGAGTGGCGGCACGCGTTCGGAATGGCCGCAGGCGTTTATGGGACGAGCCTAACGAGTGAGACCCAGGAGAAGGATTCTCTTGGCCGCGTTATCAAGCTCACACGTGTTACGACCAAACAAATGGAATTTGCGGCGGGACCGTTTTACCAAATTCACTGGAATAGTTTTAGTTTGAGCGGTGGGTGCCGGATGCTTCTAAGGGATAAAACCCTCATCCCTCATGTGCAACTTAGCTGGAGGCTGCCGCTGTGAGGAGCCTTAGTGTTGCTACGGCCCTCTTAGTTCTAATGGCGTCGTGCAGTGATCGCCAGATAAGCGAGCAATACTTCAATCACCCGACGCTTTACTCAACTAGCCTTCCCGCGGAAGGTTATTTTACTAAGGCCTCGTGGACGACCGATACCGGGAACCTAGAAAGCCCTAGGTATTCCCAGATGGACGTACAAATCAGTGTCGCACCCGATGGACACGTAAACGTAGAATTTCGTGCCGGTCTAACGCTCAGGTTTACTGACAGTGATGCGGCAGACATTTGGGAAGGCGGTTGGGAAGTTACGGTTTTGAAGAGATCCGGGAACGACTGGAAATACCACGGGCACATTGGGCCTTTGTGGCGGATATTTTCGCTTGATAGTGAACACCGTTCTGGAGAGCTCGGAGGGAGGCTCAGCAACAACTGGAATTCTTTATTCGAACGGGGTGGCTACTACACCTGCCTCGTGGACTTTAGTGGGATAAAAGCGCGCGGCAAGGCGAGCCTATGGGACGCGCGGGTCGCGACAGTAACCATCGATTTGCGGTCCTTAGGGGGGTAAAGCCTACTAAACACATTCTAGTTGCCGCCTTCACCTTGGAGACGAGCTTTCTAGCGGTTACCGCCACGTTTCTCAGCACAATATTTTTCATTGAATACCCGCCACGACTTTGATACCCGTTGCTGCACTGCGTCTCATTGTTGAAACACGTCTCAACTTCGGACGTTTTTCCGAATGGGCCCGTGCCCGAGATATTGGCCTAGGCCTTGCTTAACATCGGGCCGAAAGGACGGAACGTGATGCGAACTACACTGTTTTTTGGAAGTGCTATTACTGGCACCTTTTTGATGGTGTTCTTTCTGGCGCTTACCGGCTGCCAGAAGGGGCCCGGTCCCGATATCGCCGTTGAGAACGGTGAGCTCACAAAAGCAGCCGCCCAGGGAGATCTGGCGCGCGTGGAGCAACTGCTGAAGGCGGGTGCCAATATTAATGAAAATGTGGCCAAGGAGGAAGGCGAATCCCTTACGCCGCTTTTGGCCGCGATAGCAAAGCAGCGGCAGGAAGTGGCAGTCTATCTCGTCCGCAATGGCGCCGCGGTCTACCCCAGCTACCGTAGATACCGGGCCAAGGAGCTTGCCACTCACGCGTTTGGTGCGTCGAACGACGTTTCAAACCTTATGCGCAACAAAACAATTTTTAGCGCAGGGAAGTAAAAATGAAGTACCTCTTGCCTCTCATAATCCTAATTTCTTTGGTCGGCCCGTCCACACGTGCCAATGACGAACCGTTGCCGGGTCAGGCAAAGATGACAGTTGAGCAGCGCCGATCCCACAAACTCGCGTGGGTGACTTCACGCTACGCCACATCACTGCGTGCGGGCAGGCTGGGTGAAGTTTTGGCTATCACACAGATGATGCTCGATCGTCTGAAAGTAGACCCCGGTCTGGCGGGATCCCATGAGTTCGCGCTCGAGGCGAATGCGTTCCGATCTAAGATCCGGGAAAAAAATAGGCTGGCCTATAGTGCGGAAAACTTTAGAGACGGGGTTACTAATTCCATTCCATTCGACATAGCGAACGCGGCTCTAGAAGTTACTCCCAGCGTCGCCTCCTTTGCCCCGGCGGCTTCACGCTTGATTCGCAGAGCGGGGCAATTCATAGATGAAGAGACAGCGAAATACGAGCAGATGGAGCAGCAAATCGACCGGATGGCCCGTGCCAAACGTAACGAAAACGGGCTGGACATACTGGGTGCGTGGTACGATTTGGCGCACCGGGATCCCGCAGTGGCGAGTCTGGACGCAATCGTTCTTGGTGAAGAGCCAAACCTGCCACCCACCGCGTCGTTGGATCAGGTGATGCTGCGTGCAAGTATTTTTTTTCCTCGAAACGTCATGGATGTCGTAAGCGGTGTGGCGCCTGCCGATCCAACCAAGATGTATGAAAATACCGAGGTACTCCGACGTTTCAAACCAAGTTCCGTAAAAGCAAAAGAAGTAGATGGGAATCTTCAACCATCGGCAAGAATCGCCCTCATCAAAGAGGATCACAAAAAAGAAACCCAAATGCTTGATGATGCGGAAGCAGGATTTCAGGCTTTAGGAGGAGTTTTGAAGCTGGTGGGCAAGGGAGAGCTTGGACACAAAGTACGCGGGATCGGTGTGGGTGCCGTCTCCATGGCCCGAACGATTTCCAATTTTAGGGCATCGTCGCAAGTGTACGCCATCGGCGAGAAGGCTAAACTAAAGGATATATCCAAGATTAGCTCGCTAAAACTCACAGCGGATCTCGTGAGTATCGTTGGGGACGTGATTTCCTTGTTTTCAAGTGAGCCAAGTTTTGAACAACTTGTTTTGCAAGAGCTTGGTGAAATCAAGTCCATGTTAGGCGATGTGCGCTCGGAAATGCATGAGCGATTCGATGCTATCGACAAAAATCTCGTCGTTATTTACGACCAAATGATAGCGGGTTTCGAAAATCTGGATGACAGGTCGCGCCACATGGAGCGGCTGATTTCCGAAATGCAGACCACCCTCAATAGAGTAGACCTGTCGCTTAGAAACCTCCAGGGAAGCATGTATACCTATCTGCGTGCGGGCTTTGATCGCCAACTCACGGTGGATGAGGCGTTGTGCCTTAACCTGGAGCCGGGAAACGCCAATACGGATCTTAACGAGGTGGAGCGGTGTTTTGCAAAGTTTGCCACTTTCGCTTCGTCGATTTCAGCGGATCCTTTGAGTGCCGATCGAAACGAATTTGTAGTGGACGATACACTCTACTTTACCCTTGCTGAAGATGGCTTGCTCCCCAATCCGTGGGACAAGATTGGCATGATGAGCGTTATTGCGGAAAAGAAGCTGAATTACCAAGCCCTCAATCCGCGCACCCACGAGCTGGTTAATTTGCTCTCCTGGATTCGTTTCACGAAGGATTATCTTCAAATGGCCGAGCGCTGGCCGGATATCTATCGCAGCTACGGTTCTGAAAAGAACACGCAGAGAATTCTTCAGGCGGGAGAGAACTTGCGCACTGCTGTGGTAAACCTCACAACTACTCCCTCAGCGGATGGCCCGTTGGGCGACGCCCGTTTCTTGGAACAGGTGCTTGGCATCTATGAAACGAAACTTGAGGCTTTTAATACGGTTTTGGCTGAACGCCGGGCGGAAGTCGAAAAGGAGGTCGCGGCGGGATTCGATCTTAGCGAGGGGATCAACCAGCTTCCCAAAGACGGCAAAACGGCATTTCGTTTGAAGTATCTTGGGATACCGATTTGCGACAAAACGGGCGTTCCGGGGTCGGAACCTGGTTACCGGTGGGATCCCATGTACGCGCCCAAGTTCATGGAAAAACCGTTTGAAAGTGAGCAGAGCCTAAAAGCACTTGTAGAGACGATTCCAGCGCCCTACCTGCACGCGCATGGCATGGGTCTGGGTATTATCTCAATCTGCTATGGTGATCTCGCCTGGACAGAAAAAAAGGATATCCAGCCACCGCATGAGTTTCACAAGCTGGCCTTTTCGCTTATGGCGACGTTAAGAACGGCGGATGGGGAGTTTCCTATCTTCACAAAGCGTTTTGTCTCAACTCAGTACTACATGAGTCATCACGTGGGAGAGGGCCAGACGCTGTACGATGCGTTTAATCACTTTCATTCTGGAGAGCATTTGCACTTTGTCGAGAATGATGACGCGTACAACTCGTTGCAGGCATATGTAGTTCAGAAGAAAATTCTCTCCATCGAGGCTGCCCGCTGGGAATGGTCTAGGAAATTTATCGATGGCTTTGCAAAGAATCAGGGCACCGAGATACTGACGGAGGACCAGAAGGCAAAATCTCTGAAGTCGGTAAGTGAGCTGTTGCAGGAACACATCGCAGCGAAGGTGAAGCCCAAAGTCCATCAGCTCGTTGCGGCTAATTGTTCGCGGGAGCATAGTTTGGGAATGCGGCTTGAGGAACTTAGCGGAGCAAAACGCTTGGTGCAGGCATTTGTCAGCCTTGCAATGCCGAAGGCTACAGAAACCGATGATGAGATTTACAGCTTGTTGTTTGGCGCCGAGCAGTTGATCGATTCTAAGCTAGTCATCGACAAAACGGACGAGACGCCGCTTACGTTTTGGGATGGCGAAGCCTCCGTGAGCAGTGTGGCCTCTCAACGACTGGCTAGACTGAAAACTTCTATTCACGACCGGGTTCTCAGCGATGGGTATCGTGGGCAGTCTCCAGAAATCCTGGATGTGGGCATTTTGGGGCTCTCTGCGATGATGCGATTGCACGATGAGCAAACGCCGAAGCAAGCCATTGGGGCTGTTTTTCAGGAACTTGTTTCGGAAGTGGATGAGTTGGTGAGGGAGTAGGAATTACCCCAAACTAAACCTTGATTTCAACCCGGTCGAGTTCATCAAACTTCTACTGGTTTACATGACTCTGAAAAGATTGGGTCAGTTGATTGAAGTCTTCCGGAGTGGCGAAAGCCGGGAGCAGTAGTCTGGGGGGCAGGTAGGGGGCACGTGATCTCGTTGGAGAAACCCGCTCAATCGCCGGAGGGAGTCGATCGAGTAATACCCGACTAGTTGGCAATGCTTAGTACTCGCCAGCCTGCCTGTCGCGCGACAGGCGGCTACATAAATCGGTTGCTCCCTCCGGGAAATCCCAGACTCAGAAACTAGCGCCGGCCGGGAGTGTGAACGACGCCGGCGGTTTGGGTAGTGCTAGCGCTGCCGGTGGAGGAGACGTTGTGGCGTTCCAAGACTCTTCCGGTTTTTTTGACTAGCGCTACGTTTACCGTGTGAGGAGCTCCGGAAAAACACTCTTCCATTGTTTTGGGGCATTGGTCGTCCTTATCTGGGGTGCATGCGACGGCCACATACGTTGCCTTCGCCGGAGCTTTCTTGGAATTGGGCGTATAGGTTAGGTCGCAGCGTCCGCCTAACAAACAGAAGTCAGCGCCGAGATAAATATCCGTTCCCGTGCGCTCCGCAACCGTTACAGGGTATTTTTCTGAGGAGAGCTTATCGCAGAATTCAATTTTTTCGATTGATTCATCGCCCGTATTGTTAACGGGCTTAATCAAATCAGCCTTTAGTTTGTCAATGGTATATCGAGGATAGTCGCCCTCCGCGCAATCTTTAGCGGTAAACTCGCGCGATACAGGGCATTTGCCGTCCACCTTTCCACAATAAAGCCACTGCCCCACCCTATCGTCGTCGCACAATGCGGAACCCACGCAGGTGGCGCGTACGTAACCAGCGGCATCACCAGTTTGGACCAACGATGGAATGGCAACGGGGAAGCCGGGTTGCCACATACATTTGCTAGAAGCATGCAACGCTGGGGCAAAGAAAAGCGAAACAAAAACAAAAGCAAAAACAGCAATGGGTTTCATGGAGTGGTCTCCTCCTAAATATCAATGGCACTTAGCCCAACCGGAGCACCGGAGGAGTTATCAAATGCGCGCTGTCTAGTCAATGCGGTGCGTAACCACTGATTTTCAAAAATTCTATCAGAAGCCATAGTGTATACGGAAAGAGATTTGCGAATGATTAGTGTATTCTAAGCGTCTAATTTCATGTGGGTAATCATCCAATCCGCGCATCCACTGCAGGTTCATACGCCCTGTGCAGGAGGTAGGCAGGCGGGTAGTGTGTAATTTCAGGTTCTTAGGCCAGTCTGTGCAAACAAACGAAAATGCTCATACGCTCTTGCTCTTGGAGTAGCGGGCAAAAGGTAAATATATTGGACTCTTACGCAGTCGGCTGTCCGAAGTTGTATGGCATCATCCTTGCTCCTGTTTTGGTTAGGGGTAACATGCACACGCGTTCAGCACTCAGCATTTCATTTGCCATATTTTTGCTATCTTCTCCGCTGGTGGGCCTTCAAGGGGGACCGAACGGGAACACTACCCCCGCGTCGACATCGGGCGCCGCCGCCCAAGCAGCCGAAACGACGGGGAGCGAGGAAACGTCCGCACGAGTTGAGGCGGCCGCCAAGGCAGCGCCAAGCAAGTCCATGAACCAGCTAAAAGCGGATCCAACACTCAACAAGTCGGCAGGCACCTTCATGGAAAAAGAGGGCGCGGCGCCGGTGGGTCGACTCGGGGACTCCGCCAGAGACATGAATGATCAAGGTCGAATTCTTGGAAACGATCCCTTCAATTTGCGACAACGCGAAGCGTACCAAAAGGCCATCGAAACCGCCCGGCAGCGCGAGTACCAGCTTGCCGATGCAGTGAGAAATAGCGGTACACTTTCTGCCAATGAGATTCAAAAGATCGTCGAAGTAACCCGCAAAATGGTCGATACCAAAGTCGGGATTGAGGATTCTCGCGTAAACGGGAGCGCGAACGACCAACCAAATCTCCCCCCCCAGCGCCTCCAACAAACACTCGAGCGCGCGCAGGAGGTACGACAATTTTATAACGCCGATCCGCCAGCGGCGCTGGACGCGATCCGCAATTTAGATGAGTACAAACTCTTCACAGACTCTGGCGAAGAGATCCCAGTCCTCGTAGATAATAATGAGGTGGGGGCCGCAGACGTTGGAGTCGTGCAGACTGCACCTGGCTTAGAAGACAAATTTGCCGCCATTGCCAATGGCCAACCCGCGACCGCTGTCATCATCAACAATAATATAGTCAGCCCTGGCCTGGGGAACCCCACGGTGGCCGAAGAGGCGACGACGGCGCAAGCTATTGCCGAAGAATCTACTCCCGAAGCCGCCACAGTTGGAAGAGGCCCGGCCTCCGAAGAAGACGGCGCCCTTACGGTGGAAGATGTCTTAAAGGCCCTCCTTGGTGACGAAGCCCTTGGCGAAGAAGAGGCAGGCGTCGATGTAGGCTACGATGAAGGCCCCATCGAAGACGAATATTTTGAAGAGTACCTCGGCAAGGAAATCCCACTTGTGCTACGTCCCGGAAAATTGCGTGCCTTGCAACGTGGGCTTAGCGGCAAGATTGATAAATCACTTCCCATTGGGACACGCACCGGGAATGGGTTTCGCGATGGCGATGACCTATTAATGATAGCGGGCGAGAAGTTTCCGGTCCTTAAAGGCATTTTCCAAAAGGCGCGTCGTAGCCCGACAGCGACACAACTGCTTTTCTGGCTTTCTATCGCCATCAGTCTCTACTTCATGATGAAGCTTCTCTACAATCTGACCCAACGGCCGCAACCGAACTACGCAAGTTCCTCGTACTTTACCGCGGCGAGGGCGCACCAGAACGATGGGCTTTCGGAAGATTTAGAAATCAGCTTCACCGAGCCACAGCCCATCCACGTAAACCGTGCGATGGCGCAGCGTTTTGGCCACATCCCGATGGTCCAGGTTGATCCCGAACTCGGCCAGTTGCAAGAAGACGGCGAAATCCAAAGCGGCTCTTTTGAAGTGATTGAGCACACCGCACACAGCTTGACGGCAGTGACGACCATCACACAAGAAGTAACGGGCACGTTAGCGCCCTGGACACCGCAGGATGCTCGGCTGCTGCAGCCCAACAAGATTTACATCAAGATGGATCCCAAAACCGATAAGTGGTACCTCGTTCGCGCAAACGCCGAGGGAAAAATCGGTGAGACGCTCGCAGCGATTTTTCCGGGTACGGTCGTGGAGGGGGAAATCTTGGGCGCCCAATTTACTGCAAAGCGCTACCGCCTCAAACACAACGGCAAGTGGGCGCCGACAGCCGATCGCGTTCAGTTTGTCGTCTCCGTTATGCCCAAGGGCGGCGGCCCTTCCTGGTGGGCTTAAATTTTCTTCCTTAGCACCTGCTATAATGAATGCGTCCTAACTAATTTCCTCAGGAAATAGCATATGGCGCGCCTAATATACCTTGGGAAAAACCTACACGGGAACGGGGGCTGTGGCTGTAGGAGTTGGTTTTGTTCTTTCCGGTGTCATGCTGACATGCGGCTTAATCTTCGAGATATTTTACGTGTGAAGTGACATAATTTCCCGTCAATGTGCGCATACGCTCATCCTGTCCCACATGCAATGCGCGTCAAAATTTCCCCAGATTTGCTGCCTTTTGATTTCTTAACAGCTGTTAACAGTAATGCCCCTCATTTTGCGCTCGAACATGTCGGCAAAGGCTTCTTCAGGTAATTCAGTTAATAGAAAATTGAAACGTCCTTTCTGGCTGGCACGCGAGTTGTATTAACTACGCTCGCGTAAAACACATCGCCGGATCGGCGAATACATGGAGGGTTGGGGTATGAACCGTTTTGTTTTGTTTGTCGCTTGTTTCGCGGTGGCGATCTCGGCGTCTGCGTCGGATGCTCGCACTGAGTACGACGTGGTTTCTGTTCCGGTGAACGAAGTCTTCGTCCCGGTAGGTTTTGATGACAACGATCGCGTCGAAGTTGTGCTGGACGGTTATCTGCCCGATACCTGCCACAAGCTGGCTGATGTAACAGTTACTGTAGATAATGAGGCGCGCACGTTGACCCTCGATCAAAAAGCCAAGCGGGTACTTGGCGCTTGCACCGACGTCACCGTCCCGTTCAGCAACGTGTTAAGCCTAGGCACCCTGCAAACAGGGACCTACAAGATCAAGCTTGCAAGCGCACAAGAGTCGCAGCCGCTTGAAGTGACCAAGGCCCCGGTGGAAACCCCGGACGACTTTCTCTACGCTCCCGTCGACAATATTTCGGTAGAGCGCAAGGATGGTGAGATTTATGCTCGCATCGAAGGCCGTTACACCAGCTCTTGCCTCGGGATGGATCGTTTCGAGGTCTATCACACAGGAAAAACCATCCAGGTTCTTCCCATCATGAAGTACAGCGGTTTGGCGGATGGCCCGTGTGAAGTGAATGAGCGCCCCTTCAAGGAATATGTCGCACTTCCGAATGTAGAAGCCGTGCGGCATCTGCTTCACGTACGCAGCCTCGAAGGCGGCTCCAAAAACCTTGTGTTCAACCCGGCAGCGGTCAAAAACTAATTCCGGTTGAACCTTTTCATGCTAAGCACCCGATCCGGAAACGGATCGGGTGTTTTTTTTCACTGTGCTTTCCAAAGCAAACTTCTGTCGTTACGATCAAAACTTCATGAAGCGGCTTCTAAGATCTCTACTCCACGGCTTTGTCATTTTCTTTACTTTCTGCACCGCTTCGAGGGCAGAAGAAAAAACTGAAAGCGCTGTTCTATTCAAAGGGCAACTTTCGGCCTCCTACGTTGGTTCAGACAACGCTGGTTCGTGGAAGAGCTTGGCTCTCCTTCGCTATCTCCCCGAACTGAGTGCAGAGGGCGGTTTTTCAAACGGCTATAGCTGGGATTTAGATCTCTCACTGAATCTGCAAAGCCGCTACCAGAGCCACCCCTCGTCAGATCTGGACGGCAGCGTGCAACTCTACCGGCTCTATGGAGAGCTTAAAACCTCCCGTAGTGATCTGCGCATCGGTTTGCAGAAGATTGATTTCGGGCCTTCACTTATCTTGCGCTCCTTGCGTTGGTTTGATCAAATCGATCCTACCGATCCCTTGGCGATCACAAACGGCGTTTACGCTCTCCGTTACCGCTACTTTTTCATGAATAACGCCAACGTTTGGGTATGGGGACTATATGGCAACGGGAACCCAAAGGGCTTTGAAGTCGTGGGCACACGCAAACACACGCCCGAACTTGGGGGGCGCTTACAATTTCCCATTCCGATTGGAGAACTTGGCTTAAGTGTTCACGCGCGCAAGACCGGCTCGTTTGGGTACACCGGAGCCTTTGCAGGAGATTTTCTGGAAAAACGCCTAGCCATTGACGGCCGTTTTGATCTGGGTGCGGGGCTTTGGTACGAGTACGTTCTTGTGCACCAAGGGGGCCCGGCGGGAAGTGCCAACAATTGGTACCAGTCTCTTACGCTAGGGGGCGACTACACGGTAGAGATCGGCAACGGCCTTCATCTAATAGTCGAACACCTCTCGGTGGGGCTCGATGCGAACGCATTTGGGTGGGGCACTTCTGGTCACACCACTGTCCTTCAACTGAGCTATCCGTTAACGCTGCTCGATTCTCTTTCACTGTTGGAAGGGTACAGTTGGTCGGCCAAACGCCTTTTGCATTACCTCAGGTGGAGCCGCACCTACGACAATTTCAGTCTAAACTTAGGGCTGTTCGCGTTTCCCACTCTAAGCGGAAATACCGGTGGGATTAGTTTTTCAGGAACTGGTGTGCAGGCGGTCGTGGCCTTTTATCATTAGGGAGTAGAAATGGAAAACGGGCTTATCATTGAATTGAAAGGCGTGAGTAAGTCCTTTGCTATTGGCGGAGGCCGGGAGTTTCTTGCTCTCAAAGGCATTGATCTAGAGATTCACCAGGGAGAGTTTACGGGTCTTGTGGGCCCGAGCGGCTCGGGAAAAACGACACTACTCAACTTGATGGGTGCACTAGATAACGCCACCGAGGGCAGTGTGCGTGTGCTCGGGCGCAACGTGGAGAGTTTCAGCCACACCGAAGCGGCCCACTTTAGAAAAGAGTCCATCGGTTTTATCTTCCAGTCCTTTAATCTCCTTCCCGTCTACACAGTATTTGAAAACGTGGAGTTCCCGCTGCTAGTCGCAGGTGTGGCAGCGGAAGAGCGGAAAAAAACTGTCACCCAAGCGCTCGAGTGGGTGGGGCTACTCGATAAAATGTATTCCAGGCCAACGCAGCTTTCTGGTGGCGAAAGCCAGCGGGTTGCCGTGGCGCGCGCCATTGTCAAAAAACCGCGAATTATTTTAGCCGACGAGCCTACAGCGAACCTCGATGCAGAAAATTCGCACAATATTCTTCGCACTATGGTGAAGTTAAACCAGCAACTTGGCACCACCTTTGTTTTTTCTACGCACGATCAAAAAGTAATCGACTACCTGCGGCGGAAAATTACACTTGTGGACGGCAGGCTTTTTAAGGACGAAGCGCTCACGCCTAAACTCGCGGGGAATGACAAGTGAGAACGCTTTTATTGCTCGCGTTAAAAAATGTTCGAGGCGCGGGTCTTAGAACCTGGCTCAATGTCGCTACCCTTTCTTTCGGGTTTGTTACCATTGTGTGGATGCAAGGTATCTACGAGGGGATGATGCGCCAAATGGTAACAGCCCAGATCGATACCGAATATGGCGGCGGCCAATTTTGGCACAAGGCTTTTGATCCATTTGATCCGCTTTCCTTTGAAGACGCACACGGGGAGCCTGGTGACGCGCTCAAGAAACTTGTGGCGGAAAAGAAAGCGACCCCTATTTTGCTGCGAACGGGCGCGATTTTCCCAAATGGGCGGGCGCAATCGGTGGTGCTACGCGGGATCGAACCCACCCAAGAAATAGTGCAAATACCGGGAGGCGTCCTTCTACGGGAGGGGGAAGCCTTGCCAGGCCTCATAGGAAAAAGGATGGCTGAAGCAACTGGCTTAAAAAAGGGAGACACCGTAACCATCCGTTGGCGGGACGTGTCGGGTACGTTTGATGCTACCGACGTGGAAGTAGTTGAAGTCATGAATATCGCCGTGCCGGGGCTGGATGCGGGCCAACTGTGGTTGCCGCTCCGCACGTTACGCAGGCTCATTGGATCTGCCGAGGCCACGACTCTCTTTGTTACCGAAAAAGGGTATGTAGAATCGCACATCGAGGATCCCAACTTTGTGTGGAAGAACAATGATTTCTTGCTTAGCGAGGAACGCGCTATTTTCGAATCTAAAAAAGCTTTTGGGTACATTCTCTATGTCATTCTGATGGCAATGGGTTTGCTCGCGGTATTTGATACGCAAGTGCTTTCTATTTTTAGACGGCGAAGAGAGATTGGGACTTTGATGGCCCTTGGAGTGACGCGTTCTGAAGTTGTGGGCCTTTTTACACTCGAGGGTAGCTTGCACGGGGTGCTGGCGCTCTTTGCCGGTGCGCTTTGGGGGATACCGATTCTAGCGCACGCGGCGAAGATCGGGATTGGGCTGCCCAAGATGTCCGATAACATGGGAATAGCCATTGGGGCCCGCTTGTACGCGTCCTACGCACCTCAAGTGCTTGTGGTGACCTTGTGCGTGCTTTTGTGTTCGGTTGTCGTCGTTAGCTTTTTGCCCGCGAGGCGGATAGCCAAAATGCGTCCCACGGACGCCATAAGAGGAAAAGGCTGATGTTGCAATTTATTTTGAAAGGGATTTTGAGAGACAAGCAACGCAGTGTGCTTCCCATTGTGGTGGTGGGGCTCGGGGTGATGCTCACTACTTTTTTTTATGGCTACTTAAAAGGCGTTATTAGCGGCATGCTCTCGAGTAATGCCAAATTGGGTTCGGGGCACCTGAAGGTCATGACGAGAGAGTACGCTGAACTCGAAGCGCAATCACCAAACGATCTTGCCATTTTGGATGTACCAGGGGTGTTGCAAAAACTAAGAACCTTTGCACCAGACATTACATGGGTGCCACGCACACGCTTTGGGGGGCTTTTGGATATTCCGGACAAAAACGGCGACACCCGAGCGCAGGGACCGGTCATTGGTATTGGGCTTGATTTGCTTTCTCCCGGAAGCACGGAAGTGCCGCGCATGGATCTTAAGAAAGTTACTGTCGAGGGGCGTATACCGCAAAAACCGGGCGAGTTACTTATTTCCCGTGATCTTGCAAAAAACTTACACGCCTCTTTAGGAGAAACCGTCACGCTCATCTCCTCGACAGCAGGGGGCAGCATGGCTATCCACAATTTTGTAGTTGTGGGGTTCACCCATTTTGGAATGGGGCCCTTGGATCGCAATCTTATTCTGGCTGATCTCTCTGACGTGCAGTACGCGCTTAATATGGAGAATGCCAGCGGTGAGATACTCGGGTTCATGGATTCAGGCTATTTTGATAGAGACGCCGCGGAGGCAGAGATCACTCGCTTTAAACAAACAGAGCTTTCGTCTTTGCTCGTAATGCACTCACTCGCGGATAGCCAAGGGATTGGCGATTACCTTGATATGGTCGACGTCTATGTGTGGATGGATCTAGGGGGAATGATCTTATTGATGACGGTGGTTTTATGGAATTCCGCATTGATGGCGGGTCTGCGCCGTTACGGTGAGATTGGGATTCGGCTTGCCATGGGGGAATCCAAGGGAGAGCTACTTCGTTGGTTGCTCTATGAGGCGGCTGTGATTGGCCTTATCGGAGCTACGCTTGGCGCGTGCGCCGGAATGGGCATCAATTACTACCTGCAAGAAGTCGGCATCGACATCAGCGAGATGATGAAAGGATCCACGGTCATTATGCCGCCTGTCTTGCGTGCGCGCGTGCTGCCGGAGGGTTTTTTCGTGGGGTTTCTTCCGGGACTCTGTGCCATTGTGCTGGGCACGGCATTGGCGGGGATTGGGATCTATAAACGCAACACGGCGTCGCTTTTTAAGGAGCTAGAAGTATGAAAGGCCTACACGTTTTGCTGCTTATTTTAAGTCTGGTGCACACGAGCATGGGCGCAGAACTTACGGCGACGCAAATTCTGGAGAAGATTGATAAGAACCAGGTACTGGATCACGCCATTGTCACTGCGAAAATGGTGATTCATGGGCGCGCGGGTACGCGCACCATCACCTCCAAGTCCTGGAGCGAGGGCAAGGACAAATCCTTTTCCGAGTATTTGAGTCCGGCTCGAGAGAAGGGGAAAAAAATGCTCAAGCTAGGGGACAAGCTATGGAGCTACACGCCGGAACCCCATGATAGGACCATTTCGATTTCGGGCCATCTTCTTAAGCAATCGGTAATGGGGTCGGATTTGTCGTATGAAGACTTTATGAATAACGACTCGATGGTCAGCGACTACGATGCCAAACTCGTGGGTAAAGAAAAAATTGAGGGTCGGGACTGCTATGTTTTGGAGTTAACGGCCAAACGGGACGGGGTTTCCTACGCGAGAAGAAAAATATGGGTGGATACGGAGCGTTTTTTGCCGGTTCAGTCCGATATGATGGCCAAAGGGGGGAAGCTCTTAAAACGCGCCCTTATTCGTGAGAGCATGCGAGTCGGTTCCCGCTGGTATCCGAAGTCCATGCACTTTAAGGATATGCTCTCTACTGGTGGTGGGACCGAGTACCACGTGGAATCGATTGATCTTAAAACCTCCATCCCTGCCCAAAAATTCACAAAAGCCTCCTTGCGAAAGTGAGACGTACCGAAGGATTTCGCTTCAAAGAACTTCGTGGTATGGAGGCTTTGATGAAAGCCTGTTGTTTCTGGATCGCTTTATTTTGTTGTGTCTCGGGGACGGCCCGCCACTCTGTCTATCATAGTTCGGGTGGCACTATAGCGTACTATTCGGTGATACCGGCAGCGCCAAAAGCGCTTGTGGTGGCGTTGCACGGCTGCAAGTTGACACCCACGGACTTTGAAAGTGGCACGCGTCTTTCAGCGTGGGCGCGTCGAGAGAACTTTGGGGTGGTGTACCCCGAACAACCCGAAACTCGAAACCCGCTTCGCTGTTGGAATTGGTTTCTGCCGGCGAACCAGGGACGAAGTGGGGAAGCTGCTAGAATCGCAGCGCTCACAAGATATCTGGCGCGCAAGTACTCCCTTAGCCGGGACCATTTGTACGTCGTTGGGATCTCAGCCGGTGGGGCGATGACGGCCATTTTAGCGGCGTGCTATTCGGATCTCTTTGCTTCGGCGGCGATTCACTCCGCCCCTGGGTTCATGGCGGCCAAGGATGCGGTGAGCGCTGGGAAGGTGCTAGAACAAGGCAACGGCAAGAGCGAGCAAGAAATGGCAGCGCTGGTTAGACAGTGCCGCGGGCGGCGGCGCGATATTCCCGTTTTAGTCATTCACGGTTCTGACGACACACGCGTTGTACTTTCGGTAGGTAAACAGGCGGCAGGGCAGTTTCGCGTGGCAAACGGGCTCGCAGACATGGTTACTGCTACCGAAGTCTGCTCCGAGGCGGGCCGAAGCTGCTCGCTCGACTGGTATGGCAGCCAGAACGTGGGCTGGATGCTCGTAAGCGGGCTAGGGCATGCGTGGAGCGGGGGCGGAAGCGCCCCATACAGCGATCCTGCTGGTCCCGACGTGACCCGTAAAATCCTAGAGTTTTGGGGGCTGTTGGCAGTGCATGGCTCGGGCCGCTAGCTATTTCCTGAGGAAATACTCGTTGTATTCAGAAGTCTCTGGGCGCGAGACTCGAGCCCGTCGAAATCAGCAGATTCGAGAGGCGGTGGAGCAGTACGGCCTTACACCTTTAGAAATAGTGAGCGTGGGTGAGATACTGGCTCAGCTAGAATCTGAGGGAAAGTCCACGTTCAATCTATGGACGCACTATGGGAGAATTCGCAGTTCGTCCTCTAAACCATCCAAGGAAGCGGCGCTTGCGCGGCTTCGTATCGAGTACAATTTTGAGCTTGCGGAAGAGGGTCGACTTAGGAGGCTCCTGAGCCAAGTCGAGACTCGGAGTCCCTACACGAGGAGTACCGAACTCAGGTAGGAGTTTCCTCAGGAAACGTCTCCCGCCCTGTAATTCTACCCCGCCATGAGAGCATCAATTTCTTTTTGCAATGACTCCAGGCTTTCCGCAATAGGGAGTTTAGGCCTGTGGGCGTTATGAAGCTCGTACATGGCACGCAAGCCGGTGAGGGCCGCGTCCAAAATTTCTACAGGCTCATCTTGATACGAATCCGAATGCAAGCGGCCTTGCAACCACGCGCGAAGCGCCGTTACCCGATCGCGGGCGGTCGCGGTCGGGCGGGTGTCTGGATCGGCAAAGGAGGCGTCGCCATCCACTACCGGCTGCAGGATGATCCCGCTGTCGCTAAGCTGCTCTTTGCCATACAGAAAACTACGGAGTGTGTCGTTGCTTTCTGCGGAATGAGGCATCCCCAGCACAAAATAACTGCGAATAAGATTTTTGGTTCCAGAAAGGCCAGACAACGCGCGCTGCACAGCGGAGCTTCTCCCCGCATCCAACAAAATTGTTTTGTCGGCTGCTTCTTTGATGCTCGCAAACCGGGCCAGCACTTTGGACTCGATTGCGGCAAGGTATGTGTCCTGGTCCTTCACGCTTAACTCTTCTTCTCCGAGCTCTTTGCTAAAGGAATCCATTTGGCCATGTCTCCATTCCCAAGCGACGGCTTCAGAAATGAGCGACTGCTTTTGATCCTGCAGTCTCCGCAAATGCTGCCAAGGTTGCATTTGCGGATCTTTCTCGTCGCGCTTCGGCATCAAATGGTAGTGAAGGGGATCTTCAAAAACATTTCTGTCGAAGTACTCAGGCAACGGCGGATTATGTTGAAAGCTCGATACATAGGGGTGAGTTGAAACAAACTTGCGCTGGAATATAGGCGCACGCTCGGTCCCAGATACGAAGAAAGCGGCAATTCGTAGCGCGGCCAAGTGCGTGTTGCGTTTGCCCCCATACACATCCTTTACTTCGTCCCACACGGGTGTGAGGTAACAGACTTCTATCTGCCCGATCCCCAGTTGGTGGGCGATTCTGTAGGGACGGGGAATGAGGATGTCCAATGCACGATGGGCTTCCTTAACTGGGTGCTCCA
>JAGQZV010000329.1 GCA_020435295.1 Bdellovibrionales bacterium | reverse complement strand
AGATGGAAGAAGCCCAAGCCCGAATGCGCACGCTCAAAGAAGATTACCGTAAGCTCAAGGCAAGCATGCAGGCCCAGTCGCGGCGCCACATGCTCTATCTAAAAGCGGAATTGAAAGTTGCGAAGTTGGAGTTTAGAATGGCTCGCGCACAGTGGGGAGCTTATTTCAAAACTTTCAAGGCCGTTCCGGCGGTCAGTACTGTAGGCTATTAAGCCTAGTTGCACTCATTTATTGTGGCCTCCTATCGGCGCAAGTCCGCGATGGAGCGGGGCTCTTTTCTGCCGACGCTCGCAATAAGTTCGAAACGCAAAATAAGCTCCTTCAGAAGTACTACAAGGCGGGACTGTCTTTAGATACCTTCAGCCAGGCACCGGGGCTAAACGCCCAAGCCGGGGGCGCTCAGCAGTCCACTCCCGAATTTAATACCTGGTTAAAAAATCGCGCGGAAAAAGGCGGCCGGGACAACGTCTATATCCTGGTCGTTCAAAATCCCCCCTACCTT
>JAGQZV010000031.1 GCA_020435295.1 Bdellovibrionales bacterium | reverse complement strand
TACCGCCACGCGGTACGGGCTTTTTGTTTAATACCGGTAGCTGCCTACTTCTTCTTCTTGGCCTTGCAGCTATCTTTACCTTTGCAGTGGTCTTTGCTCTTGCAATGATCCTTGCCTTTGCAGCTGTCCTTGCCCTTACAGCTGTTTTTACCCTTGCAACTGTCTTTCCCCTTGCAGCTTTCTGCACCTTTGCAGCTGTCCTTGCCTTTACAGCTGTCGGAACCGCCGCAACCGTCGGGTCCGTCACAAGCGTCCTTGCCTTTACAGCTGTTCTTGGAGCCGGTGCTTGCGCAACCGCTAAGAGCGGAGAGCGTCAACGCTCCGGTGGCAACTGTGCCGAGTATGGTTTTTAGAAATTCTTTCCGTGTCATGCTGTGTTCTCCTGTTTATTCGGGCGAAGTGGCGAACCCCAATAGGAAATAGTTTGACCTCCCATTATCGGGTTAAAATCGCTTTTGCGCTACAAAACTATTTGTAAAGAACACCAGGGCATGATGCGGTGCAGCTAGGTGGTCCTGGTTCAGTCCTTGCGAACGTGCGGTTGAGTACGCTACCGTTAGCAAGAATTCTTTTGCTACAGAGAGTATGGATCTTGATGCCCTACAATCGGTCAAAAAGCAGTGCCCAAACTTGGGTTTTGGCGTGGGGCTGCGTACGGTGCACTATTCAGATTTCCTGGGCGGCCACCCTGAGGTTGATTGGTTAGAGGCTATTACCGAGAACTATCTCGGAACCGGCGGCAGGCCCAGACAAGTACTGCGCCAACTGGCGGCTCGTTACCCGATTGTTTTGCACGGAGTCTCGCTCTCCATTGGAGGGAGCTCGCCGCTAGATCGAGATTACCTGACTCTACTTAGAGACCTTGCGCAAGAAGTGCAAGCGTGTTGGATCTCAGACCACCTGTGCTGGACGGGCTACGCGCATCACAATCTTCACGACCTGCTCCCGATGCCGCTAACAGAAGCTTCTTTGGCACACGTTATCCGTAGAGTCGATGAGGTACAGAATTTCTTAGGCCGGGCCATTTTATTGGAGAATCCCTCCAGCTACGCCTCCTTTACTGTCGATTGCATAGCAGAGGCCCAGTTTCTTCGCGAGGTGGCGCTGTCCAGCGGATGCGGTCTTTTGCTTGATGTTAATAACGTGTACGTGAGTTCGATCAACCACGGTCTGGACGCGAAGGCGTACATAGATACGATTCCAAGGGAGGCTGTCGGCCAATACCACCTTGCGGGGCACTCGAAGCGAGACGGGTATTTACTCGACTCTCATATTGGCCCCGTACCGGAACCCGTTTGGGAGCTGTTCCGCTATACCTTATCAAAAGTGGGACCGAGATCGACGTTGCTTGAATGGGATGAAGAAATTCCAGACTTAGATGTGCTGTTGCGGGAGACCGCGACTGCCAAGGCAATGCTTCCACGTACTCCCTTGCGGCAAGCCATAGTACCGGAGTTACGAGTATGAGCTTCTCGGACGTCCAAGCCTGGATGCATGCGGCCATTATCGCTAAGGAGGCCCCCGACAACGCGGATCGGTTTATCCGATCCACTTCCGAAGTGTGCGCGCACAGGCGTTTGAACGTGTACCGCGATATGTACCGGGTACGCATGTCGGAATCCCTGCAGATGGATTACGGTTTGCTATATGGTGTCGTCGGGAGCGAGGAGTTTGAAAAATTGGCGGAGTGTTATCTCGAGGCTTACCCGTCGACAAGCTACACCTTGAATGATCTGGGGCGAAACTTCGCCTCTTTTCTTGCTGCACAACCGGGGTTGCCGCCTTATGTGCCGGAAATTGCACGCTTTGAATATGCGCTAGTGCGATCTTTCGACGCTTTTGATCCCAAGCCAGCGGACTGGTCGGAGCTTGGGACGCTTTCTGAGGACTTGCTTAGCGAACGAACTCTGTGTCCCCTTCCGTCCTTCTTGGGAGAGGAGTTTTCGTATCAGTTGGGTGCCCTATATGATGCTCACTTGGACGGCGACTTGCCGCCGGGAGCGCTTCCCGAGAAAGGGAAGGAGACGGTATTGTTTTTTCGCGTCAATTTTCGGGTGCATCATAAAGTAGTCGATTCACTGAGTTGGCAGCTCTACCGAAACTTACGGAAAACGATTTGCCTTGGGGCCGCCTTGGATCCGGTTTTGGCTGCCGCCGATACCGAAACGGCCCAGGCGACCCTTCTTGATAGTTTTCAGCAGTGGGTAACCGGATCGCTGTTGTATGTGCCTGAGAGTTCCAAAAGGTGCCAGGCACCTTTTCGTTTGGGGTCCTAACTCACCCAAAAATATGTCAGAAATATTATTGCGGAGCCATACATAAGGGGGTGCACTTGCTTGGCTCGGCCTGTGCTAAGTGCGATGACGACGTAGGTGATAAACCCAAATCCAATGCCGTGTGAAATGGAGTACGTGACCGGGATGGTGAGCAGTGTAACAAACGCCGGGATAGCGGTTGCCCAATCCTTAAAATCAATATGCGTGATGTGTGCGCTCATTAAGAAGCCCACCAGTATAAGTGCAGGGGCCGTCGCGGATTCCGGAACGATGCTGAGAATGGGTGCGGCAAATGTGGCTAAAAGAAAAAAGATGCCGACAAAAACTGAATGCAACCCCGTACGTGCGCCCTCGGCAACTCCCGCCGCGGATTCGACATAGCTAGTTGCCGAACTGACGCCGAAAAGGCCGCCCAAAGAGGCGCTGAGGGAGTCTATTAGAAGGATGTTTTTGAGTCGCGGCGGTTTGCCAGTCTTGTCTTGGAGTCCCGCCTCATCCGCTACAGCAGTTACGGTACCCAACGTATCGAAGAAGTCGACCAGGACTAGGGCAATCAGGAGCGGCATAAAACCCGCCTGCAGAGCGCCCTTGATATCTGCCTTAAAAGCGATGTCAAATTGTGGGGCCATCCATTCCAAATTAAGGTGAGAAAGCCCGAAACCGTACGCGATGGCGGTGGCACCGAGAATTCCAAACAACAATGCCCCACGCACGTTTCGCGCCATAAGAACGGCCGTCAGAAGCAAACCCGCTAAACCCACGAGTGCTTCTGGTTGGCGCAAGCTTCCGGCTGTAACAGGCGGCAAGACGGCAGAGGGCGCTTGGGATAGCACGGCAATCGTTCCGGGGGGGACAATCACGAGTTTTGCATTCACTAAGCCGATGAATGCGATGAATAATCCGATACCGGAGCCGATCGCAAGTTTGAGCGAGCGTGGAATCGCGTCCATAACGGCTTCGCGGACTCCGAGCAACACCAGCAGCGCCACGATCACTCCATCTAAGAAAACTAGGCCCATCGCGGTTTGCCAGCTCCCGACCTGAGGGGCTATCTGAAAAGCTACAAACGCGTTCAGGCCCATTCCACTGGCCAAGGCAAGGGGGAAGTTGGAAAAGACACCCATCGCGATGGAGGCAAGTCCGGCGACCAACGCGGTACCTGCGATTACTGACTCTCCCGGCATCCCGGCAGCCGCAAGGATGCTGGCGTTTGCAAAGAGGATGTATGACATGGTCAGAAACGTCGTGACGGCGCCTCGGAACTCGGTGCCTACGCTGCTACCGCGCGCCTGAATTTGAAAAAAAGCATTCCAATTGCCCTTAAAAAGGTCGTGATATCTCGATGACATTTTCCCGCCCCGGCCCCGTGGAGACCGAACCCACTTCAGCTCCTGTAAAGTTTTGGATAAAAGCGATGTACTTTTTTAGGGGTGTGGGGATATCTGCTGCTTTCTTGATCTCTTTGAGATCGGTGGCCCAACCTTCCAAGGTTTCGTATACGGGTTCCACGCGTTCCAGATCCCCGGCGTCATTAGGAAAGGTATCTAGGATTCTTCCATCGAGTTTGTAGGCGGTGCATACTTTTAGTTCTTTGAGCCCGCTAAGTACATCGGCTTTCGTCATAGTAAGATGCTGGATGCCGGATACTCGCAAGGCGTATCGGACGGCAACCAGATCTAGCCAACCACAACGGCGTGGCCTTCCGGTGGTGGCACCAAACTCAGCGCCCGACTCGCGCAACTGTTCTCCCATGGCATCTCTTAGTTCTGTCGGGAAGGGACCAGACCCGACTCGGGTTGTGTAGGCTTTCATGACGCCGACGAAAACCGTTTCTTTTGGTTTGCGTGCTCCGAGCCCAAGAGCGCATTGCGAGGGCAGTGTGTGAGAGGATGTCACAAAGGGGTAGGTGCCGTAATCGATATCAAGCAAAACGCCTTGTGCGCCTTCGTACAAGATCTTCTTTCCAGCTTGGATCTCTTCATACAGCAGGTTGGAAACATCGCGTACATAGGGCGCAAGCCGTATACCGACTTCTCGGTATTTGTCGAGTTGCTCTTTTTCGCTGATCACGGGGGCTCCGTAGAGCTTCTCAAGCAGGACGTTCTTTTCAGCTAAGTTGGAGCGGAACTTTTCCACAAAGCCATCGCGCAAAAGGTCCGTGACGCGGATTCCCCGACGAGCGGCGCGATCTTCGTATGCGGGGCCAATGCCGCGCTTAGTGGTCCCAATCGTGGTTCCGCCCTTCGCTCCCTCTCGGGCCGCGTCCAGGGCTTTATGGTAATCCAGAATAACGTGGCAGCGATCGCTCAAATAGATGCGGCTCTCTAGGTCTTTGTGCCCGGCGGCTTTGAGTGTTTCGATTTCATGTAAAAAGACGACAGGATCGACTACGACTCCCGATCCGATGAAACACTTGGTGTGGGGGTGCAAAACGCCCGAGGGGATGAGGTGTAGTATGGTCTGTTTGCCATTGACCACCAGCGTGTGGCCTGCATTGTTGCCGCCTTGAAAGCGGCCAACGACGTCCGCCCATTCCGAATACTGATCGACGATTTTTCCTTTACCTTCGTCTCCCCACTGCACACCAATAACGACTACAGCTTGTGGCATCGATCCCCTCACTTATAATTGAACTTGCTGCACGGAAAGCATTCCCTCGGTCTTTCGCAGCTTATCAAGAGTTGCCGCAGTAACGGCCGAGTCTACACCGATGAGGGCAATTGCTTGACCCGTTTCTTTGTTTAGCCCAAGCGCCATGCGGGCGATGTTAATCCCGTCGGAACCCAACACCGAACCTACGGCTCCGACCACCCCTGGCCGGTCTTCGTTCCGCGTAAAGAGAATGTAGCCGGAGGGAATGGCCTCGGTGGGCATGCGATCGATGTTCACAATCCGGGGTTCTCCCTTGCCAAAAAGGGTACCGGCACAGCTAAGGGTGACGGCTCCTTCGACAGTGACGCGCACCAAACTTGCGAAATTCGGGCACTCATCATTGCGTGTTTCTTCAACGCAAATCCCACGATCGCGTGCCACGTTCTTGGCATTCACAAAATTGACTGCGGCGGATGAAAGGGGAGTGAGGTATCCTTTCAAAACAGAAAGCGTCAGCACTTCGTTGTAAGACTTGCTGATGTTACCCTCGTAGTGAACCGTAATCTTGCTGACCTTTTCAGGAGTGACCTGCCCCAGGAAGCTTCCCAAGACTTCGCAAAGCTTTAGGTGAGGCTTCATGGTTTTGAGCTGTTCAACAGAAAGATTGGGCACATTGACCGCGTTAATATAGATGCCCTGATCGATAAAACACTTCACCTGATCGGCGACTTCAAGGCCTACCTGGACCTGTGCTTCGTCCGTACTGGCCCCCAAGTGCGGAGTAACCACCACGTTTGGGCGTGCAAATAACGGGAGCCCTTCGCCAGGTGGTTCTTGTTCAAAAACGTCCAGCGCGCAGCCCGAGATAAGTCCTTTTTCTAGAGCCTCTTCCAGCGCTTTTTCGTCTACGATCCCGCCACGGGCACAGTTGATAAGGTAGGGCTTTTTGCGCATTTGTGAGAAGGCGCGCGAGGAAATAAGGTGCCGCGTACCGTCGGTAAGTGGCACGTGCACGGAAACATAGTCCGACTCCGCCAAAAGCTCCTCAAGTTTGAGAAGCTTAACGCTCATCTTGTCGGCCATTTCTTCGTTTACGTACGGGTCATAGCCCACTACGTGCATCCCTATGCCTTGAGCACTCTTGGCCAGTGTTTTGCCGATGTTACCTAAGCCAACGATGCCCAGCGTTTTGCCCGCAAGCTGGCTCCCTTGGAAGAGTTTCTTCTCCCATTTCCCAGCGCGCAAACTTGCGTCGGCAGCGGGGATGCGTCTGGATACGGCAAACATCAGTGCCATGGCGTGCTCAGCGGTAGTGACCGTATTTCCACGCGGGGCATTCATGACCACTACGCCACGTTCGGTGGCGGCTTTTACGTCTACGTTATCAAGGCCGATGCCGGCGCGCACAGCGAGTTTTAGGCGGTGGCTTGCGGCGAGTAGATCTTCGTCGACTTCCGTTCGGGACCGCACAATTAGAATATCGACTCCCGGAAGCTTCTCCATCAGATCGGTTCTAGAAATACCGCTTGCATCCTCAAGCTCGGCACCGGGGAGTGTTTTCAGTTTCGCGATAGCCTCGTTGGCTAAGCCGTCAGCAATTAGAATCTTGAATACCTGGCTCATGCTTTAGCTTCCAGAAAGAAAGTAGACGCCGCACCGACACCGGCACCTGGGGTGCACTCATGCCCCAAAGCGCGCAAGCAAATCTCCAGAGCGCCGAGAATAGTGAGAATGTCTAATTCATCGTAGAAGCCAAGGTGTCCGATGCGGAAAATCTTGCCCTTATATTGGTCCTGACCACCGGCGATTGTGATGGCAAACCGGTCGCGCAAGTAGGACACAATTTTTTTGCCGTCATCAATAGAGGGTGGAACTTCCACCGCCGTGACGGCAGCAGACGGCGCATCGGGGGCAAAAAGCTTTAAGCCCATGGCTTTAACACCGGCCCGGGTGGCACCGGCGAGCCTTTCATGGAAAGCAAAAAGGGCGGGAAGGCCCGCCTTTTGGATGTTTTGTAGGATTATCTCTAGCCCGGAGATTAGGGATACCGCTGTTGTCCATGCTGTCTGGCCGGTGCCCATGGCTTTGTCTTCTGCATTCAGGTCAAAATAAAATTTCGGCAGCTTGCTTTCTTTGCGTGCGGCGTGAGCCTTCTGCGAGAGTGCGAGAAAAGCCAAGCCGGGGGGCAGCATCAGCGCTTTTTGAGATCCGCTTACAACGGCATCGAGCTTCCATTCGTCCATCGGCAAGTTCACCACTCCGAGAGCGGTGATGGCATCGACGACGACGAGTGCATCGCTGTGAGCACGTACCGTTTCGGCCACTTCTTTTACGGGGTGAAACGCTCCGGTGGAGGTTTCAGAAGCCTGAAAAAGGACCCCCTTGATCTTAGGGTGGGCTTTGAGCGCACTAGCGATTGAGTCGGTTGAAACCGCCTGGCCCCAGGGAACTTCAATAGTGTGCACCTGCAACCCGTAGCGTGCCGCGATTTTGCCCCAACGCTCCCCAAACTTGCCACCGTTGACGGCCAGGACTTCGTCGCCTTGGGAAAACAAGTTCACAATGGTGGCCTCCATGGCACCGGAACCGGAGGCTGCAAGCAAGTAAACGGGTTGTTCCGTTTGAAATAGATACTTCAGGCCCTCGCGCACATTACCCAAGACCTGACTGAATTCCTTGGTGCGGTGGTGTAGCGGCGACCGCGATAACACCGCCAGGACCTCTTCGGGTACTGGAGTTGGGCCAGGGGCAAATATACGGAGTTTTTCAAATACGGGATGGGATTTCACACGCGCGAAATTATTGGAGAGTCCCTGGACCGTCAAGTTTGGAGTGACGAAATAGGGCACCCTGCACCGGGGTGGATGCAGCGCGTAAATTGTCTCTTGATCTACAAGCCCCTGATCCCTATAATACAACTCCCATAACTGTTTTTATCGTTCAAATCTAGCTGAAGGGGTCGCTGTGAAAGAGAAAGTTCGTGCGCGCGCGCGTTCCAAAAAGCCTAAGTCCGTTTATCTATCACCAAAGAACAAAAGCAAAACACCCACGCTAAAACAGCTCATCCGGCAAAAAGATATCGCCACATTTTTCAAGTTTGTAGATTTCTATGGCTTGAGAGCGGAAGCCCTCAAAGCCATCAACGAACGGATAGCTGACGCTTAATCTTTGGAGGAATTATGACTTTGAATGGGTATGAGAAAATGCGCTTAGATCTGGCGATGCCGCTTTTGATCATTCGCGGGAAACGCGGGTTTGTGTCAAATCCCTACATGAATGCCTCGGTTTGCTCTCGCAAGACAAAGGAGGCGTGTGCAATTGTGGCGGGGGAAATTCGGTCTCACCATGAAATGATAGAAGCCAAGGTCATCGAAGTGTCTGATACCGCACGTGCTTTAGGGGTACGCGTTGGGATGACGGGCGGCGAAGCTCTTGCAAGGTTTAAGTAAAATTACAACTCTGCGTTGCGCGGCTAGGCGGCCTTTTCAAGTTCGTTGATTTCTTTTAGCAGTTTTTCTTTTTCAATAGCCCATTGGGTGTGCATCTGGAGCCACAGGGCGTTGGTAATTTTACCACCAATTTTGTCTTCGTAGGCCTGTTGAATTTGCGACTCGACTTCTTTCAAACGAGTTCGGGCTTGATCGAGCGGCGACAGATCGCCGCGCGGTACGCTGGTAGTGGCCTTGTTTTGCTTGGCGGGTGGCTCCCAACTGGTGTGCGACGGGCGGTTCCACAAGGGAGCTGGGGGCTCGGGCAAGCTCTTAGTTGTCGAGGTTTCGCTTTTAGGTTCCTCCTCCTGCGGCGTCTCGGTGGCGGCGGTTCCCCACAGCACGTTTTCCGAATCCGTTTCATTCCATTCGTCTTCAGTTTCAGCCGCTTCGGTCGGATTGGCGGGTCGTTGGGCTCGCCTGGCTTCTATTTGGTCCAAAATTTCCTGCATGGATTCGGCCGTGATGTTGGGCGGAGGGATTTCGGTGTTTGTCTGTTCCACATCCGTATCGGTGTCTTCGTTGGAGATCGGTGCTTCGCCTCCTAGAACCCCCGAATGGGTGACGGTATTTTCCTCTTTTTCTTCCACGTGCTGTTGCTCCATCTGCTCGAGCAACGTCGCCATGGCGTTGGAAGCTTCTTCGGCCTCGTTCTGGGAAACGCTCTTTGATTCCTCCGAGTCGTTTGCTGTTTGCACTTCTTTGGCGAAAGATTCGCCTAGAGGAATGCCGCCAAACGCCACCTCTGGTGGGCGCATGGGCCCCTCAACCTCGGCTTCTGGAAACTCTTGCAGAGCTTCTGCGGATTCATGGGTACCCTCATTAGTTGGAATGCCTCCGTACGCCATCTGGTCCGGCATGTCGTGCGGGATTTCAGCCGGGGAACTGACCTGCCACTCCGATGCTCGTTTTGACTCGGTATGTTCGCCGTCGTCGACGTTGCGGTCGGCCTGCGGCACCTCGTTCCAGGTGCTCTCCAGTTTCTCCTCTTCTTGCACGATTCCCGTTTCCTGGGGAAGTGGATCGGGCGTCTGGGAAGACTCCGCCGTGTGAGCTTCTTCAAGCTGTGCGAGCAAGTCGGTTGAGAGTCCAGCGGAAGCCTTTGTTTCAGGTTCGCCACTGGGCGTGTACGGTTCGGAGACTTCGCTTACCACCTCGACCGGAGTCGTATTTTCCGTAAGGGAATCTGTCGGCGACTCCACTTCTGTCATGACTTCTAGAACAGGTGTTGTAGGTTCAGCTTCCGGCGTGCGTTCAGGTTGCGCAGCCGGTGGTGCTTGAACGCCAGTGCGATTATTCCAAACAAAGGAAAGTAAACCTCCAATCTCTTCACCGAGCGTGCGTAGCTTGCTGCGTACCGGGAAAAGGAGGTTGAGTCCGCTTAATCCTACAAAAAGGCCCAACCCAAGAGCCGCGGGACCGAAAAACCAGGAAACAGTTTGCGCGAAATCCCGCAGTGGCGCGATATCCATGGGAGTTTCTGCTAGCCGATTCACCAGTTCCGGGATAGCGGCGGCGATGCCAAGGCAAGACGCAAATACTCCTAGTAGAAACAGGATACCGGGAAGAGCGCCCACGAAGCGGGCACGGCTTTCTACGGGGATGCCACCAAGAAGGTGAGTGAGCGAGCGAGTGCTCGCACGCGCGGCCCGGACCGCCGAGCGGAAGTCTTCCGGAGTCAGCGCGCCGTGGCTATTTTTCAGCCACGGTCGCAAGTGGGTTCTAAACTCCTCCCAATCAGTCTTTTGGGTAAATAGATAGTCAAAGAATCGCGAGAATAGTCCAGACTTTGCTCGTAGTTCCGCTTCCGCTTCTTTAAGAATGCCATCCACCAACGCTGCGTAGTTGTCAGCGTCCTGGGACAGCCAATTAGGCGCAACTTGCTGGGCTCGCAGTGCGAACTGTTCCTCTTTGCGAACGGTACGGGACGCGCTGATGCGAACATAAAGCGCAATCAGTGAAACAAAGAGCATGAAGGGGGCGGCCCCGACCGAGAGCGCGTGTATTGCCATTTGTATGGTGGCTTCATCAAGGCTTGGCATGGGCTTCTCCACTCTCTTTGAAGTGAACTTTGAAAACAATTTTTTTGGGATCTTCGCACCCGTAGTGACGGCACAAGTTTGCGGCGGTCTCTTGTTTGTTTTGTAGACTAGGTTGTGCTTCTAGGTAGTCGATTCGGGAAACTTTGATGAGTTTCATCAAGTCCTTTTGATTCTTGAATTTGGTTTTCTTGGTATCAAAAACAGACCGGTAGATGGAGCGAGAACGTTGGTAGCCAAGATCCATGTCCAACAAATCGTCTTTCTTGTCGCCGAGAGCGACCAACTCAATCTGTGCGATGTTCTTCTTAAAAGCGGCGTGGTCAAACACGTGATCCGCGTAGATAGAAAAAACCTTTTGCAGGTTTTTTGCGAGTCGGGGAGTCACGCGAGAGCTTCCTCTCGTGAAGTAACTTCCAGCCAGATGAACGATGACTTCCCCTTGTCGCAATTTGATAGTCGTGTTGAACCCTGCTTCGCCGAGCCCGCGTTCCAGCTGTGCCATTAGATCGCGTCGAGTTCCCGCTTGTTTGCGCATAGTGGTCAACTGGCGCTGCAAGCGCTGATCCGAAAGCAGCGTCGAAGCCACGTCAAAGCTGGCTACCTGCGGCTGGCGAGCAATCTCGGTGGCCGCCGCCCGCTCTACCACCTCTATTTCAGATAGGAGCAAGCCGTAGATGTCGGCTTCTTCGTTCACGGCCTGGTTTCCTAAGAATGCTTTGACAGCGTCGTGCCGGGCGACCCGATGCTTAAGTCGCGTATTTTCGTTCTTTGCCGTGCTGAGCGCGGTTTGGTACGCCCACGTGCTTACCGCCCCGTGAATGCCACCCAGCGCGCTGCCCATTAACAGTAGGACAGAGAGACCCACCAGGGCGTACGCCCAAGGGACCTCGTAATCATTGGGTTTTGACCCGTCGTACCAGTCGTTCAGTGCCAAAGAATCCTCCGGATGTAGTATCGGCGTGCGGTACGGCGAGCTAAAGGGCATTAGGTATGGCGTCACTTTGTGAAGGCTTCACAAAGTGACGCCATACCTATAGAGTACGGCCCGTGAAAGCACGCGAGAAGCCCCTTTTGATGGGGATAGTAAATGTAACGCCGGATTCGTTCTCTGACGGCGGCTGTTATCTGGAGCCCGAGCGCGCCATCCTGCAAGCTGTGCGCTTGGCAGGTAGCGGGGCCGATATCGTGGATATCGGAGGGGAATCGACCCGCCCTGGGGCGGTTCCGGTGAGTGCCCAAGAGGAAATGGACCGGGTACTGCCGGTTATTGAAGGCGTGGTGCGGCGCCTGAACGTTCGGGTTTCAATCGACACCCAAAAACTTGAAGTCGCACGGGAGGCCGCCGCTCTTGGGGCGACGATCTTAAACGACGTCAGCGGCGGGAGTGACATTCGCATGGCCTTGCTCGCGGCAGAGCGGGGGCTCACCGTCGTACTAATGCATATGCAGGGCACACCCCAGACGATGCAGCAAATTCCCACCTACGACAGGGGCGTCGTGAGCGAAGTGCACGACGCACTGGCGGCCCGTGTGCGGGCGTTCGAAGAATGTGGTGTTGGGCGCGAAAAGATTTGGATCGATCCGGGAATTGGTTTTGGGAAAACTGTTTCCCATAACCTTGAGTTGCTCGCGCAATTGGGAAAGTTTTCAGACTTGGGCGCGAGAATTGTCGTCGGGACTTCACGCAAGTCATTCTTGGCGCGTGTATTGGAAAACCCGGAGTTGCCAATGGCAAAACGAGAGTCCGCGACAATCGCTACGAACCTGTATGCGTATACGCGTGGCGCTTCCGTGTTTCGGATTCATCGCGTGGGTGGGTTTCGGCGGGCTTTGGCGCTTTGGAAAGCTTGTGAGGCGTGCGAATGAAACAAAAGACGCGTGTGGTGATAGCTCTCGGTAGTAACCTTGGCGATCGTCTGGAGTTTCTTAGTGTCGCCGCAGGCCGGCTTGCGACGGAGTTTTTGGAGAGCCCCCAGGCGAGCCGCGTGTATGAAACGTTGCCCTGGCGTGGGATGGACCACCCTACCTACCTAAATGCCGTTGTTGTCGGTGAAAGCGAATGGAAACCGCCGGCAATTTTAAACTATCTCCAGCAAGTCGAACGGGAAATGGGCCGTACGCCCACTCACGAGCGCTATGCGCCTAGGGTAGCGGATTTGGATCTGATCGCATACGGGGAACAGACCTGGGAGTCGCCCGGTGTCAGTGTTCCGCACCCCTTTATGCACGAACGAGATTTTGTTCTTGTCCCGATGCTAGAACTTTGGCCGGATTGGCGCCACCCAATCCTTCATAAGACCGCGAAGCAGCTGTGGGCGGAACTGCTGGAAAAGGATCCGCAGCAAACCGCAGCGGAAGGCCCAAATGTTTTCGCGCCGACCCTATTAGATACAACGAGCCCGTAATCAGTAGCGTTGCGTCCGGAGTGTCAGGGCGGGATAGGCGCAAGGCCGAAGCCAAGTCGGCCTCTATTGGCGTGCCTGGCGGCCAGGAGGTGGGCCCGGGGTGGCGCGCTCCTGGATTCCCTGTGACGCACATCTTGTCGGCGACAGTTCTAAGTAGTTCCAGCATTTCAATATACGGTTTGTCGCCGGAAAACCCACAAACTACGTGCAAGGGTCCCGTTTTAGGGAGTGAGGCTAGGGTGGCCAAAAGGCTTTCCACGCCGTGCACGTTATGAGCCCCGCACAAAACCGTGCGAGGGCAAGTCGGTAGGACTTCGAAGCGACCTGGGAAACGCGCCTTGGAAAATGCAGACTGGAGCGTCGAAACGGGAATTTCGGCGAACTCCGATCGTAACACGCGCCAGGCGAGGGCTGCATTTTTTGCGCTAGCCTCGGACGGATCGTGTAGCGACACGCTGGTGCCGCCGAGGTCAAGCGTCTGTCCGTTCCAGTTACGGGAAAGAACGAGGGGAGCCTGTGGAGTCGCAAGCGAAATCTGGTTCTTATTCGCATAGGCCTCAGCGGTTGGCCACAAATCGGCTGAAAGCGCGGTGTATAGAGTACGCCCGGGCCGGCTAATCTGGATTTTGTCTCTTAAGATGATCTCGCGCGTTGGGCCCAAGTACTCTGTGTGGTCCAAATCGACATTGGTGAGCACACTTGCGCTGGGATCGCTCACGTTTGTGGCGTCCAACGCACCGCCTAGCCCCACTTCTACGACAGCGTAGTCGGTCGTGTTCTGCCGACACCAATCGAAGAACAGAAGAGTAAGAAATTCAAAGTAGCTAAGAGAAAAGCGTTGGGCGAGCGCTTCGTGCTCGTCTACCAGGCTTGAGAGGTCTTGAAGGGAAATGGGAACCAAGTTTTCTAGAAATCGCTCCCTAATACTAAAGAGATGAGGGGAGGTGAAAGTGCGTACGCTTAGACCGTGCTCCCTTAGAGCCGTGCTAAGGAGCAACGACGTGCTGCCTTTTCCATTCGTGCCTCCGACCAGCACGCAGCGGGTTTTGTTTTCCGGGTGATCTACGGCGGCGAGTGCGTTTTTGAGGTTTTCCAAGTCGTAATGCGGACGTCGCTCGCCTCCGAACTGGGCCAAGCGTTCCTGTATATAAGTCTCACACAATCGCACTGTCCAGAGGGCATACAGTTTTGCTTTTTTAATTTCAAGATCTTAGCTTTAGCTGTCGCGCCGATGAACAGTTTTGCGAACCGGTGCCTACGAACTTTTCAAGAGTTAACCCTCCGGGAATACAGGTGAAATGTAGAATCCTGTTATGGCCCACCCCTTGCAAATTACCTCACTAAGAAACACGAGTTCGTTTCACGCGGCGCTGCAGAAGGCCGCTTAGGGGAATAAAGAGGGGAACACAATGAACACTCCATCCAATATTTATGATTTCACGGACTATCGCGATTTTCTAAAAGACCGCTATCGCCAATTGAAGGAAACCGATCCCGCATTTAGCTTTCGGTACTTCTCCAAGCAGGCGGGCTTTGGTTCACCCAACTACCTGAAGTTGGTAATGGACGGAAAACGCAATTTGAGCGACGAAGCCATTGGCAAGTTTGCCAAGGGCCTTCGCCTGGACAGCCATGAGAGCGAGTATTTCAAATTCATGGTCGGTTATAACCAGTGCGAAGATCGCATTAAGAAAGAAGTTTACGAAGCGAAATTGCATTACCTTCGTGAGTTGTTCAAGGTGAAGGAACTCATTCCCGAACACTATGATTACTACCACGATTGGTACCATGCTGCGATTCGCGAGATGATTCATAACAAAGGTACCGTTCGGAACAACCCGGTTGTGATCGCTGGCAAACTGTCTCCGCAAATTAGCGAAGAAGATGCGGCGAAATCCATTAGCCTGCTGAAGAAGCTAGGCTACGTGGTGGAGAATGGTAACGGCGATTTGCAACCCGGACAAGGCACGGAAACGGCCGTGGCTGGCGCGGAAATGGCCCAGAAAATTTATCACGAACAAATGGCGGAACTTGCCGCGAAGTCTCTTTATACTCAAGGGTCGGAGACTCAAGAGTTTGAGAGCGTCACGGTCGCTCTACCGGCGAACAAGGTGGCCGAGCTCAAGCAGAAAATTAAAGAGCTAGTCGCCGAAGTGAGCCACGAACACGGCGGGGAGCAGGTGTACCAATTCAACGTACAGCTGTTCGCGTTGACCCAGGAAGACGGCGAAGAAGCTGCGCCGCAACCTGAAGTTGCCTAACGCTCCGCGGTGTAACGGATGGAGATTATGAGAAAAAGGAAACGGGTGACCGTTTCCTTTTTTTTTGTTCTGCCGATAAGTTTATTAGGGAATCCCAGACATGGAAGGTCTATCCGTTCTCATACCAGTCTTTAACGAAGCCCCCAAAATCCGTAGTGTTTTTCACCATTTGTTTCAGTCCCCCTGCACTGTGGAGCGGGAGTGGATCGTAATAGATGATTGTTCTACCGACGGTACCTCAGAAATTCTTGCCGAGCTGCGTCTCCAGTATGGGTTTAGGCTAATTCGGCACGAGCGCAACTGTGGCAAGGGGGCGGCCATAGTGACGGGGCTTAGGCACGCTACGCGAGAGCTCGTCATGATTCAGGACGCGGATTTCGAGTACGATCCTCGTGACATTCCAAAGTTGATTGCCCCGCTGCTCAGCGGGGATGCGGATGTGGTGTACGGGTCGCGGTTCAAGAACAGCCTTCAGGTGCACCGTACCTACCACTACTTTATCAATCGAACTCTGACTCTTCTTAGCAATTTGTTCTCCGGCTTATACCTGACCGACATGGAAACTTGCTACAAGGTCTTCCGCCGGGACTTGGTGAGCGAGATGCGGCTTCGCTCGCAACGCTTTGGGATAGAGGTGGAGTTGACAGCCTATGTGGCCAAGGTCCGCGCGCGTGTTTTTGAGCTTCCCATCCGTTACTACCCCCGTACCCGCCTAGGCGGGAAAAAGATCTCCTGGAAAGACGGTTTTGCAGCGCTTTGGCACCTTGTGCATTATAATCTTTTTACGCCGCTTCAAAAGGCGTTCCGAACCGTTCCAGCGCGTTACGTCCTTCGAGATGTGATGGAGCCCGCCGCAGGCCCTGGGTTACTTTCCGCCTGACCCCCCTTCGGCAATGTAGCGAAATCCGGAAGTGCACGCATTTTGCTCGGGTGTATTTGCATCAATAAAAGCCCTGGCGGTGGTGCCTCGTCCAAAGTCAGTCGTTTCGGAAAATTCCGGTCGCGCCGGCTGCTCAGACGCAAGTACCACTCCGACACCGAAATCGTAATGCGGATCAAAAAGGCGCTCGAGAGAGAAGTGTCGCGTCATCTGCTCCACCCGTGCTGCCTGAAACCACGGCCTTCCGTTTCGGTCGGAATTGTTGGCCTGAAGTTCCCCTGAAGCGTACAGCGCGGTCAGATGGCCTGCGGTCAGCGGGATCCCGTCAATTTGGCCCACGACGGCTGAGGGCGCCAATTCACCCCTGCGAACCAGCACCACAATGGCAACGGTTCTGTGGGTGCCGTAGGTCACCACGTAGGCCTTGCCAAAAACCGGCACCGCCGCCCACAATGCAGCAACAAGTAAGAGCTTCTTTAGCACAAACGATCCCACCACTCTATTCGAGAGCAAGAATGAATCCAAAAGCAGAAGGGCTCAAAGTGTAAATGGCGCCGGCAATTGGGGTGTCAACCAGGTGTACACACCAACCCTAGTTATTTCAGCTACTTGAATTTGCATGTACGCGAAGTCTACACCGGTGATGACGCCTGAATACACTCTTAGCAAAAGCTAAACGCCCAAGAATACAGCACAATTGAAAACTCCCAGCCTGGCCCGTTCATTGCAAACTTAGGCCGTAGGGGAAAGTTACGAACTTTAGGGGGTTTTGAAGATGAACACTCCATCCAACATTTACGATTTCACGGACTACCGTGATTTCCTGAAAGACCGCTACCGTCAATTAAAGGAAAGCGATCCGGCTTTCAGCTTCCGACATTTTTCCAAACAAGCTGGTTTCGGTTCACCCAACTACTTGAAGTTGGTGATGGACGGAAAACGCAATTTGAGCGAAGAAGCGATTGGCAAGTTTGCCAAGGGCCTTCGCCTGGACAGCCATGAGAGCGAGTATTTCAAATTCATGGTCGGTTATAACCAGTGCGAAGATCGCATTAAGAAAGAAGTTTATGAAGCGAAATTGCATTACCTTCGTGAGTTGTTCAAGGTGAAGGAACTCATTCCGGAACACTATGATTACTACCACGATTGGTACCATGCCGCGATTCGCGAGATGATTCACAATAAGGGTACCGTGCGGAATAATCCCGCCGTTATCGCTGCCAAGCTGTCTCCGCAGATAGCGGAAGCAGACGCCGCGGCCTCGGTTCTGTTGCTCAAGAAATTGGGTTACATTACTGAAAACGCGAGTGGCGAACTTCAGGCCGGAGAAGGCGCCGAAGTCATGATGGCTGGCGCGGAAATGGCCCAGAAAATTTACCACGAGCAGATGGCGGAACTCGCCGCCAAGTCTCTCTACACCCAAGGGTCCGAGACCCAGGAGTTTGAGAGCGTCACGGTGGCGCTGCCTGCGAATAAAGTCGCTGAGCTCAAGCAAAAGATTAGAGAGCTGGTGGCTGAGGTCGCCACCCAGCACGGTGGAGAGCAGGTGTACCAATTCAACGTACAGCTGTTCGCGCTGACCCAGGAAGACGGCGAAGAAGCTGCGCCGCAACCTGAAGTCGCGTAATCCCCAGTTCTGGATGGAGTTTGAAAAGGGAAACGGGAAGCCGTTTCCCTTTTTTTATTTCTTCTTGCGGCGGTTTTTTTTTCGGTCTGTGGCCTGTCGCTTCTTCAATTCCAGCAGAAATCGGCGCAATTTGGAGGTACGGCGTGGGTGCAGTTCGATGCCTTTCCCGTGTAACCACGCGCGGAGCCACCTGTCGGCCTCCTTCGGACGAGTGCTTTCCAGCTCTATCTCGTAGTAGTTCTTGGAAAAGAGTTTGTAGTGATCCAGCTCAACTTTGAATCTAGGATCGGGAGTCGCGGTGTAGCGTAGGTTACTCAAGCAGCCGAGCACTGCTAGCTTCTCCCAGTGATTTCTTTTAATCTGCTGCCGCAGGATAATTGGAATGCGGTTGTTTAGGCGCAAGACTTTCTGTGGGTCTCTCAAGACGGCGCGGGCGGCCCCGAGCGGAAGCGCGTATTCCCATTCTTTTCGAACCTTGAGGGCACGGGGTCCGGATTTTCCGGTCGGGCTGAAGGACTGCTTCAGAGTCAATGTAGCATGGCGCCGGTTAGTGATGCGGACCCGCAGCCCAATTTTCTTGGAACGAAGACGAAGTCTAGGATTATCGAGATAATAGTTATCTTGCTCTTCGCGGCTCTTGATGTGCGATCGCAGACTGCGCAAAACTGTCTTGTATTCCGACTCGGTCAGACCGTACTTGAGTTCTTTTTCTAGTGCCACACCGAGCAGCCTAACATGCCCGGAGCGCAACGGGAACTATCGACGGCGCGTGGATCGACGTTTGTAAACCGATTTTCGGTTCTTTCGCGACTCGACTACTTCAGCTTTTTTCTTCGCGGTCACTTCGGTGAAGGCCGAGAGGTCGGACGTTGGCGGCTCAGGGCGCTTTGCGATCTCTGCTGGTGCCTTTGACCGAAGCGTGTTCAGGGTGGCCGCGATTGGTTTGTCCAGGACGGTTTGCCGGACAGATTGAGAGTATAGCAAACTGATTCCGGATAGAACTAGCGCCACGAGACTCGCCACCAAAGCGGCTTTTACTCCTTTGGGTGGTTTGGCCTGGTGCTGCTTCGCCATTTCCTGAAGCATGCGGTCGTAGGCGATGGGCAACTCCCCAAGCATCCCCGATACTCGCTCAAAATTTTTGGAGACATGATCCGTCGTGTCTTTTACTGTCGCCCATTGCCTGGCCATCGACTCCATGCTCTGTTGCACGGCGCCAGCGACTAGTGCCGCTTCTTCCTTTGGATCCTCTAGCGAAACTTTAATCGGGGAGTGGTCGTCGGACAGTGAGTCCGGTTCGATAGGGTCTTCGTCCACGGCCTTCGCTTTTTTTGTACTTTTCTTTTTGGCCTTCTTCTTAGTTTTCTTTGCTGCTTTTTTGGGCTTAGCCTCTTCCAATTCGAGTTCTACTGTGGCCTCTTCATCAAAGTCTTCCAGTTCCAGTTCGGAAGCTTCTTCTGCATCGTCGTCCAAGTCCAAATCCACTTCCTCGAGATCAATCACATCCGTGGTTTCCTCGATATCGTCATTCATTTTTTTCTTGCGCCCCATATCCACCTCTGCTGGTAATCCGGCCCAAGCTTGCCTTGCGGCCCTGTACGCCGGAGTGCCCGATAGAGTAAGCAAGCTGAATGCCACAAAAATTCGGCCACGTTGCTGCCTAGAGAACGCGGCGAGGTGACACTTTTGGGCACCTTCGGACTGGGGTGTAGCCAATTTGTGCGCACTCAAGTAACTTTCTCGGGTGATTAACTGGTCCCGAACAAAATGGCGGGTAGCGCTGATTCTGCAGGGCGCGGGGCTTGCGTGCTATTTTACCGTGGGTGCTGATCTGCGGGCGCTTTGCGACCGGCTCTTCGACGACGGAGATTTGATTACCGTTCTGTGGACGATGGATTGCATCGGGTACAACGCCACCCACGGCATTGGTCTGGCCGATCTACCGATGTTTTTTCCGAACAAGGGGGTGCTCTTTTTCAGCGGCCATCTGTTGCTCCCCTCTCTTTTTTACTATTTTTTCAAGTTGCTTGTCTCTTCTCCGGTCTTCGCTTTCAATTTAACGCTGCTTGCCTTCCTCGTCCTAAACTTTCTTGCGATGGTCGTTTTTTGTAGAAATTTTGCGGGACGCGGACCGGCCGTGCTGGGTGGGATCCTCTTCGCTTTTGCTTCCTACCGCCTTTCTCAGATTGGTCACCCTCAAATCATGGCTCAGTTTTTTTTACCACTAGTGGGACATTACCTGTTTCAATTCGAGCGTTCGCGCAAAAATAGTGATTGGATGAAGGCGCTATTGTGCTTGGCGGGGCAGTTCTACCTCGGCATTTATCAGGGTCTCATCGCCTGCTTGACGCTTCTGCCGTATCTCCTGTTGCGCACTGTATTTCAGACAAAGCGGTTCCAGTGGGCGATTCGGCTCTTCTTGTCGTCGGTATTGTGGGGCGTGCTGCTACTTCCCTTGGCCGTTCCTTATTCGAAAGTGATGAATTCGCGGCACGTAGAACGGCCTTTGTCTGAGGCCCACATATACGGGGCGCACCTCACCCATTTTTTTGCCGCCCCTGAGTCCGGGCTTTGGCACTCAGTGACAGAACCCTTGCTGCGGGCTCGCCATCACATGGTGGGGAAGCGGTTGTTTGTTGGCGTGGCTGCATTCATTTTTGCTTTTTTGGCCTTTCGTTGGATAGCTACGTTTGGGCGAGAGAAGCGCTTTTTATTTTGGCTGTGTGGCAGCTCCTTGGTTTTCTTGATTTGGATGAGCCATGGGCCCCAGGCGCTTCTGTACAATCTCTTTCATGAGTACATACCCGGTTTCAAGGCGTTGCGTGCACCGTCGCGTATTGGTTTTGGCTATTTGTTCGTGATGGCCGCCCTCGTTGCTATGGGGGCAGAATCCCTGAGGCGCCGCCACACCGCGGGCGCCGCTATTTTGGGCCTCCTACTTGGTAGTTTGCTTATTGTGGAAAACAAAATCCAACTGGACAAAAAAGTACCCCCAACGGAATACGCGGCTATCGTGGGTACGCTCGCAAGCGGCGACGGCCCGTTCGCCCATTTGCCCTTGGTTCGACCCATGTACCCGCGGTTCTTTGCATCCCTTCGCCACCACCGTCCGATGTTCAACGGGGAAAGTGCGTTTCTTCCTGAACCCCAGCGCAGCGCTTACGAACAGGAGGCGCAAATGGGGCCGACGCCGGAGCTGCTCGATACTATTCGGGCCCATGGCATCGGAGAGTTTGTGGTGGAATCCGGCCATGCGTGGGAAACTGTGCTCAAAGCCCACTGTCACGCTGTGATCGCTCAGGGGCCCCATGGTCTGTACCGCTGCGGTCGATCGCCCGTTCTCGGGCGCGTAAGCGCCCCCGAGGCCCTTACAAAGAACTAATAAAATTAAGTATTTATCTCGCGCTTCGCAGGCTTTGGGTGCTTCGCCAGCGCGAAGTTGCTAAAATAGTTTTATGGACAACAAATTGGAAAACCAGTCTCCGCTTGCTGATCTCTGGGCATTCGCCCGGACGCGTAAGTTGCTTTGGGTCCTTCCGCTTTTTCTCGTATTACTCATGCTGGCACTTTTGCTGTACATGGTGGAGGGATCCACCGTATCCCCCTTTGTTTACACTCTTTTTTGATTCGTTGGGCGAGGTCTTCTAGCCGATCTTGAGCCTGTAGTCGCAGCTGCCGATAAACAGGCTGGAGGTCTGTTTTGTTTATGGCGCGCCATGTCATGCTTCTGGCTCTAGCTTGCGGGCTTAGCACGGGGGCCGTTGCCGACGCGGATCCGGACGACACGTGGGACTACCAGCTCACCCACGCCCAGCAGCTCAAGGTCGCACTCCCAGTTTACGGGGGAGTGGCGATCGGCTCGTCGTTGGCAGGGGACGCTAGCCGCACAGGCGGCCTCTTCGGATTTGGTTTCGACTTTTGGTATGGGCGCAGGACGTGGAGTTTGGAGATCGGAGTGCTCTCGGTTTCCAAAGGCTATGGGCTATCCGGGACCACTGCCAACTTGGAGTATGTGCAGATACCGCTGATTTGGCGGTGGACATGGTGGAACACTTTATCGCTTGGGGTCGGAGGTTATGCCGCCCCCGTAACGGTCGCCGCCAACACGAAGACCGGCACGGTGGCGACCGATAGCACGGATTTCTCTGGGGACTACGGGCTGGTTTTTAGTTTGCGTTACGCGCGACGGATTTTACCCAAAGTGCGTTTGGGCGTGGAAGGCCGTTACAATTTAGGGTTGTCCAATGTTTCCCGTACGGGGACGCAGCAGCTTAGGACGTGGTTGGTGCTTGCAACGTTGGAGTTCGGCCTGTGGTGAGTTGGCCGCTTTTAGTTTTGGAGGCAGTCATGAAACAAGGAAGTTGGCTCGGCTATTTTGCCGTGCTGTTGTTGATAACACCGCCATTGATGGCGGAAAACCGTGTAGGTGGTGGAGCACCGGTAAAAACCCCCCCGGGTTACGGCGTCCAGGTCTTCGACGATGCTATTTTCCAGGATACTGGGAAAAAGACGACAGAAGAAACCTCGGAGAGTTCCGTTACAGGGACCAAACGCTACGTGAACGGGGAGTTTGGGCAGTACAACGAGCAACAAGTGCAACAATGGAGACAAAGCTGTGCTGGGGAGGCGGCTAACCCTTCGGCATACTCCGAGTGTGTGCGTAGAGAGCGCTCGCGGTCTACAGAGATTTTGAAGGAGACTGAAAAGAATGTGGAGAGTCGGCAAAACTCTCCGCTACGTCGCAAGAGCACGACGCCGGGTGTAGGGGACTTCTAAGTCGGTGCCAGACGCTCAGGCTCGTGTTAAGGGATAGAGATGAATTTGAAGCTTTCTCATGTAGCCATCGCTGTCCCCGAAATTAGGCAGATTGCTGAGCGGCTGAAGGCCCTGGCGTTGCAGGTAGCCGAAACGCACCACGTGGAAACCGAAAAGGTAGTAGCCGCTATGATCCCGGTGGAGGTGTCTTCGGAGTTCCGCATCGAGTTGTTAGAACCCTCGGAATCGGGGTCTGCGCTTGCGAAGTTTTTGGAGAAGCGTCCCGCTGGGGGGATGCACCACTTGAGTTTTGAGGTTTCGAACCTTCAGGAATGGAAGAAGGTTCTTGAAAAGAACGGCTTTGAGATATTGCCGCCGGGCATCCGGAAAGCAGCGCGAGGGATGGCGCTCTTTATTCACCCCAGGAGTATCGGGGGCGTCCTGGTGGAGTTAGAGGAGATCCAAGCCTAAGGGGAGCTATGCGCTACGATCAGATAAGCCCTGTCCCACCGCTTACTAAGGTCACCAAGAACGTGATCATCTTGTGTGTGGTCGTTTACTTCTTTGACCTCATCACCGACAGCCTGGGGATTCGATTCGGATATTATCGACTGAACGAGCTTTTTGGCTTGGTGCCTGCTTTTGTTTTGGAAAAGGGCTGGGCGTGGCAGTTTGTGACCTACATCTTCATGCACGGTCACATGCTCCACTTGCTAATGAACATGCTCATTCTTTGGTACTTCGGTGCTGAGATTGAGATGCGTCTGGGCGAACTCAATTTTCTGAAATATTTTTTGCTGTGTGGAGTGGGCGCGGGGCTCTTCAATTTTGGTGTCAACTTGCTCGTCGCTCATATGACGGGAAC
>JAGQZV010000328.1 GCA_020435295.1 Bdellovibrionales bacterium | reverse complement strand
GGGCAGGGCGGCGTCTGGACGTTGGCGCGACTCTTCGAGCGGCTCTCCGGGATCGAAGGAATCGAGCGGCTGCGCTATACGACCAGCCATCCCCTTGACATGGGCGACGACCTGATCGCGGCGCACCGCGATCTACCTAAAGTCATGCCCTATCTGCACCTGCCGGTGCAGAGCGGAGCCGATCGCATTCTGCGCGCCATGAATCGCCGGCACACTGCGGCCGAATATCTGGCGTTGATCGGAAAAATCCGCGCGGCGCGCCCTGATATTGCGCTGTCGTCCGACTTCATTGTCGGATTTCCCGGGGAAACGGACGAGGATTTCCATGCGACCATGCGCCTCGTCGAGGAAGTGGGGTTTGCCGGCGCATTCTCGTTCAAATATTCGCGACGCCCGGGCACGCCGGGAGCGGAACTTGACGGTCAAGTCGAAGAAAGCGTGAAGAAGGAGCGGCTCGCCGCGCTTCAGGCGCTTCTCGATGCGCAAGCCGCATCGTTCAATGCCGCCAGCATTGGTCGCAGCATGGATGTTCTGTTCGAGAAGACCGGTCGCCATGCGGGTCAGATCGTCGGCCGATCGCCGTAC
>JAGQZV010000327.1 GCA_020435295.1 Bdellovibrionales bacterium | reverse complement strand
AGCGCTGTCCTGAAAAAGCGAGCAAGTACAAACTTCCTGAAAAGATCAGTATTCCAACCGTGAAAGCATAGCCGCTGGACCGAAGCAGGGAACTCTCCCCGCGAAACAGCAAAAATCCTACGAGGGCAATGGCGAACGTGTGGAAGAATTGGTATTCCACCCCAGTCTTAAAAACACTCAAATGGTAGGCGTCGAGTCTGTCCTTGAGTGCATGGGCCGCAAAGGCTCCCAACGCAACAGACAAGAAACCGAATACGCCCGAAAGAGTAAGGAAGCACTTTGCCATGGCGCTATCCTAAAGCTTCTTTGGTTTTCTGCAACCACTCTTTTGCGCGCGTCTCCGGTGCTGCGTGTTCCAAGACATCCGATACCACCGCGGCACCTTGCGCCCCCGCACGGTAAATCTCGGCGGCGTGTTCGCATCGAAGCCCGCCGATGGCGACAACCGGGACGTCACTGAGGGTGCACCAATCCGAAAGCGTATTAAATCCCTGCGGTCCAAACCGCATACTTTTGCAAGTGGTCGGGAATATAGGCCCAAGCGCCACATAGGACGGTTTGAAATAGAGTGCCGTCGCCAGTTCAGAGTAC
>JAGQZV010000326.1 GCA_020435295.1 Bdellovibrionales bacterium | reverse complement strand
CCCCCTACGAAACTCTAGAGTAGAGCAATAACGATACCGAAAACGCTAACCTACTTTGAAAACGTATTTAAGTACTTGTAATAACAAATTAAAATGTGCTTCTTACTGGCGCGTGATGTGCCTGAGCCGCACTGCATTTGCGCAAACCTCTACGCATCTCCAACGGCCGTTTCGTGGTACGGCGCAGGAACACTCTTTATTTACGTTAAATTGATAAATGATTTCGCTCATTAGAAGCGGAGAGTCTTGGGTGAAACACGAGCCTCCGGTGCGTAGGGCTTTACGCACTCACTACTCAACCGTGCGCAGAAAAGAGCGTGCTACAATAAGAAAACAAACCAAATCATGAAAAAAATCCCAGCTATTTTGATTGGCTTCTGCGGGCTATTTGGCCGCCCCGCGCTTGGCATGTTGTTGAGTACCGAGTCGGTACAGACGCAATTGGATCGCGCGGTAAGCGTTGTGGAGCTAAGAGTCGAGTCCAAGTGGGCCGACGAAGACCCCGTATTTGGGCTTCGTTGGACAGCTGTCGCGCGAGTGGCGCGCGTCTTAGAGGAGCGACCAGATGGGCGCCCCTTACCGGATCCCGGAGATACTATCCGTT
>JAGQZV010000325.1 GCA_020435295.1 Bdellovibrionales bacterium | reverse complement strand
CTTCGGCGAAATAGGACTTGGATGTCGCCCCGACCCTGACGCCGAAGCCCGGAAGACTGTCATCGACCACCAACACCTGCCCCGCATCGGACAGCGGAAGGTCTCGGACATATTGGGCAGTCAGCTTCGGCATCGGTACCCCGAGCTAGTAGGAAATTAATAGGCAGAAGTAGGGGTGCTACTGATAAACATGGGGAAGAAACGGCGAGATAGCAATAGACTATTTATATTTTATATCAGTTACTTATGAGGATATTTGCAGATATCGGAAAGTACCGGAAAGAAGTGCTTCCCCTAACTGTTAATCAATTGGTCGTAGGTTCGATCCCTACCGCCGGAGCCAGTTTCCAACTAGAGACTGGAAATATATCAAGAACTTGAGTGACTTGCTGTCCCTTCCGGTGCACATTGAGGGGCACACTAGGGTCACATGGGTCTCGTCTTGAAGCATGTAGAGCGCACCACATCGGGCAGCTTCCAGTATCGCCGCAGGGTTCCGAAGGACGTTGCTTCGGTCATCGGCAAGGCGATGTTCAAGAAGAAGCTGGGGGATACCCGGCAGGAGGCGCTTGCCGTCTATCCCCGGTATCACGCACAGGTGGAACGGGAGA
>JAGQZV010000324.1 GCA_020435295.1 Bdellovibrionales bacterium | reverse complement strand
GGAGAAATATTAGCAGGGATACTAATTTATTCTAATTAAAAATAATTAGCAATACAAATCTACTATAAAAACTATAAATATTGTAAAAAAATAGCCTTAGAGCTAATAATAAAAGGTGAGTAAGCGTGAGAATTCGAAAATCTTGAGTTAAATAGCTTTAATCACTGTGGAAAAAATCTACAACAATATGCTAAATTACTCTAAATTCTTTATTGGTCAGGAATAAAAAAACCCCAATTTAGGGGTATTTAGCAGAGAGAGAGGGATTCGAACCCCCGGAGACATTGCTGCCTCAACGGTTTTCAAGACCGCCGCTTTCAACCACTCAGCCATCTCTCTGTTTCGCAAAATCTATATTTAAGAGCAAAAATTCGCTTTCGCGAAAAGAATAATTAAATTACTAAATTAGACGCTGTTCTTCAATACAAATATTCTATTCAGAAGGCAGAACTCTATACCTTATGCCATTAATTTCCCTGTCCATATCGCTGATAGAAAATTCACCTACGGATGTGCGTCTTAATTCTTTCAAATAACCGCCAACGCCGAGTTCAGCACCGATATCGTTTGCTATACTTCTTATGTAGGTACCTTTTGAACAAAGGATGCGAAACT
>JAGQZV010000323.1 GCA_020435295.1 Bdellovibrionales bacterium | reverse complement strand
ATTAATGTCGAATTGCATGAAAAATGTAATTCGCTTGCTATTTCATTTACTAGCCACACTGGCCAAGTTTACCCAACCCGGCGGTAGTCGTTTTGTTACCGCACAAAACCCACTCCCAAAAACGCGACTGATGATCCACAGCCGATAGGGCCAATGAGCCACCAATCTGACAGCCCAGGATCTATCGCTTCTCGATATATTTCAAATATTTCTTGGTCCTATGCGTATCGCCAGATCTGCGTTTCTCAAAAAATACCACCTAGCTCGCGTTAGTTTCACAATGCATTAGAAAAAAGGAAGTTCCGGCTACTGTATCCGTATCCGTATCCGTATCCGTATCCGTATCCGTATCCGTATCCGTATCCGCCACATGGTGGGTGGAAATGAGGTCCAAAAGGAACATCTGGAGAAGTCATTGATGCCATCATTGCAGATTAACGCAAATTGGATTTAGCAAATTTTTTTAGGGAAGCCCCCGAGAAAAAAGTGCGAAAGAATATTTGCACTACCAGTCGCTGCCCCATTTACCCATGGCCGTCTGTTTACTGATAGACCTCTTGGAAGCATTCGACAAGAACTGCCAGATCGCACGTTGTTTTGGGCTGCGACAAAATTGCAGGGTAGGCTGAATAATTATCAGCACTATTACATGAGAGCAGGGCTCATTC
>JAGQZV010000322.1 GCA_020435295.1 Bdellovibrionales bacterium | reverse complement strand
CATCGCTGAGCTGAAGAAAACCCTGCTTGGATGGAAAGCGTACTTCGACTTGAGCGAGGTACTGAGTCCGCTGCGGGATCTGGACAAGTGGCTGCGACGTCGATTGCGGTGTTATCAGTGGAAGCAATGGGGCCGCTCGGGGTATCGCCGTCTGCGCAAGCTTGGCGTTCCCCGGGTACTGGCCTGGAATACGGCCAAATCGGCGCATGGGCCTTGGCGAATCAGTCACAGCCCTGCACTGTACCAGGCGATGCCGAAGCGTTACTTTAGGGACTTGGGGCTGCCGGAACTGGCAGCACGATGAACCTCACAAAGGAACCGCCGTGGTACGTGATCCGTATGCCCGGTGGTGTGGGAGGAGAGGGGCTGCGAGGCCTCTCCCTATCCCGATTATACGTAAGTAATGATCGAGAAACTGTTCGCGAATACGGTTTACGTGAAAGTCTTTCCGAATCGCTTTGAGCTAAAGCACATCGAGCCGGGAAGGTCAAAGGTGGAAGTAAGCAGTGAGTCATTCACAACAGCTAGGTTACTCGTGGGGAAATTTTCCGTAGCAGAGTGTGTTCTGAAGCGCGGCATGAAACGGTTGCACGAAAAAAGGTGGTTTTCGCCAAGTCCAATCGTGGTAATTCAGCCTATGGAAAAAACTGACAACGGCCTGAGTGAAGTCGAAGAAAGGGTCTTG
>JAGQZV010000321.1 GCA_020435295.1 Bdellovibrionales bacterium | reverse complement strand
CCTCGGACCTCTGCCGTGTGAAGGCAGCGCTCTAACCAACTGAGCTATGCGCCCGTACAAGGTAAAATTCGTTCCGCGATTTCGGCCTCAGACAGGGCGCTGGCAGCGCTTTCTGTCCAATGGCTCGCTCTGCTCGCAGGGCAACTGAGCTATGCGCCCGTTAAACGAGTCCCAAAATTTGTACCAGAATGTCCCTAAAGTCAAAAGGCGGTTAGCGGAAAGAACCATCGAGAGAGGCTTGCTTGGGCGAGCTGCCGGGTGTCGGGGCTTCCTGGCCCAGCTCCGGAAACTGGACGTCCATGAACCCACGGATAAAGTCCTGGTTATCCTCACCTAGCTGAAATTGTAGCGCAGGCGTCCAGGCGACAGACGGCACGCCGCCGAAGTCACCGAGCCGCTTGAATCCCCAGTCAAAGCGGTAGGCGACGTCCGATGGCAAGCGGCTAATATCGCCCTTTAGGTCTTCATAGGGCGAGCTGCCGGTGTCCTTGGAGCGTTCGTGAATATCTGCGCGGGAGGCAAAACGCTGGAGCAATTGCGCGACTGCCTGTCCGGCAATCCGCGTTCCTCCTTGAGCGATGTTATTCCTAAAAACCCAAACTTCTTTCAAGTTGCTAGAGGCTTCGCGCATATCGAGAATCTGTTCCACTTTGGAGGCCACCATCTTGCCGCTCGCAATGACGGTAACGCCTCTAAGCGTGGGGTAGAAATTATCCATGATGAAACGCGCGACGGAATCCTTTTTAGTTCGCGTGTGCCATTCGTTCACAACTTTTTGGAGGTTTTGGTATTCGACCGGCAGTTCCGCATCGACCGTTACCGGAACTTTCGTTGGACGGTATTTGCGGGCGATCTCCTCAATGGAGTTTTGGTTGCCTTCATCGCCGTAGGCCGTAGCCAGCGAAAAAAACACTAGCGCCCACGCTGCAAGTTTTAGTTTCCCCCCGAACATATACAAATAGAGTGCAAGCGGCGTGCCGCTGAGATGCCGGAAGTATGCCGGGCGTATACATGTAAATAATTGAAAATATTGTTAAAGCTGGCCAGTTTTTGCAGGCACGATCCCGCATTCTTTTGGAATGCACGGGATAGGTTCCGCACACGTGCGTGCGACCTATACAACGCG
>JAGQZV010000320.1 GCA_020435295.1 Bdellovibrionales bacterium | reverse complement strand
TCCACGATCTCGGTCACGACACCCGCGCCGACGGTACGACCGCCTTCACGAATAGCGAACCGGAGCTCTTTCTCCATAGCAATAGGGGTAATAAGTTCCACATCAAGTGTAACGTTGTCACCAGGCATGACCATTTCGGTGCCCGCAGGCAAGGTCACGTTTCCGGTTACGTCCGTTGTGCGGAAGTAAAACTGAGGCCGGTACCCCTTGAAGAAAGGCGTATGACGACCACCTTCTTCCTTGGTCAAAATGTAGGCTTCAGCTTTGAATTTCTTATGCGGCTTCACGCTTCCAGGAGCAGCAAGCACCTGCCCACGTTCCACATCTTCCTTGTCGATACCACGAAGAAGGGCGCCGATGTTGTCCCCCGCCTGACCCTGGTCAAGCAGCTTACGGAACATCTCCACACCCGTAACTGTGGTCTTCTTGGTGTCACGAAGACCCACGATCTCCACTTCCTCGTTCACCTTCACAATACCGCGATCAATACGACCCGTGACCACCGTACCGCGGCCCTGAATCGAAAACACGTCTTCAATGGCCATCAAGAACGGCTTGTCAGTGTCGCGCTTGGGCTCAGGAATGTAGTTATCCAGAGCTTCCATGAGCTTCATGATGGCGCCTTCACCAATCTCACTCTTGTCGCCTTCAAGCGCCTTAAGAGCAGATCCTGGAATAATCGGAATCTCATCGCCAGGAAACTGATACTTGGAAAGAAGCTCACGGATTTCTAACTCCACAAGCTCCAAAAGCTCCTTGTCGTCCACCTGGTCGACCTTGTTCAAAAACACGACCATCGCCGGCACACCCACCTGCCGAGCAAGCAAAATGTGCTCACGCGTCTGAGGCATCGGGCCATCCGCTGCCGATACCACCAAAATCGCTCCGTCCATCTGCGCTGCGCCCGTGATCATGTTCTTCACATAATCCGCATGTCCTGGACAGTCCACGTGCGCATAATGCCGCTTGTCCGTCTCATACTCCTGGTGAGACGTCGCAATCGTAATACCGCGCTCCTTTTCCTCAGGCGCATTATCAATATCCGCATAACTGCGCGCTTGCGCCTTACCGCTGGCTGACAATACCGTCGTGATCGCGGCCGTTAAAGTCGTCTTCCCATGATCCACGTGCCCAATTGTCCCTACGTTCACGTGCGGCTTGGTGCGCTCGAATTTCTCCTT
>JAGQZV010000319.1 GCA_020435295.1 Bdellovibrionales bacterium | reverse complement strand
ATAATCCGGGAATCTCTGGCGATTGAAGCACAAGAAGCCCAAGAGGCCGGGGCCGTGGGCTTCATGGCCCGCGCTCTCACGCAAGCCACCATGCCACACCGAAAAAGCCTTGACCCGGTCTTTAGCCGGAAAAATGGGTCTTTCAGTTTGGCCATGATTGCTCACCCAGATATAGGCTTGCCCTATGGGTCAATTCCTAGACTGCTCTTGTCTTGGATGACAACGGAAGCCGTCCGCACAAAATCCCCGCTTCTGGAGCTTGGGCCTACGCTCTCTGCATTTATGGAGGAATTAGGTTTAGCGAATCGTGGCGGCATAAGAGGCGACATTACTAGGTTCCGTAACCAGACTATGCGCCTGTTTTGTTCAACGGTGTCTTGTCGGTATGAGGACAAAAAACTTGATGCGGGAGCGAACCTAAGCATCGTTGAAAAATATTCTCTTTGGTGGAACCCTAAAACACCCGATCAAATGCCGCTCTGGAAATCAACGGTTACGCTCGGAAACAGCTTCTTTAATGAGATAGTAGATCGTCCGGTTCCGGTAGATATGCGGGCGTTGAAAGCCCTCAAGCGGTCGCCGTTGGCCTTGGATATTTACTGCTGGCTTACCTATCGCCTGTCCTATCTGCGCAAGCCTTCGGAAGTCCCTTGGCCCGCTCTGCAAATGCAGTTTGGAGCCGACTACGCGAGAAATGCCCACGGCCTCAGAAACTTCAAAATGAAGTTTCTGCATCAGCTTCGATCCGTCCACGTTCTCTATCCAGAGGCGAACGTAGAGGAAGGCGAAAAGGGCTTGCTTCTCAAGCCTAGCAAGCCGCATGTGGCTACAAGAAAACCTCCCGCGCTACCCTTCCTCAAGAATCCCCCGGAACCCGAACCGCTCTTGCTGCCTTTGCCGATTTACGAAGATCACGATGGGCCGCATTTACGAACGGCGACCTATGAAATGGCGAAAGAGGCCGCGCCTCGGTGGGACGTGTACGATCTGGAACGGCAATGGCGGGAATGGATTGCTAAGAAAGGGATTCCGAAAAAACCCGATGCCGCGTTCATCGCCTTCTGCCGGAACAAATACGCCCGGGAAGGGGGACGGTGATACCATATGACGGCACATAAAAAGATGGTATCCTTTATTTATGGACAGGATTGAATATTTTAGAAGGAAGAACCACGAGAACGCACGCGAAGTACTACAGCGTTGCCCGATGCTAATAGGTGCTAGTGCAGCAATTGACGATATACTCTCCGTTGCAAACTATGAGATACGTGAACCAAAGATACCTTTTATTCAGCAAAACGACAGGGAT
>JAGQZV010000030.1 GCA_020435295.1 Bdellovibrionales bacterium | reverse complement strand
CTATCGAAAATGAACGGGCCAAAGGGAAAAACTGAAGCGATCATTGCGAGAAACAATTTTTTCCCCGACCAGCTTTCTGCATCTGAGGCTACGGCGGCAGACGCCACATAGGCAACGAAGAGAACCCCGTGAATCCAGCCCACGTATTTCACCGGTACCGGGTTGCCGCCCACGTACTTCAATGGCATGGCAATGAACAAGAGAATGAGAAACGACGCGCCTTCTGCATACCCAATCCGACGAAAGTTCTTGGACATTTTCTATCCTCTGCAGCTCGTTATAGCATGCCGCCCAGGATTGACACCCAGCATAAACCCTGTCTAAATCGATTTCTGGTTAAGGGGAGGACATCGTATGTGGATTGGGGACTTTTTCCGTCGGTACAGTTTTGTTTTGCTTGCTTCCACGCTGTTGGGAGTGCCCGCTCACGCCAGACCTAGAACTCGAACCATGATGCTCGCTTCTGCATTTATCTGTGCAAGCACGTTTGCGACCACCGCGTTACTCAGTATTCGAGAGCCCATGCAGGCGCAGGTGACGGGTTCGCACGAAGTCACTCAGATAGAAGACGTAGAACCGTTGCAGGAAGCCTTGCTTGAGGAGCAGGAGTCCGGGGCGACGTTTTCTATTTCCGACTCGACTGGTGCTGTGCCGTTCATCAAGGTGTTTGACAAGAATCGCATACAGCGGCTGTACGCGACCCGCATCATTTCGACTATTAGGGAAAAAATTGAAGATCCGGATGTCCGCGCGCTCATCCCACAAACGGATTATCTTCAGGTGGAGTTCAGGGAGTTACGGGTTGAACGAAGCGGCGACGGCAACGCTGAACTCATTTTGCGCGCCGGCCCTGTCCCCATGGAGTTGCGCCAGTCGGTGCCGTTAGCGGATTTAGAGTCGGGGCATTGGGTAAATATCCGATTTGCGGACTTTGTCGTGAATGAAGAGTCGGCAAGTGTGGTAGCTACGGTTCGCGCAAAGCTTCGCTACGTCGGAGACAGCGGCCGCTTCGAACTGTCCAATATACAAGGCGACGTGAGCGTTTCGGCCCTTTTTGGAACTGAGAAGGACTCGGCAACGTTTTACGGTGGCTCTGCCGAACGTTTGGATCCATAAAAAAACCCGCGTCCGCTGGGCGGCGAACGCGGGTCTTCAGAAACGGATGTTTCCTTTCTCTATTCTAGCGATTCTGTGATCTCTTGCGCATTTTCGTTTACCGAAGTCAGGAAAGACGCAATCTTATTGACCAGAAGCTCGCCGCGCTCCCCAAATTTCTCCGGAGCGGAATTGCTGATGAAGAATCGGCCTATCCCCTGGTACAGATTGCCGCGCGACCGGATATCGCGGCCCAAGGACCCTGAGACGTCCCTTTGGTTGCGCTCCATCCAGGAAGTGATGGCTTTTCCCATTTTTTGGAAATCACTGCGTGTAACGTTCACACCGCTACGATCGCACTTCTTGTTGAACTGCCAGTAGTCGATGAATTGAAATCCGCGGCGTTCAGATTGAGCGCGCTTTGGGTGGTTGAGTTGTTTGTACACACAGTATTTGTTTTTTTGGCTGTCATACAAGAGTTGGTTGTACACATCGGAAGTGTACCGGCCTTCATAGAACATTCCCTGGGCGTTGTCCGCCTGGCCGGCGTGGAAACTTGCCAGCATGGTAACCTGAAGGAGCGCATCATCCCAGTTGTGGCTTCGTCCAAGCTTCTGCCCCTTGCCACCTAGAAGATGGCGGTACTGTTCTGCCACGTAAACAGCCACGAAATCGGCAGCGACTTGCTTCGTTTTTGTGCTGAGCTTAGAGAAACCACTTGCATCGCAGGTGGCGATCACCCCCAACACGGCCCGGTAGAAATCGGGCAAGTCGTCCGGATCTTTCTCGTACACTTCCTGCAGCGAGCTGAGGTAGTGCTTGTAGGAGGCGTCGGCGACATAGTCGGGTTCTCGTTGATTTTTTCCGACCGCGGAGAAGCTTCTGCCGGAGCGTTCGGCTTTCTCCTCCCAGTAGGGTTCGAATTTTACGTGGTATGTGGTGACGTCCGAGGAAAGGCGTAACTCCACCCCCTGGCCTCGCTTAACGCCGTCGATGTGGTTACCAACAGTAGTGTTTTTGAATTGAGTTTCAATGGCGGGGTAGATTTTTTCTTTCATGAAGGTGAGAAAAGTTTTCCCACCGCAATCGGAAATATCAAACTGTGCCCCGTAGCGGCTGTAGTCTCCCACCTTGATGTCGCGATACACCTTAGCTTGAGACAGAACCGGGTGAATGAATGATAGAACAGCAAGTAGCGCAGATACGCGTCGAGCGATCATATGCCCCTCCCTTGAATGGTTTAGAGTGTTATTGGTTTAGAAAAACGTACGAAAATGAATTGAGTTTAGATTTGTGCCCCATGAGCCCCTCCCAGTTTTGGTCTACCCAAAGCCCGTTATTCCAGGGCTTGACGCGGATGTCCAGCAAATATGACGCGCCTCGTTTTCGTCCGTTTTCGTCTGTGGGCACAAACGGGGGGGGATCTTTTTGGTGAAATTGATTACGCGACGTGTCGCACTTGGCCGGAGACGCCGACGATCTCTACCCTTGATTTGAATGACACCTGTGGTTGAGAGCTATGGGGCGCTTAATAGAACTTCTACCGTATTGGGGGTTACGCCGAGCGCTTCAAGTTCGTGCGGGATCTTGAGCTTTACTTTAAGCCGGCCGTTTCTACGTAGGACTCGGAAATCGACGGGTTCTGTCTCCAAGAAGTCCGGTGCGTCTACGTTGCTGGGGATGCGTAACTGAACCTTCTTGGGTTCTAGAGTGTAGGCGCGGCTACTCGGGTTTCGGAAGTTTGATTCCGTCCACTGGATTCGTACTGCGGTTTCGTGTTCTGTTGTCTGGTAAGCAGCAACACGGATAGCGCTGGGGTCAATGCCTTTGATGCGTACTCGCCGTGGCAGATCGAGCCCTTGTTCTCCAATTACAAGTGTCTGCTCGCCGGGCACCACACCCTCAAGATCCAAACTTGCTGCCAACTGGGCCGCATCAATTCCGATGACGGGTCCTTCGGGGCCAAGCAGTGTCACTTTGACGTGCGAGGGTGCGGGCGGACGTGCTTCCCACCCTTTCGGCAGATTTCGGTAGACTATTGGAACCTCTACCATCCGTTGAACGAGCTGCGTGGGTCGGGCAAAGCCTAACCAAAGAGAAAAAGAAATACCCGCTGCAGTTGCCAGGCGCAGCCAAGGTATTTGAAAGATCGAGCGGTGTATCCGAACCGGTCCTAAGCTACGCAAGTGATCCCGCAGTGTTCTGCGTATGTCGGCAGCTGTTTTTACCGGACGGAGGCGTCCGTTTTGAGCGAAACTTATTCCGCCGGTTTCTTCTGAGACTACAATCACCAGGGCATCGCATTTTTCCGCTAGGCCCAAGGCGGCCGCGTGCCGCGTGCCAAGCCGTCCGGTATCCTCTGAGTGACGGGAGAGAGGGAGGTGAACACCCAACTCCTCAATACGCCCGTTTATAATAGTGACACCTCCGTCGTGGCCCGGCGAGTGGCGGTCGAAAATACTTTGAAATAGGGGAAGACTAGGACGGCCCTCTACGCTGATGCCGGCACGTACATAGGGTCGAATTGCCTGGCGTCCCTGGAAAATAAAAAGGGCGCCGGTTTTTTTCTGGGAGAAATTCTCAATGCAGCCAACGATAAGGTCAACTAGAGCCGTGGGATTACTAATCGCCTGCCGCCCAAAACGCCACGCCGCCAGAGCTTCAAACGCCCGGCGGAAATCCTCCTGAAAAGTTACGACAAAGGCGATGGAAAGTGCGATAAACCCGAACCGAAAAAGCATGGACGTGAGGTACATTTTTAGCGACTGGGCCGTGAGGAAGATGAGGAGGAAGGGAAGTACGGCAAAGAGTAGGGAACGTAGTGCACGCCGCTGCATCCAAACTAGCGCGATGGAAATAAAAGCCGCGATAAACGCTATGTCCAGAGCGTCGACCCACGTCATGACGAGGCGACTCTCGTCTATATAGTTAAGGAGTTCGTGAAATTTTGCTTCCATAGCTCACCCATCATTCAAAGCGTCTAGCTTAGTGCGGATTCCGTTTTTAACTGCTCTAACACCTTCAAAAGCTCCTGGGCAGTTCGTCTTGTGATGACCGTGCTTTCCACATAATGGTAGCGGATACGCTGATCGGTGCTGACAATGGCGAGGGCGCGGCTTACGCCGCCGAACATCAGAAGGGAGCGGCACCCGTAGGCTTTGGCTACATCCTCGTTCGGATCGCTGAGCAAGGGGAAACTAAACCCATGTTGCGTGGCGAAACGGCGATGGCTGTCTTGGGGATTTTTTGAAATGCCCACAATTTGAACGTTGTAACGACCAAAGTCCTCTAGATGATCGCGGTAGTCACACAGTTGTGCCGTGCAAACTGCCGTGAAATCGCCTGGGTAAAAGACGATTAAGTATGGCCCGGACTTCAACGCCTCATAAAAATGAAACGGCTTGCCGTGTTGGTCGGGAAGAGTAAAGTCGGGTGCTTTCTTATTCAAACTCCGACCTTTTCCCACAATGCGTGTAGGTGCTGACACGCTACCATCTTAGCACTGTTTCGTTAGGTACGGGCCGTTGGTGCGGCGCGCCATCTAAATATTTCCATCTAACATTTAGCAGGGAACTTACGTCTGATACCATGTTCAGATACCACGGTTGGTGGGTTCTCCAGTCCGGAGCAAGATGCGCTACCTAGCAATACTCCTTTTTGTTTTCAGTTGGTCCGCCCTCGCCACGCTAAACCCTAAGCACTTTCCGGTGGACGAGGCGATGCGCATACGCGTCGACTTTTGGAAGAAGGTCTATACAGAGATTTCGACAAATCAGGGTTATTTGCACGATCCCGATGAGCTTTCGGTTATTTACGAAACCATTACGCATACCAATGAAAGTGGGCGGGCGAGACAACGCGTGGTGGATAGACGCCGTCGCGAGCTGCGGGCCGTCCTACGCTCCATTGCGGCCAAAGAAAAACAGGGCCTCAACGAGGAAGAGTCGCTGCTCCTCAAGAAAATGGGAGATCCTTCCATCGCGGCCATATGGAAAATGTCCAAGCGTATTCGCTATCAAAGAGGGCTGCGTGACCACTACCTGGAAGGCTTAGAGCGTTCGTATCGCTATCTGGACTACATTCGAGAGGTCATCCGCCGCGAGGGACTTCCCGAAGAACTTGCGTACTTGCCGCATGTGGAAAGCTCCTTCAATTACAAAGCCTACTCGAAAGTGGGGGCAGCGGGCATTTGGCAGTTCATGCGAGGAACGGCGCGACAGTATAACCTTATAGTAAATTACTTGATCGACGAGCGGCGGGATCCGATCGCGGCGACCGTCGCGGCCACGCGCTATTTAAAAGACAATTATAGGCGGTTGGGCACCTGGCCGCTCGCTCTAACGGCTTACAACCACGGCGCTAACAGCATGCTGACAGCAGTCAGGCGTGTAAGTTCGACCAATCTTAGCGAGATAATCGAGCGTTATGAAACCCGATCTTTTGGTTTTGCTTCTCAGAACTTTTATGCGACTTTTGCCGCCACCGTCGAACTTTCTCAGGAGCCCGAAAAGTATTTCAAGAAATTGCAGAAAGAGGAGCCATTCAAGTTTTCGGTCATGAAGCTTGATAGGCCGCTTACGGTTCGCCAAGTCGCTGAGGCCACTGGCGTTGGTGAAGATGACTTGCGCGAACTCAATTTGGCGCTGCGTCCGGTAGTATTTCGTGGAGAACGCACGCTTCCGAAGAACTACGTATTGAAGCTCCCACAAACGAGTGTAGCGAAACTCACGGATTTTGAGAAAAATCTTGCCCAGGTCAAAGTCCCCTCGCGCCGTAAGCAGATGCAACCAGCTGGCGTTCACCAGGTTCAACGAGGGCAGAATCTCTACTTTATTTCGCAGCTCTACAAGGTACCTATCGCGGACCTCATCGCTCTTAACGAGATTCAGAATCCAAACCGTATTCTTCCGGGAACAAAACTAAAAATTCCGCAGGAGGGAGACTTGGAGGTGCTGGAGAAACCTCCGATCGCAGTGGTGGCTAAAGCGGAACCAGCGAAGCCGGTTCCAGAGGTGCTGAAGCAAGCAGAGGCAACCGATGAAGCGGAAGACTCTGACGAAGCCGATGAAAACGAACAGGCTGTGGTGGAGTCCACCGAAGCGGTGGAAGAGCCGATGGGAACTTATGGCGAACTTCCGAACCGTCTTGCAAAACTTGATGGGATTCTTAACCAAGCGCCCGCCGCCTGTGAGGATAAAAGCGGCGTAGCCGGGCCGCTCGTCGCACAAGCTGAAGAACCTGTTCGGCGTGTCGCTACAGAATACTACGATCTAGACGTGAACAAAGTTCGGAGTAACGTTTATGCCATCACGGTAGAAGCAGAAGAGACCCTCGGTCACTTCGCGGAGTGGGCGAGCGTGCGGACTCAAGCAATCCGGCGCCTAAACCGCATGCGTTTTGATAGCCCCATCAGAGTGGGGCAGCGTTTACTCGTTCCTCTAAAGGAATCCAAACTCGTGGAATTTAATTCCACCCGTTTGGAGTTTCACGCCGCAATTGAAGAAGACTTTTTTGATAGTTTCCGTGTAAAAGACGTCGAAGACTACGTGGTGCGCCGTGGAGATTCTCTGAATCGAATCATGGATCACTTTGGTATTCCCTTTTGGTTGTTGCGCCGGTACCAGCCTGAGCCCATCCGGGGTCTGGCAGCCGGTCAAATCATTCACATTCCACGCACGGAATCTGTGGTTGGCGAGACACCCGAGCAGGTGCTGGACGAGGAAACCAACGGGGAAGACTAACGCCTAGGTTGAAGATCTGCCAACAAGCCGTAATGGTCCGATAACGGATAGGGCTTTTCCGGCAGCACGTCTTTTAGAACTACCCGAGCCTCTTGTACGACAAAGGCTCTTTCAGAAAACAATACGTGATCAATCATGTCCGATGGATCGGTAGCGAAGTCTCCTTCGGCTACGAGCTTGTTTTTTTGATCCCAGGTGGCGTTGAAGGCTTGGGGAATGTCGCGTGCGAAGAAAGCGCTTTTGAGGTCGAGTCCGTCGAGGAGCTTTTTGTAGGGTTCGCCCCCGAGAATGGGACCAGCGTTGAAATCTCCGACAACAAGCAAAGGTAGGTTCTTCCTTCCCCATTGGCTCATTTTTTCTTTGGTGAGGGCGACTTGCTTCTCAAATGCTGCTACTTCTTCTGGCTTTGTGGCTTTTCCCGATCGGTCGACTGCCAGCGCCTGTAGATGAACGGCCGCGAGCAAAAGATGGCTATTCCCTTTCTTCAGTTCCGCAAAAAGGGCGCCATTATCGAGCAATTTTTCGTTTCCAGCGCGTGCGCTGTCGCCAAACGGGTAGAATTCTGCTTTTCGAATGTGCCAGCCTTTTACAGCTACCATTAGCCCGGACGGGTACATGCGACTCGGGTCCTTGCGGTGTGGCCAAAGTGTGCGGTAGCCCAAGCCAGAAAAAAAACGGTCGGTGGCTTTTGCCAAAGCAGTCTCGTAAACTTCCTGCAGGACGATGATTTCGGTGGGGTACTGCTTGAGCAGTGTTGTGAAAGCGCTAGGAAAAGCGTCGAATCGTTCCGCAACGTACGGAACCAAGTCCGAGGCGCCCTCAATCGGGCACAGCTGGGAATCCAGCGGGTAGCGTAGCCACCCGGCGTTGAAAGTTAGGACGCGAATTGCCGGCTCAGCCATGGCCGAAGGCCCTCCCCAGAGAAGCAGGCAGACGAGTGTCAGAAACCTCATGCCGCGCAGAGTAGCTCAGATTCATGCAGAGCGGAAGCCGTGGTCCGGCAAAGTGCGGCTGGTGGCGAATCCTACATGAAATTGGGGGTATGGAGTTCAGATAGGTAATCGGCCTCTTCTTCTGAGAAGCCAGAGCTTTTTAGGCGCTTGATGCGATTTGTGCTCATGGTGTCCAGAAGCTCGCGGTACTTGTCGTGCCCGCGGCGCAGATTCTTGGGAGAGGTGTCGCCGGCCGCAAGCACAACGAGCGCGTCTTGTAGCATGGTCGGGGCGCCCGACATGTTTGCCAAATCGGAGGCTCGGCGCTCCACCGATGCCTTGAGATGGGTGCGAACAGACGGTGAAGTGCTCAAACTGTGCTGCACGTGAGCGATTCCAAAGTGAACGTGTCGACTTTCGTCCTGGCGGGCCCTTCGGACTATTTCAGCTGTTACGTCATCGGGCGCGTGATTCTCGATGAATGCCAGCAGATCCAGGAAGGTTCCTTCGCCCAGCACCGATAATAGAAACGTCGCTTCCAGAAAGTCGCGAGACTTTAGCAGAGAGAGTAGCGAGTCTGCTGTGGATACGGCCGAAACCCCGGGCTTTTCTCCACACGCCCAGGCTCGCTTCATGAAGGCATCGATGTGTCTGGCTTCGTCCGCTAATTGAGTCGCCAGAAAGAGGCTGGTCTCCATGAAGTACGGATGGACCGTAGAGACGAAGCGTGACGGCAAGTAAAGGGCCGAAAATTCGTTTTCCGCCAAGAACGTCATCACCTGTGACACGGCGAGGTTTAAGGGCCTAGGAAGAGGTTTTAGTTTTCTCCACGGAATGTCGTGCAAACTGCTCCACTGGTTCTTCGTGGCTTGGTCATAAAGGCGGGCGACTTCGGGTGGCCCTGCGAACCGGTGGTCGTGAATGGAGAATGGGAAATTGGGGCGCCCTTCTTCCAGATCGGCGCCCCGCGGGGCAAACGCGCTGGTGGTTTGAGCTGTTTTCGGAAATGGGGTTCTGGCTGTTAGTTCTTCCAAGCTGAATTCTGTCAGCTCAAACGAAGGTACCTCGTAATGCCGGAGCCGCGGAAAAGGGCCACGTTGAATAAAATGAGTGTCGACTTCATTTTGACTCTCACAGCGAAGGTAGTGGTGGTGTTCGACCTGGCACCACCGTGGCAAATCGAAGCGGTTACTCGAGTTCGTGGAGGCTAATGAGACTACACCTCCTTCCTCGGTTAGCAGAAGTGCGGGCCGCAACACAGCAAGCAAGCCGCTGCCCAATGTTAAATCACCACCCGTGATGGCGGTCGAAGAAGCCGTGGTCATAATGCGATTTTCTGATCGCTTACCGCCTCTTTCAAGCTTTTGTAACCCTCTTCCCTAGGCGGGAGCCATTCTTTCAAACCTTCGAGCTCCAAGAGCCGCCGATGGGACGCATTTTCCCATTTCATCGCAAAGAGGGCCTTCTTGAACCGCTCTACTTTCTGCGGATCTAGATTGGGAAGTGCGTCAAACATGCAGTGGTCAAAGCCCGGCGTGACCCAGACGCACTCCACCACGTTGGGATCGATGTGGCCCGCCGCCTGCTCGGTTACCCAAATGAGATCTCCTATCGTTCCGGCCGGAGCCTTGCCGTCGTGAAGAGCTGCCAGAACGTCAAGTTCACTCATTCCCGTATCGCCGTGTTTGCCCAAATCAACGTCAAACGACACGACGTTTACTTTGTTGAGATCGACTCCCTCGGCTTTTAGAAAGTGCAGCGGCAGGATTTTGGCTTGGGTTGAATCGCGACTCCCCACCGCAAGGGTTTTTCCCTCTATGTCTTTGGGGTTCTTGATCGCGGAATCTTTACGGACGATCAGGCGTGAATGAAAATCCCGGTCGGAATCCCGCATGCCGAGCGATAAGGATTTTCCCCCCGTGTGGTGTTTGATACGCACGTGCGCGAGCGGCGCGTTCCAAGCGATATCAATTTTTGATTCCAGTAGGTACTCCACCTGGCGCTCGTAATTTGAGAAAAGTACAAAATCCAGCGGGGCGCCTTGTGCTTCGAAAAAGTCGCGTATCCCTTCCCAAATGGTTACCACTTTCGGGAGGTACGCTACAGCCCCCAAAATAATCGTATCCTTTGCCATGGTCCCTCCTTAGAACAATTCCATGCCTGTTAACGCGCGGCCTACAAACTCTTGAAGGTGGTCCACCGTAGGCGCCATTACCCAGCCGGCCCTGGCATCGCGGAAACAACGCTCGATGCCGAGGTGCTTGGAAAACGCGGCACCACCACACGCTTTCATAGCCAAGTCGGTGACTTCGACCGCGGTCTCCATGGCACTCAGCCGAGATTGAAGCACGTAGAGTGGTGTTTCTGCAGTCGGTTGTTCCATCATGGCCACTGTGAGTCCCAGTAAAGCACGAGATCTCTCCGTAAGCATGTTCATCCTCGCTAGCCGTGCGCGCAGATTGGGCAAATCTCGTAGTTTGCTGCCTGAATCGTAGCCCGCCGTAGTCAAATGCGACGCCGTGGCGCCAATGGCGGCGCGGCAAAGGCCGTGCGCCATAGCGGAAGTGCCGACCACAAACCAGGGCAACACTACTTGCAACATCATCTCCGCGCCCTTACCGTTCTCCGACAATAGATCGCCGGAACCAACCGTTACGTTGTTCATTTTTACCGGGGCCGACTCATTTCCGCGTAGCCCTAGTCCGTTAAAAGGCGCGACCGTTTGGACCCCCTTCGCGGTGCGATCGACTAAGTACAGCGTGCTTTCCATCGGAGATCCTGCGGTGGGACTCAAGGCACTGCTGACATAAGACTGGGCGTGCTCCGCGGAGGTCACCCAAGATTTTTCCGCGGTTGTACTGTAAGCGTCTCCTTGAGCTTGCAGTTTCGAACACGGCATCCAAAATTGGGAACGGGATCCTTTTTCCGAGAACGCAAGCGTGGTTAGGTGTTTTCCCGCTGCCATCTCTTTTAGAACCTTAGTTTTCTCAGCAAACTGGGTAGAGACAACGAGCGTCTGGGAGGCCACCACATGCATGACGTAGACCATCGCGGAAGAGCCACAGTATTGAGAGAGCTCTTCTACAACGGCGGCGAAAGTGCGCGGAGCCTCTCCGGCGCCACCCACTTCTTTGGGGAGACAAAGTCCGAAAAAGCCTTGTTCGCCGAGTGCCGCTAAAGTCTCCTTTGGAAAGCGGGCTTTCTCGTCTACATCTGTCGCCGCGGGAGCAGCAATTTCTCGCCCGATTGCAGCAGCCTTTTCAAGCCATTGCGTTGAAGCTGGAATCGGAGCGTAGGTGTAAGTGTTTGCCATAAGTAATTCCTCCAGAAAAATAAAGTTAAACTTGGATTAATAGAAATTATGCGGTTCGGGTAAGACCTACCCGAGAAAGTAGTCAGTCAAGGGCCCATAAGGGACTACAAATTTACCCCAGAACATTGGGTGAGTAAAGAATGCCGCTAATTGAGTGTCGTCAGACGGCTGCGGCGGATATCGACAATGTACAGTCGTACCTGTTCTGCGTAGCTCGTTTGGAGCAAGATTTGATCGTCTTCTCCTGGAATGAATTGGGCATTTTCGATGGGTTCAAACAAAGACCCCTCAAGGCGGATTGAGGAGGCGGATCGATCGAGGGACCAAACTGCTGTTTCGTATTTGGATACCGAAATCAGCTGATTACCCATCGCATCGTAGCGCACTTGGTGTACCGGACTATTGTGGCCGTTTACCAGCACCTTAACTAACCGGTGGGTTCGAATATCGTAAATTTCTATGCGTCCGTCGTATCTGCCAACGGCATAATGGCTTTCCGAGAAGTCGACGGGGCGATAGTAGTTAATGGCATCTCGCGGGGCTACAAAGGTTTTTAGTCTATGAAGACTTGCATTCCATGCACCTGTTATCTCACGCTGTCTCGTCCAAACTTCGGTTACGTTTCCTTCGTTGCTATCCCCGGAGACAACGACATACTCCCCGTGAACGCTCATTGACTGGGCGTGGGGGAGACCGCGGACAAACTCTGGCACGATCTTGGTTTGGTGGCAAAGGTACCCGCTATCGACGTCCCACAGAGCAAGCCTACCGCTATTTGTTCCCTGCCCAACGTGCCAACTCACTATATAGTTGCTGCCGGAGAGAAAGGAAAAACGGATGGCTTTGGGCAGTTCCTGATAGGGATTTAAGTAAAAGTGAAGCCGCGACACCTCCGTCGCGGTCTGCGTGTCTCGGATGATGACTTCTCGCCCTACGTGAACGCCGTATCGTTGGCCGTCACCAGACACCTCTGCGCTAATTGTCGGGGAGCGGCGGAAGGAGCCGCCTCCGGTCACGATGGCCAGCGGGTGATCTGTTTCGCGCAAATTGTCGTGAACCCATTCATCGATAAGCGAGGCCAGCGTATGCATTTGGGACTCGTTGAGTCTGCGAGCCCCCGCCTCCAGGCGATTCCTTAGCGGAGCGTAGATCGAAGCCATTCCAAGCATGGCTAATGACTGTTCCGCTGCCGGATCTCCCGAAAGCGCCTGATTGAACAATCTGAAAAATAGATCACGTTGGCGGCGGTATTCACTGAGCCACTCTTCGTTTGTCACCCGCAGGATTCGGTTCTGCGGGAGGTCCAGCACGATTGCGGGTCCCCCAACGCTGAAGCCAGCGGATGCGGTGGCGTAACGGTAGTCTCGAGACACGCTGAGGGTTCGGACCGGGAGTGGCCCGGCAGTGCCAGGGGGAAGTTCCGTTGCTAGACGTGGGGTGGCGGACAGGATGCTTTGAATTAGAAACCGGCCTCCAACCACACTGCCGTTATCGTCGCCCTCGCCGGGGCGCACTGCGGTTCCGTAAATGAGGCGAACCGGATTGGGAACTACTTGAACCGGGGAGGCGAGGCGCTCGTTTCCCTGTAGCGGCAAAAGAATTCTCAGGGCCCGCCCTTCCAAGCCAAACGTCCGCGCGCATTCGATCTCATCCGGGACTTGGGCATAGCTGATTTCCCCGCAGGTCTGTAGTGCAAGGAGCAACACGACGGCTAGATTTATGGAAGGGTGCCTCAAAGTGGCCTCATCCAACAAAGCTTAATGACAGTCCAGACTAAGGTAGCTGTTCGTGTCGGGGGATAACACAGGGCGTCCTAAGTAAGCAATAAGATAAAGAAGTATTTAACATCACTTGAAAAAGCGGTCAGCCGAAGTATGCTAGGGCCCGAGTTCAAAACAGGGAGATCCCATGAAAGCGCGCGGCTGGAAAGTCGGCATCCTCGTGGCAATTGTTGCAGTCTTTGTGGCGGTGGCTTTTTCCGTGCGCCGCTGCGCATCAGATCCTAGCGATTGGGAAGAACCTGAAGTGGGTACCGATGAACTGGAGGAACTTCCGTTAGTGCCTCCGCCCGATGAGTTGCCGCCCGACCAGTACGATGGATCGGGCGATGAGGAGTTTGATGGCCCGGAAGGGGATGTGTACCCGGGCGGAAACGAGCCCGATCGGCCTGAGCCCATTTAGACGGCTGAAGACAACGGTCAAAACTTTGACACAGGCGTCCGACCTTAAGCGGCCGGCAGTGGTACAATTGAACTCGCCTTACTCAACTTAATTAGTATTCACAAAAAAGGAACGCCGATGAAAAAGACACTGGTTGTGCTTGCAGGGTGTTGTACGCTTTTTTGCGCCACCGCGGGGAGTGTGGCGAGAGAAAAATCGAGACTCGACTACGCAGTACAAAACAGTGCCCACACGGATGGCCGGCTCACTCCCAAATTGGAGTTTGAACCGGATTTTCAATCGCGCGCTGGGCTTAGTGGTGAAGCCCTTGCTCGTGAGTACTTGCGGGCTCGTGCTTCGCGGTACGGTCTGAAGGCGACTCTAGAAAACTTGGCCCTTCGGCGCACCCAGGCCAGTCTGTACGGGAAGCACTATCACTTTCAGCAGCAAATTCACGGCATCGACGTAGAGGCCGCGGAAATTATCGTTTCGGTTCGGGGCAACCGGGTTTATCGTATTTTCAATAACACTTTTCCAGTCAAAGATGCTCCCAAACGTGTAGCAAAGGCTTTGAGTGTTGAGCAAGCCTACGATCAAGCGTGGAATTCACTTCAAGTACGCGGCAAACTAATGGCGAAACCCGACGCGCAGTTGCTCTACGTACTTGTCGACGCCAAACCTGTACTTGCGTACCAGGTAGATCTTTCCGTTGAGAACCCACACGGCGCCTGGCGCGTAACAGTAGACGCTTCAAGTGGGGCGGTGCTTTCAAAAGTGGATCGCGTACTCCCGCGCGGCAAAAGTGCTCAGTCGATGAGTGGGAAACGTGCTCATGGTCCGCTGTTGGACCGCCTGCGGGCGTTTCGAGCCTATGACAATGCGCAGTCCGCTCGAAGTCTAAAACACCGCAGTAGAGCAACGGGAAGTGGCTTTGTCTTTGATCCGGATCCGCGCACCACGCTTATGGACAACACTTTAAAAGACGACAGCAGTGCAGATAAATTTGAAGGAGCGTACTATACGAGGACGCTGCAAGATATTTCCTTTGCTGACTCCAAATACTCCTTGGTCGGACCTTGGGTGCAGATCGTGGACTTCGAATCGCCGACGAATGCGCCGAGCACTACCACTGATGGCAGTTGGACGGCAAAGCGTGGAAACAATGCGTTCAACGACGTGATGACCTACTACCATGTCGACAAGAACCAGCGTTACATGCAGTCACTGGGCTTTACTGGTGAAAAAGGTATTCAAGAAGCTTCCATCGAAGTCGACAGTGATGGTTATGGTGGCAGTGACAATTCCTACTTTTCACCTGTGGGTAACAAGATTGCGTTCGGGCATGGGTGCGTGGATGATAACGAAGACTCCGATGTTATTCTCCATGAGTACGGACACGCTATTCACCATAGCATCAACTCCAATTGGTCTGGCGGGGACACGGGGGCCATGGGAGAGGGGTTTGGCGATTACTGGGCCGCCTCCTATAGTCTGAGCACCCCAAACGGGGATCAATTTAACAAGAACCATGTATTTAATTGGGATGGCCATGGTGAGGGGAACCCGTGTTGGCCGGGACGCGTATTGGATGCTTTTGGAGCGCAATACGATTCTAACAAGACGTACGGGGCTCACCAAACTATCACCGGCGGTTTTCAGTCCGATGAATTGTGGTCAACACCCCTATTTCAATCGCTGTTGGCTCTAATGCAAGCAGGGGTGAGCAAAGAGGCAGTGGACACCATCATTCTTGAGGCGCATTTTGGCTTGGGCTCTGGCCTGAAAATGCCGGAAATGGCCAAAGCCATTCTGGCTACGGCTCAGAACCTCCAAGATAATCCCGGGGTGGGGGAAGCATTTCTCTCGCAGTTTGTGAAACACAAGATTCTGGAAGTGCCGACTCCGGCGCTTCAGAATTTAGGGTTCGAATTCAAAGACTCCGGAGGGAACGGCTCTGCGGATCCGGGAGAAAGCTTGGAACTTTTGGTACCTATCAAGAATGTTGGTACGGCAAGTGGGAGCGCCGTAACCGCGGTGCTTTCTAGTTCCGATCCCAACGTGCGCGTCCTGCAGGCGCAGGCCCACTATGGCGATATCGCGATGGGTGCGGTGGCATCACAGTCCGGTCCATTCGTTGTGGAGCTGGATTCGGCGCTTGAGTGCGGAAAAGAAGTGACGCTCAATCTGCATGTCCAGTTTGAAAAGGGGCGCGCTTTATCGACGGACGTTACACTTACTATTCCGACAGGGGTGGCGCAGGGGGCGGCGCTTTCTGTGGAGCCGAAAGTCGAAATCCCGGACAACGACGAAAACGGGATTGTGCAGACACTGGAGCTGAACGCCGAGGGAACGGTTTCCAACCTCTCCGTCAAACTGGATATCACTCACCCTTACCGTGGGGACTTGGCGGTATCCCTTGAATCGCCTGCCGGTACGAAGGTGTTGTTGCACGATCGTACGGGTGGCTCGGAAGACAACCTTCAAGGAGTGTACCCCCAGTCTTTGGTTCCAGTCGAAAGCCTGTCGAAGCTGGACGGGGAAGCGCTCAATGGCACGTGGAAGCTGCACGTGAGTGACCATGCGAACAGCGACAAAGGCGTGCTAAATAGTTGGGGAGTCAGCGCCGTTACGGGCTACGTTTGTCAGTAAGTGGCTTGGTCGCAGAGAGGTCCGGAAAAACAGTACGAATTTTCGACCAAACGAAGTCTCCGTATGTTGTCTCGGAACTCAATGCATGAAGATTGAGCCCATCCCATCGTTTGCGGCGATCGGGTGAGATGGACTGCAGCCATTTTGCGGGAAGTTGTTCGCGCGAAATCGGTTCCAGCGTCGCCTGCCAGTTCGGGTCGAAGAAGAAGGGTAATGATAGCCGAGGGCTTTGGCTCGGATTGCGCACGCGGTGAGGGGTAGCTCTGAATATGCCGTGAGTCCAGTACTCGAGCATGTCCCCGATATTTATCACGAGAGTTCCTTCAATGGGCGGTACTGCTACCCACCGATTATCCTGACTCAGCACTTCTAGGCCGCCTTTCTCATCTTGAAAAAGCAAGGTCAAGAAACCCATGTCGGTGTGCTCGGCGACCCCCCATCCCGGCGTAGCCGGAGTTGTCGCCGGGTAATTGAAAATTCGAAAGAGCACAGTGGGTTCATCCGTAAATCGATCAAAAAAGTAGTTCTTCGGCAGGTCCAAACCGACGGCCACATAAGACAGTAGTCTCTGACCGATCGCAACACAGCTTTGCATGTATTCGGTAACAAGAGGCTGCATTCGTTTGAGATCGGACGAGGCAGGCCATAGATTGCGGCCATGCATGGGCCAGTGCCGTAGCACCCCAGGGTGATCCGGCCCGTGCTCGGAACCGAAATACAGGCCTTCTTTTTGATCCGGTATTCCCATTGTCAGTTCCGCACCGGGCGGAAAATACCCCCGCCACGCGAGTCCAGCGTGCCGCATCTCTAGTTGCTCCTTTTCGCTTAAGGACTTTGCAAAAAAAAGCTTGGAAACTTCGACTAGCTCTTTTAGCAAATCCACCCGGACAACGTCCCCGAGAATGTATAGAAAGCCGGTATCGTGTAAGGCCCTACAAAGGGACTCACCGGCCTTTGCGGGGTTCGATGTGTCTATGTTGAGCACCGGAAGCATAAGGATTCTATAGCGTTTTCCCGTTCCCCTGGGAATCGTTTCAGGACAAATAAAGGGCTTGCCGGTCTACAGTCCGGCGGCTAATCCTGGGATTTTGTTAAAGACTGTGTAAAGAGAAACGTGACTCGTGTGGCTTGAAGTTGGATACATGTTTTTTGGGGGACTCGGGGTCTTTTTTTTCGGGATGAAGACTCTATCGGAAGGCCTGCAATCCATTGCGGGCGATTTCATCCGAAAAATAGTGAACGCTCTTACAACGAATCGCCTTGTTGCTGTTGGCGTGGGGGCTCTTGTCACTTCGATTGTTCAATCTAGTTCGGTGACCACCGTGATGGTCGTCGGGTTCGTGAACGCCCAGCTGATGTCGTTGACACAGGCAATCGGCGTGATCTTTGGTGCCAACATTGGCACCACCATAACCGGCTGGATCATTGCGGTCAAAGTGGGGAAATTCGGACCCGTGTTTGTCGGGCTCGGCGTGTTTCCTTATATGTTTGCCAAGCGGAGTGATTACCGCGCGGTCGGCCGGATTTTCATCGCGCTAGGTTTGGTTTTCATGGGCCTGGAACTCATGAGTGGTGCCTTCAAGCCTCTGCGCTCGGATCGTGGGTTCATGGACATGCTCGTCTATTTTTCGGCAGATAGCGTCCGGTCCTATTTGGCCTGCGTGCTCATGGGAACGCTCCTAACTTGCGTGATTCAGTCAAGCTCTGCCATGTTGGGCGTGACCGTTGCGTTGGCAACTACCAACGTTATCACCTACCAGACAGCGACAGCTCTGGTTTTGGGCGAGAATATCGGCACGACTATCACGGCCTTGCTCGCGAGTTTTGGGGCGAGTTCCAATGCCAAGCGAGCGGCGCGAGCGCACGCCTTATTCAATCTGCTCGGCGTACTGTGGCTTTCTCCGCTTTTTTGGAAGTATTTGCACTTTGTGGATTGGCTAATTCCCGGGAATCCTGATTACGTCAACGCCGAGGGTGTAAAAGAGTACGTTGCGTCTCACATTGTGATGTGCCACACGATGTTCAACGTGCTTAACACCATTGTCTTTCTTCCTTTCCTCCAGCCGCTCGCGAAATTGGTTACGTGGATGACGCCTCCTCCGAAAGAGAAGGAGGTTGCCCACCTGCGGTTTTTGTCCACCCGCATTCCGGTGGGGTCGAGCACGAGTTTGGCGCTGGCAACTGCGGAAAAGGAACTGGTGAACCTTGCCAGAATGGTCGAGAGGACTTTTCTTCTCTCCCGCCGCTATGTGCTTTCTGAAAAACCCTATAACAAGATTTTTGAGCGGGTAGAGAAATATGAGGGAATAACGGACTCTATTCAGGCCGAAGTCACCGTGTATGTTTGCAAGCTCCAAGAAGGGACGTTGACGTCGGAGCAGTCCGCAAAGGCCTACTCCCTTATTCGGGCCGCCGATGAATTGGAAAGTATTGCGGATTACTGTTATGCGCTGGCTCGCTATCGCAATCGTTTGACCGAGGTGCAAGGCCAGCTGAGCGCAGAAGAACAGGCTGAACTTTCGGCGTATATGCGCAAGGTGTATTCGCTCTTCCGCCGGGTCGAGCGTAACATTGGTGCCGAAGCGTGGGACATGCGCGATATTTATTCACGAAGCCGAAAGCTAAGTGAAGAGGGCAATCAAATTTGGAGCGCGCACAAGAAGCGTATGGAGGCCGGTGGGGCTGCGGCAATCTCCGGCATGCTATTCAGTGATTTTGTGGTGAGCTTGAGAAAAATCCGAGGGCATGTTGTAAACCTTGCCGAAGCGCTTAGTGCTACGCCTATCCAAGATTCCTAGTGCAAGCCAACACCTAATGCGGAACATAGGCGGGGCGTTTTACGGTCAAAACTTTTCCGAGTGTGCCATAATCATCTCCACCCAAGCGTCCGAGCGGATCTAGCTTTGCAGCATCTACGAGAATTTTATCCCCATCCTGTTTGCAGACAGAATCCTCTACGTAGAGAGTCTGGATCTCGCCAAATAAGAGTCCTTGCCGGTTCTTGCCGATCTCAATGACGCGTTCCAACTGGCAACCCATCGCCACCTTCGGGAGCTTGAGGCGGGGAAGGGGGAAGTTCCAATCGCCACTTAACTCTAGCCCGCAGTCGGTTACCTCAGAGGACTCCGCGGGCAACGGGTTGGCTGACTGAGTGACGGTTGCTGCCATAGGGCTGCTCGCGATATGGATCACGTAAAGTTTTTCTCGCTCTATATTCCGGCGAGTGTCTTTCACTGTTCCCTCGCGTCGATTTCCGATAGAGATCATCACCAAAGGCGGATCCGAGTGCAGGGCGTTGAAATACGAGAATGGGGCCAGATTGTAGCTATGGTTTTCGTTTCGGCTAAGTGTCCAAGCGATAGGGCGCGGGACAATGGTTTGGATCATCAGCCGGTAGCGGTCCACGGGGGCAAGGGCTTTCATATCGAATAACATCGTGTCGCCACTGTAATCGATTGAACTAGAATATCAAGCTTAGCGGCGCTAGTGGGCGGCTTCTTTGCCTTCGTACTTCCGCACCTGGTTGGCGAGGGGACTCTCTTCCAGGATGATCCGCCGCTTTGGATTTATCAAAGAATAAACGCACGGTACAACGTAGAGCGTAAATAGCACCGAAACCGTGACACCGCCGATTACCGTAAGCGCCATTGGTATTCGAGTTTCATTTCCGGGACCAATGGCTAGCGCCGGGGGGATGGCAGCAGCCAAGGTTGAAAGATTGGTCATAAAAATTGGCCGCAGGCGGATGGTGCACGCTTCATACAGAGCTGCGTTGGCTTCTCTGCCTTGATCGCGAAGCTGGTTCGTAAACTCGACCAAAAGGATGGAATTCTTCTTTACGATTCCCATCGTTAGCAATAGCCCAATCACGCTGTAGATGTTGAGTGTCTGCCCTCCGAGTGCTAGCGCGATCAAGGAACCTGTCAGGCCGAAGGGAATAGCCAAGAAGACGATGAGGGGATCTATAAACGAATTAAACTGGGATGCCAAAATCATGTAGGCAATAACAAGTCCTAGCCCGATAATAACTACCGCCTCCCAAATCTTTTCCTGCGGGGTGGAGGAAAAGCGAATGTAATAACCTTCGGGGAAGATCTCTTTAGACCACTCCGTAATTTGTTTTTGTGACAGGACCTAGGTTCGCTCCTTCTGCGAGTGAAGCGTCAACGCGTAAGCCGCGTACTCTGTCCTCTCTAAAAATCGTCTGTGGCCCCTGCGTTGGGTTTGCCTGGACAACGAGACTCATCGGTACCGGCTGGCCCCGGTTGTTGCGGACAAGCAAGTGGGTGATGTCATCTCGACTTTGTCTGTCTTTTTCCCGAAGTTGGACGAATATATTGAATCGGTTGCTGCCTTGCGTGTATTGTCCCACCGTCACGCCGCCCAGGGCGGTATTGATCACTCCCGCGATCTCTTCGATCTCCACCCCGCGAGTGAGTGCTTGATCCCGGTCGGGAACCACATGCACTTCCGGAACAGTTCCCAAGTCATCGGAGCGGGCGTCCACGATTGTCGGATCGGATTCTATGCGTTTGAACAGCTCTTGGAGTAAGATTTTTTGTTGAGCCGGGTCTGGTCCATTCACCGTGAACTCGATGGGGCTGCCGCGCCGGCCGCCGATGCTACTACCAAATCTATCTCGAACGAAAATCTGCATTCCTTTGATGGACTTTCTGGCTTCCTGACGTAGTTGGGTCGCGACTTCGAACGAGCTTTGGGTGCGCCGTGCCTTTTCCTTAAGTACGATGACTCCGTTGCCTCGGTTTCCTTGACCACCGGCGCCAAACCCCCCAACAGCCACCATGATTCGATCGATAGCGGGGTGGGCTGTTGCAAGGGCCTCGAACTGTTTTACCTTTTCGTCCGTGTACTTCATGGATTTGCCGTCAGGAGCAGCGAACACGAGAAAGAGTGCACCACGATCTTGATCCGGAGCGAACTCCGTGGGGACTACTCGGAGCAGAAACAACGACGCCACAAAGACAACAAAAGAGAATAGCGTGAGGAGAATGCGGTGGTTCAACGCCCACCGCAGCGTCTTTTCGTAATACCCGCGCAGTCTGTCCATGGCGGCCTCAAAGCTACGGCCAAGCCATGTCGTGCGAGGGGAAACAGTCAGGAACTGGGAGCATCGCATCGGAGCAAGCGTGAGAGATTCGAGGGAAGAAAGAGCCACAGCGATGGAAAGAGTGGCTGCAAACTCGAAGAAGAAACGCCCTTCAATCCCTTCCATAAACGTAATGGGGATAAACAAAGAAATTAGAGCCACAGACGTCGCAATGACGGCAAAGGAGATCTCCCGAGCGCCTTTGAAGGCCGCATTTACCCGGTCGTAGCCGTTTTGCATGTACCGAATGATATTCTCAAGCATTACGATGGCGTCATCTACCACAATGCCGATCGCCAAGGCCAACCCTAGAATCGAAAAGGTGTTTAATGTAAATCCGAGCCAGGAGATAAACAAAAAGGTTCCGATGATAGCCACCGGAATGGCGAGCAAGATATTAGTCGTTACAGACCACGATCCGATGAATAACCAACAAACAATCGATGTCAGTATCGCTGATAGAACAAGGGTAAAGAGCAGCTCATGTACGCTCTCGCGCACGAACTGAGTACGGTCAAAGGTCAAAGAAAGTGAGGTTCCGTCGGGTAGGCTGGAGTTGATTTCCGCCACGCGTTCGATGATGGCGTCTGCGATGGCAACGGCGTTTACCCCTCGCTGTTTTTGAACCGCCATGGTTAGAGAAGGGACGCCGTTTACGCGCGAAATTCGGGTTGTGTTTTCGACGCCTTCGTAAACCGATGCCACGTCCTTCAAGCGCAAGGGCAGGTAGTTTGGAGAACCCCCTCGGCGGGAGATGACTATGTTTTGGAACTGTTCGACGGTGGAGACTTCCCCCATGATGCGGATCAAATCCTCTTCATCGCCGGACTCGAATTTTCCTGCCGGAAGCTCGTCGTGTCCGCGGCGGATACTATCGGTGATGTCTGTTGCGGTAAGATCGTACTGCCGCAGTTTGTCTGCGATGAGATCTACCCGCAGCAGGGGCTCTTGATAGCCGTAGGCGCGAATTTCTGCAACGCCTTCTACCGTAGAAAGTTGATCGCGGATTCGATCTCTAAAGAGGAGCATCATTTCTCGCACTGACAATTTGTCCGAACTGAGTGAGAGGTTCATGAGCGGATCGTCCGCGGCTCCACAGCATCGGGTAACTGTCGTTGCGCTCTCCCGAGAAGGGTTTGAACCTCCTGCAGAGCAAAGTCTACATTTAGGTGCAGTTCGAACTCCAATCGTATTTGGCCATTGCCTCGATTTGCAGTGGAAGTCATGTTGCGAATTCCCGATATAGATACCAGGACGCTTTCGACGGGCTCCAGGATGTCTTTTTCGATAACCGCTGGAGTGGCGCCATCGTAGGAATAGCTGACGGTTATCGTCGGGTAGTCAACACCGGGGTTTTCGTTCACGCCCATTTTCTTGAATGACCGCAAGCCAAAGAAAATTAGCCCAAACATCAATATCCAGGCAAAGACCGGACGCTTGATTGAAAAATCAGATAGCGTCACGGTTTTTCTCCCACCAGTGCTTTGATACGAACGAACGCAAGACTTGAAGCGATTTTTTCAGCGTCTAAGGATCGCTTTACTTGTAGGTAGTCGTCCATGGCTTTAAGAACGTCTAGATTAGTAATCAATCCCTTTTTGAAATCCTCTTGCTGTTCGAGATAGTTTTTCCGAGCGTAGCGGACGGCTTGCTCCAAGTTTTCGACCGTACGTTTTTGGAATTCCAGAAGGCGCTGTTGGCCAAGGAAGTCTTGGCGTAGCCGGTGCTTAAGATCCCTGAGTTCTATTTCTCTCTTTTGTGCCTCTTTTGCTTTGATGGTGCTTTCGGCTGCGGTCGCTCCGCCACTAAAAAGGTTCCACGTTAAAGTCAGATTTAGATCCCAGCGGGAGCCGGCGAGGATGCCGGCACGCTGGAGATAGTAGTTGCCCTTCAGGTCAACACTCGGCCAGTAGTCGGCGCGTGCGATAGTCCGGTTGCGTTCCGCATTTTCCATTTCTAGTTGGAGCGCTCGCACAGCGGGGAGGCTGTTGACATCGATTTGTCTTGGAATTGGAGTGATCGGCGTTTCCCATTCGATTTCGTTTGCGTTCTCAAGCCCTGTCAGCCACAGGAAGTTTTCATAGGCGACCTGCCTTTCACTTTGGGCCTTTGAAACGTCCGCAGCAATTTTGGCTTTTTGGCTCTGCACTGCTGTTAGATCGGAGGGCTTGCTGCGGCCGATCCGCACCCAGCGCTGGAGGAAAACGACACGCCTTTCAAGTAAGTCATCTTGTTCGAGTAGGTTAGCGATTTCGGCATTGGCCGTAGCCAATTTGTAAAAGCCCAAGCCAACGTCGATGGCCAAATCAAGCTCGGCTTGCCGTGTTTTGAGATTGGCGATTTCTCTTTCCGTTGAGGCGTACCCTAGGCCGGCGTATTCTGCGCCGCCTTGGAAAATAGGCTGGGTCAGCGTCAGCGTCGCGGTGTGTTGGTAGCGCTGGCCAAACGTGCTTGCCGTCGACGATCCCGAAATGGGATCGCGCAGGGTGTGGTCGGAGCTAAGGCTTAGATTTGGGAGCAAAGACGCGATGGCTTTGTTGTGTGACGAGTCAGCGATGTCCTCGTCTAAGCGCGCAGTTGAGATGGAGGCGCGATGACGCATCGCAGACTGATACGCGTTTGATAGTGTAACGGCGGAAGCGTTTGTTACGCCAAGCAGTACACTCAACCCAATCCACGCCGCCAATTTCCCCGTCGTGCGGCTACTATTATAGAACACTACACCCATGCTCTTTGCTCATCGGCAAATCAAC
>JAGQZV010000318.1 GCA_020435295.1 Bdellovibrionales bacterium | reverse complement strand
TAAAGAAGCGGCCGAGAGGGAATAATGTCATTCAAACGGGTTGTGGTTTTGGTTGCCGACGGACTTGGAGTCGGGGCAGCGCCGGATGCGAATGCCTACGGGGACAATGGGTCCAACACCTTGGGAAATACAGCCCACGCAGTGGGAGGTCTTCGCTTACCGCAGCTGGAAAAACTCGGCCTGGGTTGCCTGGGAAAGTTTGACGGCTTGCCAGCGGTAGCCCACCCGCTTGCGGTTGTGGGCCGACTCGCTGAAAAGAGCGCCGGCAAGGATACCGTCACCGGCCATTGGGAAATTGCGGGCCTTGTCACGGACAAAGCGTTTCCTGTTTACCCTGATGGTTTTCCGGCGTCACTCGTCGACGCGTTCGTGAAAGCTGCGGATTTGCCCGGAGTCTTGGGTAACTACGCCGCGAGCGGAACCCAGATCATTCAGGATTTAGGCGCCGAGCATGTTCGGACTGGAAAGCCCATACTCTACACGTCGGCAGATTCGGTTTTTCAACTAGCGGCGCACGAAGAAAGTTTTGGACTTGAGCGCCTGTACAAAATCTGTGAGGTGGCGCGAACACTCACGAAGCCTCTCCAGTTGGGGCGGGTGATCGCCCGTCCCTTTGTGGGCCCGGTAAACGGAAAGTACGTTCGCACGGAGCACCGACGAGACTACGCTTTGGAGCCGCCTCCCAACTGTCTCGACTGGCTTCAGGCCGCTGGGGTTAAGACTGTTTCCGTCGGGAAGATCGACGACATCTTCTGTCACCGAGGCTTATCGGAGGGCAACCATACCGGCAACAATCACGATAGCCTAAGAGCCACAAGCGATTTTCTTGAGAAATACAGAAACGACAAAGCCTTTATCTTTGTAAACCTTGTAGACTTCGACATGCTCTACGGGCACCGCAGAGATCCCAAGGGATTTGCCAAAGCGCTTGTGGAGCTGGACGAGTATTTGCCGAAAATTCTGAGCGCGTTGGGCCCGCAGGATCTTTTACTTATTACTGGGGATCACGGTTGTGATCCCACTTACCGAGGTAGCGATCATACGCGCGAATATGTTCCTCTGGTGGCGTACTCTCCATCGGGTAAAGGTCAGTTGATTGGGGATCGGCAAAGCTTTGGCGAGATCGCCCGCACCTTGATGGAGGGCTATGAGATTCCCGTCCCCGCTGTCCTATCCAAGCAAGAAAGTTTCCTAAAGAACCTCTATCCGGAGGTTCGTTTGGGATGAGCTCTTTTTCAGCGCGCGCGCTCATCGAAAAAACCCGTGACAAAAAGCCGCTCGATCAAGCGGAAGTGGAATACTTGATAAAGGCCTACGTGGACGGGACCTTGAG
>JAGQZV010000317.1 GCA_020435295.1 Bdellovibrionales bacterium | reverse complement strand
CGTGTTCGGACCGTCCTACTAGGTCGCCCACTTCTACATCAATCCCAAGTTCTTCGCGTAGCTCCCTTTGCAAAGACTCTTTGGGCACTTCCCCTTCCTCGACTTTTCCGCCGGGAAGTTCCCAGTAACCATGCATGTCGCCGCCCAACCTACGGGCCAGGAATAACTTACCTTCGCTCAGCATGACCCCTGCCACCACAGAGACAAACGGATTTTCGCTCAGAGTTTCCACTGCTAGCTCCAAAAAACCGGGGGAGTCTAGCACAACGCACCATAAAGACAAAATCTGTGCTATTAAGACACATGCTTTCCCCCCGTTTTCAAACCCGGCGGTACCAGCTCAAAAAACAGGCGGTACTGGCCGTAAGACGCCGTCATCCCTGGGTATTTCGCTCGCAATTGAGCAGCGCTGCGAACCCCTTTCCCGCTGGCCAGTGGCTGCGGCTTTACGATCACGGAAACGAAACTCTAGGCTTTGGGATTTATGACCCGCATTCGGTAGTTGGGATTCGGGTGCTCAAAACGGGTAGCCACGCGCCTACCCGGGATTGGCTCTGGCAGATGGTGCACACGGCACTCACGCGCCGCCTACCCCTTTACGACGAAACCGATGCCCTACGACTGATTCACGGCGAAAACGACGGCTTGCCCGGCATAGTGCTGGATCGCTACGGAGACGTCGGCGTCTTGCAAACCTATAGCGCTTCGGTGGACACCCTCGGCCGCTACGTCGCTGCCATTGCACGCGAGCAACTTGGACTTCGGGCCCTCGCATGGCGCGTTCCCGCCAAGCGGAAACACAGCGAACGCGGGATACGCACGCTCCATGGAACCCTCCCATCGGCTCTTCAGATTCGCGAAGCTGAGCTCAATTGGCATGTCCCCTTGTTAAGCGGACAGAAAGGGGGCGCCTTTCTGGATCTGCGTGGGCTCCGGCGTTGGTTGCAGCGCCAGAACCTAAGCGGAAAAACCGTTCTGAATCTTTTTTCCAACACGGGCACCTTGGGCTTAAGTGCCTTAAACGCCGGCGCCAAACACGTGCTCAACGTCGACAGTTCTGCTTCTGCGATCGAGTTTGGGATCGAAAAGCACAGCCAACCGGGAATGGAATGGAAACAGGCCGATGCCTTTCTATGGCTGCGGGAACCCCCCGAAACCCAGTACGATGTTGTGATCGTTGATCCCCCGCAAATCGTGAGTTCAGTCTCCAAAGTCCCGGCAGCGCTCCGAACCTACTCCGCCCTGCACAGTGGAGCGCTCGCGCGTTTAAAACCTGGGGGCATCTTGGTTACTTGCTGCTGCAGCTCACGGCTTACGCGCAATGTTTTTTTGGACGCGGCCCGGAGCGATCTCGCCCCCACGCTAAAGCTGCAAACAGTTCTCGAACCAGAGAAGGATCACCCCGTTGGCTTCGCTGAGGGAGACTATCTCAAAATAGCGGTTTTCAGCACCAAAGAGTCTGGTAAGCTCCTCGTCTAAAGCACGGGGAGGACTCATGACCGATAACGACCTTTGGACGCGTCGCCAGCTTTTTCAACACGGGATCACGGCAAGCTTCGCCCTCGCCGTTGCCCCTGCCACCGCGAAGG
>JAGQZV010000316.1 GCA_020435295.1 Bdellovibrionales bacterium | reverse complement strand
GAACGCCCGCAGCGAGCGAGTAGCTTGGCTTAAAGCCCATACCAAGCAGTTTTTCAAAAGAGACGGGGTAGTTTCTGCGCTCCAGATCCATCCCTGAATTTTCAAACTTGTAGTCGAAGTCCATGTGCTTGCACATTTCTTCGATGAGATCCTTCTTTGTGATCTCTATGTCGGGGTTACCGACGTTAAAGACATTCCCCTTCATCATTTCCCAATTGAGGATGGCGAAGACGATGGCGTTGGTCATGTCCTGGACGTGTATGAACTGGCGCACAAAATGGCTTTCATAGATGGAAAGCGGGATACCAAAAACCGCCTGCGACACGAAATCGTGAATGAGAAGATCGTCCCGGGTGAGCGGGGAGCGGCCAAAGCCGCCGGCAAACCGGAACACGATGTTCCGAGGGTCTTTGAGAACGAGTTCTTCAGCGCGAACCTTTGTTTTTCCATAAAGCGACGTGGGGTTTAGCGGGGTGTCCTCGGTGACTAGCCCGTTTTGCTCACCGTAATTGCTGCAGGTCGACGCGAACAACACGGGGGCGTGCTTTTCCTTGTTGCGTAAGACAGCTGTCGTTCCGCCAACGTTGCAGCGGACCGCGATGTCGGGAGCTTTGTTGCATGCCGGGTAGCCCACGACGGCTGCAAGGTGGATAATAAGGTCAGAGCCCTGCAATAGTGGCTTAAGATTGGCCTGATCCGCGATATCTAGCTGGTGGTGCTTTACATTGTTGGGGAACGCTTCTGGGCGTAGGGCAGGTGGGTTGATATCGAGCACCCGGACCTCATCGGCAAGTGTTGCCAACTTGGGAACCAGGGTGGAACCGACGTAGCCACAACCACCGGTAACTGTAATCTTCATGCTGGGCTTCCTTTCCTAGCGTTTACAACGGTCTGATCGGCAAAATGTGTGGAAATCTTGACAATGTTTTGAGGGGCTTCAGGCACATTTTTGGTCGGCTAAGCGTCCTTCACAGAAAGCCGATGCGTTTGATAGGGGGATTCCCTCGGGGGATTGACGCAAAGCAGCGTTTTGTTTATCTTAGGCCGGCAAATTTCCAATAAATAATGGCTAAGTACTTAATAATATTGATGCTCGCTTTTTGCTCCTGCGCCACGGTTCGATCCCGCTACCATACGGTTTCGGCGGGCGAGACGATGGCCCTCATCGCCAAGACTTATGCGGTCCCCTTGGAGGCCTTGGTAGGAAGCAATGACAATGTCCCGGTGCGTCATATGGAGCCCGGCACGCGGCTTTTCATCCCTTTTGAATCCCGACCCGACTGGAATGACGCGGATGTGCGCTTGGTGCGCCAGAGCCCGACTTCGCGCGAAGTAGCCGACGCGGGCCCGTCGAGTTACCGCTGGCCTGTGGTCGGTACGATCAGCAGCTATTTCGGCCGTCGAGGCAATAGGCCCCATGAGGGGATCGACATCGCCGCGGATCGCGGGACACCCATTCTGTCGGCAAGGGCCGGGCACGTAATCTACAGTGGCAACGGGATTCGCGGCTATGGCAACCTCGTCATCGTACGCCACGCGGATAATTTCACGACGGTATACGCGCATCTCAACAAGATCCAGGTCCGCCGGGGCCAGTATGTTCGCG
>JAGQZV010000315.1 GCA_020435295.1 Bdellovibrionales bacterium | reverse complement strand
TGCACAGCGGCGCTGTGCATCCGAACTGAACCCTGTCGCATCGGCGATTCGGACTAACTGATCGTTTGAAAAATCTTCTACTCGGGCGCTCGCCGTTTTTACCGTCGGTAACAACGAAAAAACCGCGCCCAAAGCCCTCCAGTTCTTCGGCTGGGTCTTCAGCTTGTACGCCGAGCGCATCCCTTGACCGTGTTGGTGGCGAGCCGGCCCTTTCTTTTTCTTCTTGGCCGCTTCGAGATCAAAAACACCGTCCTGCTGACAGTCTTCGCGTTCATCCCCTTCGACACATTCTTCTTGCTCTTCACTCAAACCGTAGTTGCCCTCAAGCAAGGCAAGATCTTTTTGGACGGACGCCAGGAAATTTCCGTCGGCCGGTTTAGCAGGCACTTCTGGGCTCTCCGCTGTAATCTCTTTCTTATTCTCGCCCTCGCCAAGAAGACGCCCGATCGCAGAACTCACAAATCCAAGCCCTGCGGCAACGGCATCCTTATTATTATCAGGTGTGACAGAGGCAATTCCCCGCGTGCCAGAAGCCCCCGAGGAACTGCTGACCGGGCCTGCGTTGCCTCCCTCCGGGGCATCGTCGTTAAAATGAATGCTAGAGGTACCCGCGACCGAACCCGTGCCGGAACCAGATAGATCGGCCAACTCAGAAGGATTGATAGCCGCTTTGGACGCGCCTGAATTCTGGTTCTGACTAAATTTCGGATCACTGAGCGCTATCTTGGCCGAAGTAACTGTCGGCGGTGGCGCTTTGAGATCTATCGGAAATCCCGGACCTGCTTCAGGAATGAGACTCGCATCGGGGTGCTGCAAAAACTTTTTGTATCGATCGGCTGCATTCACGTCGATAAACCCACCCAGCATCGCTTGCATTGGGGGTAAGTCGGCGTTGTGAAGCTCATTGCTCATGAAAACATTGGCGAGTTCGCGGATGGCCCCTGGCATTTTGGAAATCGCTGCCTGCACATTTTGCCGGCGCCACTTGTCCATCGGGTTCTCGGCCGCGTCTCGCATGGCTTGGTTCACTTCGGCAATGGTGCCTACCAATCCGGAGAAGGCCGGAAAACCCATGTAGAATTTGACTTGGTCGTCACTGACATCGGAAGGCGGCGCGGGTAACCCGGGTGCAAGCCCCCCTTCTTCCGCGACCGCGGGAGACGCTTGCCACAACGCGCTGTTTAAAAGAAGCGCGAGCAGATAAAATTTTGTGCCCCTACTTAACTTCATTCATTCTTGGGTCCCGCAGAATTCCCGTTCTGCGAAAGCCCTCCCCTACGTTCTTGAATTGCATAGACCTTGCCAAAAAACGCCTGCAGCCAATGGGCTAAGTATTTGTAAGTATTGTAAAATACAGCGCGCTCCGCCCGACTGGATCTTAGGCAGCTGCCGAAGTTTTTATGCCCTCTGGCCGAAGACGATTAACTTAGGAGAATCGCAACGCTTTGCGGTGCGGCCGCTTTACACCGAAAAAAACGCGGAGCGTATTCGCTCCGTGTGGTGCTAAACTGGCAACACTCCATGTATTCATCGAGTCTTCGCGCGGGCGCCGCCGTCACTTCCCTCTACACCACAAGTCGCGGCAAATTCCTGAATCATTTCAAAGCTTGACCCGGTCTTTTGCGCCGGGCATA
>JAGQZV010000314.1 GCA_020435295.1 Bdellovibrionales bacterium | reverse complement strand
CCGGGTTTGTGGGGGGAGCGCATTTTCCTCCACAATAAAAGGGGCTTATTGAATGTTGGCCTTATGGTGCGGGGCGTGGATCTTCGGGAAAGTGACGCCCTAGGGCGGCACGCGGTGCCGCAAAAGGTCCGTGGACAGCCTCTCAATGGTCTTTCCAGGTGGGCCGATAAGTCGTTATGCGCACGGCCCTTACACTGCTGCTGCTACTCGGTAGCGCGGCACTTCCCGCACAAAGCTTGGAGCTGCTCCGGCGGCTTCCGCATAGCGGGTATTCGGAAGGACTCACCTATCACGAGAACTACTTGTGGCACGCCTTGCCTGAACAAATTGTGAAAATAGAACCTACCGATGGGCGGATCGTAGAAACGTACAAACCTGCCAGCAAATACAGCGAAAGCGTAACCTGGTTTCAGGGAAAGCTCTGGAATGTCAGCTTTTCAGACAATGGCATTTACGCGGGCACGCTCAGAGGAGGCAAGCTAGAGTTTGTACGCGTAGGTGAAACGCCGGAAGCCCATGCCTGGGGACTCACACATGATGGGAAACACCTCATCTTCACTGGAAATTTTAGTAAGAAGATCTACTTTTGGGATCCCAAGAGTCGCAAGGTGGTGAGGGAACTGGAAACGCCCATCAAGGATGTAGAGGATCTTGCCTGGGATGGCGTGGGCATTTGGAGCTCCAGCTTTTCCTCTCACAAGGGGAAAATATTTAGAATCGATCCCGAGTCGGGCAAGATAAGCGGTTTTTTCGAGCTGCCCGATCCCGAATCCTGTCCAGTCATCGACGGGATCGCCTACCACCAGGGAGAGCTGTGGGTAACGGGCAAGCATTGCCCATCCATCTGGGTGCTGCGCAAGCCCACTGAGCGCGCTATTTCATCCTCAAGTCCCTAACGCCCACGCACCGTCGTGCATTCTGAGGCGAAGAGTCCGGCCAGGAAAAAGGAACTCTCTCTATCGACGTCTTCAATTTTTGAAATACGGCCGTTGTGTCGGGCTCGATCGACTGTGGCGTCGCCTAGTGCCAGCAGTCCCAGCGCAGAAAATGAGCAGGCCTGCCCCATTTTGCTGCCGCGTGGTTGCGGCGTCGCGCGTTTGGGCGATTGCACCGTAGTATAAAGCAGGCCGACCGGGTGGCTACACCCGCCGAGTAACGAGCTGAGTACGAAAAGCCCCGCCAGAAGTACGGAGCCTACTTGCCGCGAACGACCGTGCACTGTTGCGCAAACAGAAAGCCGAGTAAGGTCAGGTTCGTTCCGTCCACCGAAGTGATTTTGGAAATACGACCATTACGTCGCGCGGTGTCGATGCTGGCGTCGCCGACAGCAATCAATCCTAGAATGGACAGACTGCAGGCTTCACCCATTTTGTCTCCGCGAGGTTGCGCGGTTGCATTGATTGGGTACTGTACACCCGTGAACAATGCGCCCAGCGGGTGCGCGCAGCCGCTTAGCATTGCTAGAACGATAAAGTAACCGACGATCTTCTTCCCCATGGTGCCCCCTTACCTAAGGATACTGATGTATGTGCTGAAAGATTAAAGTCGTTAAAATTCTAACACTAAGGAGGGGCGGCGAAAACTGTTCAAATTGACTAGGGGAGTTGAAGTTTACGGGAGGGACAACTCGAAGCCGCGCCTTACAGCGCGGCTCCGAGTTTAGTCCC
>JAGQZV010000313.1 GCA_020435295.1 Bdellovibrionales bacterium | reverse complement strand
CCGTCTCGAGGGTTCGAATCCCTTCCGCTCCGCCACTTGCAAATCGCAAACCCGAGACGAGGCCCCAGCATGGGCCTTTTTTTGTTCAAAGGAGTTTAGCTGAGTCATCCGACCTTCGGAGACTGGCCTCTGGCCCGAAATAGGTCTCCGAACGCCCCGCGTCTCTTTCCACCCGCCCTCCACCCAGACCGGGACGGATTATAAAAGTAACGTCTTTTCAAGTTGTTGTTGAGAATGAATGGCGCCGCAGCTGATGTGAGTTCAGTAGCCAGTTTCCGGTGTGGGTAGTTGGCAACACCTTGAATCGGCTCACCGTGCTTCCGTAATGCTTCCGTAATGCTTCCGTATGGGTGCTGCCGACCTGACCATCGACCCTGACAACCTCGACGTAGCCGAAGGAGTGTATTGGACCCGAAGGAATTGGCAGATCGGGCACAATACAGCAGGACGCTTTGAACTGCACCGATCCACTCAGCGCAAAGAAAAGGGCAAATCTTTACGTCAATATGCGGCGGAGGAGAAAAAGCGTTTAGAGGCCGATAGTTTGCGAAAGCACATGGCTCTGGGACACAAATGATCCATAAGCAGCGATCCTGACAGTGTTTTCTTTGCTTATTCTGTATTCGAAAAGAAAAAGGACTTAGCGGGTGAGCGCTAAGTCCTTGAAATCTTTGGCTCCGGCGGTAGGGATCGAACCTACGACCAATTGATTAACAGTTATGGGACGTGGGTTTGATAGGCTTTCAAGCGGTTTCAAATTGTTTCATTAACATACTGTTTTTATTTTCATATTTGCTTTTTCTGTCGGACTGCTTATCTATCTCTTTCAAGAGGTGGTGGCGACTCGGTGGCGATTCCTAGGTCAGATCGCCACCAATGGGATGGAGAGCGCAATGCCTGTTATCAAGATCGCCCGTCGCACCGTTGCGGCAATCGACACTCCCAAGAAGCCGGTCGTCTATTACGATGACACGCTGAAGGGCTTTGGGCTATTAGTGCGCCCTTCCGGTTCGCGCTCTTGGATACTGGAGTATCGACCCGGAGCTGGCGGACGCGGGGTGGCCAAAAAGCGAGTGGTCCTCGGCAGCCCCGATGCGGTGACACCTGAACAAGCACGATCAATGGCCAAAGACATGTTGGCCAAGGTTCGCCTTGGAGCGGACCCAGCAGCGGAAAGAGCGGAGGCGAGAGTCGCCGATACCGTGGCCGAGATCGCAGACGAATGGTTGTCACGGCATGTTGAACCAAAACGCAAACCTGCCACGGCAAAGCTGTATCGCGCGGTGCTGGACACTCATGTTCTGCCTGCTATTGGCTCTCGAAAGGCCGCCACGTTAACACGGAGCGAGGTCGCGAAGCTGCATAGTGCAATCGCCCGCAAGACCACAGCGGCCAAAAAGGCGGGGGCCAAGCGAACCGCTTCCCAAAAGACAAGAGGTGGCCCTATCATCGCCAATCGTGCGCTGGCGGTTCTCAAGGCATTGTTCTCTTGGGCGATTGATCTCGCGTTGTTGCCAGAAGGCACCTCGAACCCTGCTACTGGCGTGGAAGCTTTCAAAGAGAAAGGCCGCGAGCGGTTTTTGTCTTCGGAAGAAATGCGGCGGCTGGGGGATGCTCTTCGCCGGGCTGAGACTCAGGGTTTGCCGTGGCAGGTCAAAGCGAGTGGGTCCGGTTTGAAACATCTG
>JAGQZV010000312.1 GCA_020435295.1 Bdellovibrionales bacterium | reverse complement strand
CAAAGAGCAAAATACAGGTCAAACAAATTTGCCAAAACTCCACTCCAGCAAAACGTTGCATCCTGTGATTATTCCCTTGGTTTTTGTGGGGGCATTATGTATCGTCTCGTGCTTTCGCAAGCCCTACTCTCCTTCTTCTAACAATGACAACCCAACGATGCGCTGGGATGTTGCAAAAAAAGCAAGCACCTTCGATTGGAATTTTTGCGCAGAAACCGCTTGCCTCAAACAGGTTTCGCTTTTTATGGAAGGGCTCGCGGGATTTGAAAATAAGGCGAGCGGTGTAGAGCTTGTGCCGCGGCTGGCCACGCATTGGCAGTTTCTTTCCCCCACTCAAATCGTCTTCAAACTTCGCCGGCAAGTGCTCTGGTCTGACGGCACCACCTTGCAATCCGTGCATTTTGTAAACGCGTGGAAGCGGGTTCTGCAAAATACACGCTTGTCACCCTATGCAGAGGCGCTTTTTGCCATACACGGGGCGCGGGAGTTTTCGCGAGGGGAAATCCCATTTTCAAAAGTGGGAATCCGCACACCTGATCCTTGGACTATTTTTATCCGCCTCGCCCAACCCGAGCCGGGCTTTCCCGCCATTTTCGCCCACCCCGTGACCTGGCCCATGCGCCATGCGGATCGCCACAAGGCGGCTTTCCCGGTCGTTTTGGGTGCCTTCTTACCAAAGAATCGAAACCCCGAGACGCAAACTCGTTTTCTTCCCAACCCGGATTACTACCGCGGTCGGCTCCGGTTGCGCGAACTCACGCTTACCGAAATCCCCGATGCTTCGCTTCGAATACTGCGTTTTCTTAACGGGGAGTCTGATCAGGCAGATGATTTGGATGCTGCCCATACGCAGCACCTGCGAAAGGATGCACGGCTTATCGCCCGCACCGCAGATCGCTTTGTCGCGCTAGTTTTGAATACTCGCGGGGCGGCGTTCCGATCCCTTAGACGGCGGAAACGATTTTTGTCAGCGGTGGATGTAAACGAGATGCGAACACTCTTTCGCTGGCCTAGCCAATCCGCACTCTTCTCCTTTCCTCTGCTCCTGCCGCCCGAGAAGTTTAATAGCCTGACAAGTACCGCCACGTATGCTCGCACTCTCACCCTACATCCAGGAAGTCTCGCACTAGGTAAAGAGGTCGCGGAAAACCTACGGATGCAGTGGGAACAAAAGCTGGCCGCACATATCTCGATCGACAACAAGGGCAAGCCCGATATGCAGCTATTGGAATTACAGCTTGATCCATACCGGATCGCTTGGACAATACGATCGTTGCGGCAGCAGGTGAGTTTTGCTTCTGGCAGCGTCATCCCTCCCTTTGAAGGCGACACATCCGTCAAAGCCGCTGTAGAGTGGTTTCAGAACTTCGGGCGTTCGGCACAGGAGGTAGTTTTACCCCTCTTTGCACGCACCGAATTTGCATTTACGGGCGATGCTTTCAGTGAGATCAAGCCAGTCATCGGCGGCACGTGGGACGTATCAGCGCTGCTGGCACCTTAGTCGATCGTTATTAGACGCTTCCCCCATTGAACAATCTGATCCGACAACCATGCGGGATCTTCCAGCGCCAAATCGTGCCCAGCTGTTGCGTGAGCAACAAGGGGCCAGTGCAAATGGGCTGCTAGCGCTCTAGAACAACTGGGTGAAGCCAGTCTATCTTTTTCGCTCACCACTATAAGACCGGGTTGCAGAATGTTT
>JAGQZV010000311.1 GCA_020435295.1 Bdellovibrionales bacterium | reverse complement strand
TTCCAAAAGGTGCCTATCTACTTTTGGAACTCGAGGTTCCAAAAGTAGATAGGCACCTTTTGGAACCTTGCGGGAGCAGATTATGAAGAAATCTTCACAATTGGGTTTCCGCTAGTGGGGTTGGAAGTGGGATTGAAGAAGTGGGTGGAGTAGATTCGAGGCTCGCTTCGAAACGGAGTCACGCCCGGTGTCGTACACGCGCTCTAGCACTTGCAGATACTCAATAAGCTCTACCTGGTAGCGCAAAAACCCCGCTATGGCCTGGTGCTTTGCTTTCAGTAACGCTTCCACCGCTGCGATCTGCTTTGTGTCGCGCGGACTCAAAAAGCCTACGTTGAGGTACTGTTTTTTCCCAACGAGAGTATTTTGTTGCTTGAATCCAAGTGGCAGTACGCCGTGCTTTAGAATCTCTTCAATGCTAAACAAGTCTTTTGTGATTTCCGGGAAGTACTCTGGATCCAAGTGAAAGCGCTCTACCACTGCAAAAAAACTTAAAATACCCACACGCTCTCCTTCTTTCCTCGCAGCGCTATATCCAATGCTGTCGGCACCGCTCTTCCTTGGGAGGTATTGGTCATCGCCGGCGCACCGAATACAATCTTGTTACACTCATATTCGCACGCTCCGCACCCCACACAGCGTTCGTACACAACGCGGGAAGGGCGCGTGGGGGAAAAGCCCGCAGGTGCTGGAACGTCAGCCCCCTGAACACCCGGTGGTTCCCAACCTTTAATAACAGCTATGGCATCGGTCGGACAGGCTTTTACACATTCATTGCAGAACTTGTTTTCCGTATAGCTAACGCAGCGATTGGATTCAAAGACGGCGGTCCCGGCTTTGTAAGCATATTTTTGCTCAAGTGGGTACTTCAGGATTGCATCGGTTGGGCAGGCTTCGGAACACGCGTGACAGCCCTCTTTGCAGAAGCCTTCGGAAGAAACCATCACCGGTGACCACAAGGCCCGAAGGCCGTGCTCAAGCCCTGCGGTCTTTAGAATTCCAGTCGGGCAGGCTTTCACACACTCCGTACACCGAATACAACTTGCTAGAAAGTCTCTTTCTTCCCGGCTCATCGGAGGGCGGATGAGAGATTTAGACGATCCTGGTTTACCCGCCGATCGGAACAGGAGAGGGGATGCGAAAAGAGTGGCTAACAACGTCCCGAAAAGCGTTCGGCGCTGTAAGTTTACAGGATGCTGAGAAGCGGTGGTCGCAAGTAGCGGCGACTTCAACGTAAAAAAGTTAGCATCTACGGGACATTCTGTAGAGCAAAGAAAGCACTTGATGCACTCGGATTCGTTGTAAACTCGCTCATCGGTAAAGTTAATCGCGCCCGTTGGGCAATGAACCGCACATATATTGCAGTGAATGCATCCCTGGGTGTCACGACGGAGGACTGAATGGCGTGACAGGACAGCCAGATAGGCGCCAAGAGGGCAGGTGGTGCGGCACCAAATGCGGGAAAGGCGCGTTGTCCCGACCATAATGCCGATAAACAGAATTAAGGTCGCGCCATCAAAAAAGTAGCCATAGTTTCCTGGAGATTCAGAAACCGTCCAAAAGAGCTTATCCGATTCTCTCAAGAAGGGATTAACAACAGTAGCCGCAACGCGCGTGAGTAAGACTATCGGATCCAATCCCATCAATGGAGAGACGGCACCCAATGCAGCCAGCACTAAAATTGCAAAAAGAAGGTAGTAC
>JAGQZV010000310.1 GCA_020435295.1 Bdellovibrionales bacterium | reverse complement strand
CTATGTCAGCGCCATCAATCACGGCTTCGATCCGATGCGGTTTCTAAACGGGATTCCGCGAGGCGCCGTTAGGCAGTTTCATTTGGCCGGGTACTCGGACAACGGAACGCACCTGGTCGATACCCATGACCACCCGGTATGGCCCCCAGTTTGGTCGCTCTACCAGGAGGCCTTGCGCCTCTTTGGTCGGATCCCAACTTTGATTGAATGGGATGACAAACTTCCCCCACTGGAGCAACTACTGGAAGAGGCCGCCAAGGCAGAACATTTGATGGAGACTTATGACAGCCCCAACGCTTCAAGAGCTTCAACAATGGTTGAAGTGGGCCATCACTAACCCCAGTGGCGCACGGGTGGCGGTGCAGGCCGGAGAGTATGAACCGAAACCCTCGTGCACCTCATGGGTGGTCGATGCCCCGCCGCTAGACCGTTTTGAAAGAATCGATATCTACGGTAGCGCGTTTTTTATGCGCCTACGCGACTACTTGCACAGTATCTTCCCAAAGTCGCAAGAAGTCTTTGAACGGCTTTCGTTGGGCGACGTGTTCGACAAACTGGTAGCGGAATACATCGTTAGCGTGCCGTCCTCGACACCAAACATAGACACTTTCGGTCTCGCGTTCGTTGATTTTTGTCGGCAGGATTCTTCCACGCCCATCGAAAACGTAGCGCTCTATGGACTGCTGGAGCTAGAAAGTTCGGTTCTGCGCGCCCACCTGATCGCCTGTACTCCTCAGCGAGTTCTGGAAAAGATTCCGCTATTGGACGCGTCGTCGCTGGAGACGGCCCGATTTATCACAGATTCCACGTTAAGCCTCCTGGAAAGCACGGCGGATCTCGTTGCTCTTTGGCGCGATCCTACCCATGCACCCACGAGCCCTTCTCACAAAACTTGGTGCGCTGTGTGGCGCGACCTTTCTGGTGGTACCCGTGTGGAGCCACTTAAGGAAAATGCCTTCCAGTTTCTGACCGCCTTACACTCCGGGTTGCCCTTGCACGCCATCACGACAAAGGCGGAGGGAACCCAAACCCAGCAATGGTTTCAGGAGTGGGTAGAAAATGGTATCATTCGAGATATCGCAATCATCCATTAACGATGAAACTTCTTACCATCATTTTCTTTTTTCTGAGCCCCTGGCTTTACGCGGGTCCAAAAGTAGTCACACTAAAAACTCGGCCCAAAGTCAGCCTTTCTTTTTTGCTGGATCAGCCGGCGCAGCTGAGAAAGGGTACGCTGCTTCTCTTTGTGGGGGGAGAGGGCGATGGCGCCTTTAAATACAAGAATGGTAAGGTCGCTTTGGGGCAAAACTTTTTGGCGCGTATTCTGCCCTACCTGGTCGAGCATGGTTACGCTGCCGTCCTACTTGGCATCCCAAGTGATTTGCCGAGTGGGTACACCGACAAGTTTCGCACCTCTACCGAACACCTAAACGATATTGCAATGGTTGTGGAGTACCTCAAAAAAAGAGACCTTACCCCCATACATTTGGTGGGGACGAGCCGAGGGGCGCTTTCAGCAACCTTTGCAGCGTCGGCGCTTGAACCGCTTTACGTTAAGAGTCTCGTTTTGACTGGCGCCGTCACGGGCCCACTTGAAGGCCCACTTCCGGCACGCGTCCAGCAGGGCACCTTAATCGTCCACCCCCTGGAAGATCCTTGCCCAACTGCCCCCTACAACGAGGCCGCAGGACTACGCAAGAATTTCACTAGT
>JAGQZV010000309.1 GCA_020435295.1 Bdellovibrionales bacterium | reverse complement strand
CTCGGGTGGAGTTCACCAACCACGGACATCGACTCGTGCACTTTGCAGAGAAGTTTTGGGTCCAGTTCCAAAGCCTTCAGAACTTTTTTGTGCCATCGGCGCTTGCGAACATTGAATAACAGCGTACCCGAAGCGTCTCCAACGTCCGTTGCAAACTCCCCGCACAAACGCCAAGCGATATAGTCTTTGGGGAGTAATATCTTGCGCGTTTTCGAAAACACTTTGGGTTCGTGGTGTTTTACCCAAAGTATCTTGGGGGCTGTGTATCCGGGCAGAGCGGTGTTGCTGGTGTAGCGCAAAAGCGCTCCGCGCCCACCGACCAGCCGGGTGATTTCGTCGCACTCATTACCGGTGCGTTGATCGTTCCAAAGAATTGCCGGTCGTAGAACGCGGCTCTTCTTATCCAGAAAAACACTGCCGTGCATTTGGCCAGAAAGCCCAATGACCTCGAGATTGGCTTTGCACCGCGAGTGTTTCGCGAGCAGTTGGGAGATGGCTTTGTCGGCGGCCCTCCACCAACCTTCCGGCTCCTGCTCCGACCACAGCGGCTTGGGCATTTGGATCTTATGTGGGACTTCCTGGTGCCCAACAACCGTAGCCTTGTCGTCGATGAGAATCGCTTTGGTACCGCTGGTGCCAACGTCTAAGCCGATGGCATATTTTCGAGATCTGCTACTCAATGGTCGAGCTGTAAAGGTATTGATTGAAGAGGTTTTCCAAAGCCTCTTCCCGGCCGCTTTGAAGCGTCGGCTCGCCGGACTGAACGGCCCACGCCTCTAATTCTGGTAAATCGAACTCCCCGGATTGGATCTTCCGCCCCATCGGGCTGTCGTAGCCGGCATAGCGCTTTTCGATGAGAGAATCCAACGCCTGAGTGCGCACTAAGCGATCTGCAACGAGTAGCGCGCGTGCAAAAGTATCGATTCCACCAATGTGGGCGTGGAAAAGATCCTGGCCATCGACAGAACCACGCCTCAATTTAGCGTCAAAATTCAGTCCGCCATACTGCAGGCCACCCTGTTTGAGCAGGACCCACATGGCGAGCGTCGCAGTGTGCATGTCCGTTGGAAACTGATCTGTGTCCCAGCCGAGTTGTGGGTTCCCGCGGTTAATGTCGAGACTCCCGAGCTTCCCGGCTAGGGACGCGGTAAGGATCTCGTGTTCAAAACTGTGTCCCGCGAGCGTTGCATGGTTCGCTTCCAAGTTAAGCATGAAATCATCGATGAGCCCGAATTCGCGCAGGAAATTTAGCGTCGTGGCCGCGTCGAAATCGTACTGATGGGTGGTGGGCTCCATCGGCTTCGGCTCGATAAAGAACATCCCTTTGAAGCCGATGCGTCTACCGTATTCCACGGACGCGCGTAAGAAGCGGGCGAGCTGCTCCCTTTCGCGTTTCATGTCGGTGTTGAGAAGCGAGGAATAGCCCTCGCGTCCGCCCCAAAAAACATAACCGGTACCACCGAGCGCGACGGTCGCGTCTAAGGCGCGCCGCACTTGAGCCGCAGCGTGGGCGAATACGAGTGGATCGGGATTGGTGGCGGCGCCATGAGTGTAGCGAGGGTGGCTAAAGAGGTTGGCGGTTCCCCAGAGCAGTTTTACCCCGCTGTCTTTTTGAAGTTGCTCGGCACGTCGAACCAATCTCTCTAAATTTCGGTTGCTCTCCGGAATGTCAGCCCCTTCCGGAGCCATGTCGCGATCGTGGAAACAGTAATGAGAGATCCCCAGCTTGGTGATGAATTCAAATAGAGC
>JAGQZV010000029.1 GCA_020435295.1 Bdellovibrionales bacterium | reverse complement strand
CTTGATCGAAAATTCGTATCTGACGGGCGTGGATTTGTGCGTAGATGGAGGGCGCCACCTAAGCCTCTTCTAAGCCGGCACTACTTGTCGTAGTTTTCCACCCATTTCATCAATACCGGAACATGGATCGCACTGAGCGACCACATCACCGCCATGTTTTCGGCCATAGAAGCCAGCTTGGGCTCAACCGTGTCGGAGCTCACAGCAGAAAGATTGGCGCGATCGCTACGTTGCAAATTCGCCAATACAAATAAGGGGAACTTCTTTTCAATGTCTTCATTCTCGATAAGACCCAGCTGAATAACTTCGTTTAGCCAGGATCGGGTCAGACGGGCCGGCCCAAGTTCCAAAATGTGGCTCACCCACGGTTTCATGAATTTCTGCCTCAGCTCTGAAAACCGCTCCTTGGTTAATTTTCGGCTTTGGTAGTTTTTCCACAAGCGGTTAAAAGCGAGTAAGAAGTTCTGCTGAATCGCCACTGCCATAGGGTGATAATTGCGGGCAGCCATAAGTAGTGACACGCGATCTTCTTCCGAAAGAAACAAGATCTCCGGCGTTAAACTGATGGCGACCGCATCCGCCATGACCGATTGGGAGGCATTTTCAGAAAGCATTTTCAAGATTTCATCCCACATGTTTCTTAAACGCGTCGCTCGAACAGGGTAACCGTCCAAAAGAGGATCCATGGCTTCGTTAAGTTCGGCCATCGCAGGCTGAAAAAGTTCGTTGCCCTCGTTTGCCGCAAGAACTGCGCTGTACACCGCAAGCAACATCGAGTCTTTAGCTTGGGGATCGTAACTCGCTACCCCGCGGGCAATTCCCTTATTTAAAGCGCCCGCAGAAAGATTGAATGTGGACACCAGGGCGTTATTGGCAACGGCCGCCGCTCCGAGAGCGCGGAAAATCTTTCCTAGAGAGTCGGCTTGGGCTAAGAGAGCCATCTCTTCCACCGAGGCCGCAAACTCGGAAGCAATCGGCCCGCGATTCACGCCCAGTTTCACCAGAGTTTTGGCTACACGCCCCGCCATACCATCGGCATCGCTGGAACGCACATTTAAGAGAGAATCCGCGGTGTAGAGCTGCTGTTGTGAAAAATTTACCAAGGCCGATCGAGAGGCGCCCGGACTGAGCAGCGCAAGCTGACCTATGATTGGCAGTAGCTCGTTGCTCCCCAGCGGGTATTGGCGCAGCAGAGTCGGGATACGCGTTTGCAAAGTCACATCCGCTTTGTCTCGCCCCTTTAGATCGTTTTGCCGGGTGGCCTCTGAATAGAGGTCGAAACGAAACGGGGCTTTATTGCTAAACGTCACACCCGACTGCACAGCCGCCTGACTCACAGTCGCGGCCACTCGAAGACAGGATGGGGTGCTCAGAAAACTAACCAAGTTTGCGTAGTCATAGTTCTCGCCATTGGCAAAGCTTGCCAGGCGGCGCGGATCGACCCCGCAGCGGCCTGCCACAGGCCCCTTCTCAGCCTCCAAACGAGACGAGGGAAGGCCCAAATCGTCCGTATGGGGTGCCTCGGCCCAAAGGTGTAGAGGGATCAGGCAAACAAACAGGGTGTATACAGCGAGTCTGCGGTGCCAGAAAGCATATATATTATTGAAATTACTCACAAATTTCATCCAGTCTCGGTTCTATTGGCGTCGGGCAAAGCCCTTTGGAAGGATTAAAATGCAAAGGGTATACCACCCCGTTTGAGCGCTAGGGGCTCACCTTGAACGAGTAGATGTTCAGGACAGAGTCGTTTGAACCGCGGCGTACCCGGCAGTAATACTCGCCGGGTTTTAGCCCGGCGGTTGCACACCGCTTGCTGTTCGTGTTGGTGCGAACAAGAATTTTTTGAAAACTCTCTGTGGTAGAAATTTCCGTTACGTACTTGCTCCCCGTCGCCGCGGGTATGCGCCCCAGTAGCGGGCTTAAACGCCGGCTTGTCACCTCGTAAACGAAAGCCGCAGGCTTACTCAGTAGCTCACCGGTTTTTCCTTGTTTTGCAATGACTCGCCAGTAGTAAGAACCGGAATCCTGAATTTGCAAAGAAATAGCATTATAGTTGGTCTGGTACGACACGTAAAAATCAAACTTCTCACGCTGAGAAACCTGCACTTCGTAACGAATGTCTGCCAGCGGGATCGGGCTCCAGACAGCGTCCACCCATTCCCCGCGCCCTGATTTCACGACTTGCTTGTTGCGCGGTCGTATCAGATCAATTTCAAATTGATCCAGCTGGGTGAGCGTAAACGGCTGGAAATTGGGTTCCTTAAATTCAGACTTTCGTGCCGCTTTATTCAAATATTCGTCTAATCGTGACAAAAACTCTTGTTGTTTTAGTGCCTCGTGCTCCAAGCTTGGCAGGTAGTCGAGCAGGCGGGTATTTTTCCAGCGCACAAAAAACTCGTCTTTTGCTTTTAGGGAAAAACCCGCAGCGTTTTTTAGCTTTCCAGCAATTAAGTCGATTTCGAAAGTTTTGCCGTCGAGAGAATCAAACTGCACCATCGTTCCGGCCGGCAACTCCAGCGAGCTGCCATTGACTAGCGTGACACGCGCCGAATTTCCCGGCAACACGTAGACATAATCCAATGTGTAAATGGAGTCCTCTGCCGGAAGGTTTTCCCACAAAAGACTCCGCGCGTGGCGCCTACGTACCGTACCTGAGCTCTCAATCGTGCCGATCGCTTCTCCTTTTGCCGACTGGCCTTCGGGGCGATAGAACAAGAGTCCTGCAACCATCACGAAAAGGCCCAGCAGAGCGAGGACAAAGACCACCCGCTCAGTTTTGGGGCTGAGCATTATTTTAGAAAGCAGACCCATAGTTTTCGCTTTTCCAGCTAACTTTTCGGAATATTTAAGCTCCCGGTTGAGCGAGCGCTTGGGCTGACAACAAATCTCGGCACTGCGCCGCCACCCGCCCCGTAATTTGTCACTACCACCCCCAGACAAGCAGTATACAAGCGCGAATTTATTGGTTTTTTTGCATTCCGTTTAACTTTTGGCTGGCATACGCGTTGCTATCTATTCACCCGGGTGCTTGCTGGGGGAGACGGCGGGTAGTGGTCATCACGTACGTGGTGGCGTGGTAGCGGTAGCGGAAGCAGTTGTAGACGGAGGTCGTGGCAGCATGGCGTATCGAGACAAGGGTCAGGGTTTTGCGTTTGTTTATGTAGATATCAAGAAGCTTTTGGAGTCCTCCAAAAAGCCTTTGGATTTTGAACAACCCCTCACGGAAGAGGTGAAAGACTCCAAGGTCGTTCGTTTCAACCGTGACACGGCTCCCGTCGCGCCAGCTCCGAAATTGCCGACGGCAGACTTTGTTCCCATCCAGCCAAGCCAAGTCCCATTGCGCGGAATCAGTCAGGTCCGAGAACGCGCCGAAGCGATTACACAGATTAAGAAAAATCTGGATCGTTTGCAGAGCCTGCATCACAAGCTGCACGCGATGCTGGAAGACTTAAATAGCGTTTCTGAAAGCCGAAAGAAAAAGAAAGAGTAAGCGCCATCAGCGAGGAATAATGGGCTGCCACTGGTAGGGAAGCTCGACCCGATTGGGCGAGTTGCGCAAAGAGCTTGGAGCCCGTTCTCTGACTTTTGGGCGATTGCAAAACTCTCTGCGACGCGTGTCCCCGGGGCAATACCAGCTATCCTTCAGACGCACTTCCATTCGACGAAAACCAGCATAGTAGTGCTCGTATTGGAGCGGATCCAAAGTGCTTAGCACTTCGCGCATCTGGCCAGTGCGTACCCCGTGGCTATCGTAATAAGTAATCTTAAGTTGAAAAACACGGTAGGCAGCCTCTGCCGTCATCGCCGACATTAAGCACGTTATGACGCTGAGCCAGAATTTCATTTCAGAAGCTTGCGCACCCCATCTTTTAAATACGTCACGCGATCTGCATCCATCCGTTCCAAAAACAAAACGGCATATTTGCGCGAGGTGTTTAAAAGAGTGCGCAGTACGCTGGTTGTCGCTGTCGGGTGACTCCCTAAGTAGCCGGTAACTTTGGCCTTCAACGTTTCATACTGCCGCGTTCCAAAAAAGTGATCTTCCGCCAAGTTAACAAGCTTCCCTTCTTTGACAAGTCGCTGCAAGAAAAGTCGCATCTTTTTGGCGTCATCGCCAAAATCTTCCGCACGAACGGGTCGCCCCTCCTGATCAAAAAGCTGCTCTAATAATGTCCAAATCTTCGCTTCCCACGGATCCAACTGGCGTCTGTGCGCTGCTAAACGAAGCCCTTGGGCCACTCGCTGCACTTTTCCGGAGCGAAGCAAATACTCCACAAGAAGCGATCGATCGGCGTCATTCAACTCTAGACTCACTTCGCTCGCTAAGATCGAGTCTTTCCCTTTTTTGTGTAGAGCTTCCATGTCTTGAAGAAATTGGTTCACTAAGCAATCCCACTGGGTCTCTTGAGCAAACACCCCGCTATCCACTTCAACAAAGCCGCCCTTGTCCAAAGCAGAACGCAACTCTACTTTGCCGAAAACAGACTCCTCCCAAAGCGTATCGATCGCTAGCGCCGCATGCAGCGTACTTTGAAAACGTATGTACCCCAGCGCAGAGTCGTCCCACGCCTTAAGGGCGTGGGCGGCCTGCTCATGATGGCGGTGCTCCGCACGCGGGTCCACCACTACCCCCCCGCCGCAATTTTTCTCTTCCCCGGGAGTACGCAACAAAAAGCGATCTCCGGATCGAACCGCCATCGGTTCCCGCGGTTTGATGCGCACCCAAGCCCCCAAGGGCCCTACCTCAAGAGGGATCACCAGCGAAGAAGTACGAGCGGTACCCATGTGAACCGGCAACTCAAGATTTTTCATCTTCATCGGGGTAAAAAAGCGGATGTGAGCATCGAAATGTTGAGATAGTACTGGCCGTTTGCCTTTCTGAATCAGACTACCGCGAAAGAGTGTACCGGCCTCCACCTTGCCCAATTGCACCGCCACTCGACTTACCGGTTCTGCTTTCTCCAAAGCCTGTTTATACGACTGCAGCCCCCGGACCACCGCCGGTATGTTTTGCGGGTACAAGACGACCTCATCCCCCACAGACAGACTCCCTTCGCGCAGAGTCCCCGTCACCACCACGCCCTTTCCACGCGGCGTAAAGACGCGATCCACCCACAACCGGCCCGCGTCCCCCGAAACCGCCGGCAGAGCCGCCACCAGGTTCTCGATAGCGGTGCGAATCGTATCAATATTAGCCGGGTTTACGGCGCTAAACGGATACGCGTCGAACGGGTGGCCGAGCCTTTGGGAGACTCGATTCTTCGCCTCCGCCTCCACTTCTTTGAGGCGTTCTGCGTCCACCAAATCTGATTTGGTAACCAAGATCATCCCGTCGCGGATTCCCATGGCCGCAAGCACCTCCAGATGTTCTTCGCTCTGAGGCATCCACCCGTCGTCTGCCGCCACAATAAAAAGAAAGGCTTCGACATTCATCACGCCGGAAATCATGTTCTTTACGAACTTCTTGTGGCCCGGGACATCTACGATTCCTATGCGTTCACCGTTCTTCGCATCGAACCAAACGAAATTTAGATCGATGGTCATGCCGGTCTTTTTTTCCGCCGGCAAGCGGTCGGGTTCCATCCCTGTCAAACAACGCAAGAACGCCGATTTACCGTGATCCACGTGACCGGTTGTGCCTATAACGTGCATGCGTGCGCCTTAGAAATGGATTGAATAAGCGTAGTGTCCTCATCCGGAAGCACCGTTCTGAGATCGAGTAGCACGTTCTTGTTTTCGATCCGGCATACGACCGCGGGTTCGCCTCTGCGAAGCGCCCTGGCAAATTTCTCCGCATCCGGGACCTTTAGGTGAATGAGAACAGTGGGGATTTGGCAGGACGGCATGGTCCCTCCTCCCACAGAGCTGAAACCTTCTTGGATTTCAAAGGGAAGATCCAACCGGCGACAAAACTGTTCAGCTCTAGTTTTCAATATACCTTGCGGCATTTCCAGCAGCTTCCAGGTAAGTGGCTTGGCCCCACTGGCGTACTGCAACAAAGTCTGCTCAAGCAAATAGAGTTCTGTTTTCCCAAGCCGCAACACTCGAAAAAGCGGGGACTTGCGCAAAGCGGCTACCACATCAGAACCGCCCACCAAGATCCCAGCTTGCGGGCCCCCGAGCAGTTTGTCGCCGGAAAAGCAGCACAGACTCACTCCCGAACGCATCACGCTCTCAACGGTCGGCTCTCCCGCGTCCCAGTCCGTTGCGTGCAGGAGCCCGCTACCCAGATCCACCACACACATGCTGCCACTCTTCTTAGAAAGTGCGACCAATTCGGAAAGGGATGGACTCTGGGTGTGACCGGAAATAAAAAAATTACTCTGGTGTACTTTTAGAAACATACCGGTATTGGGGCCCACGGCATTTTCGTAATCTCGTATGGAAGTCATGTTTGTAGTACCGACTTCGACGAGTTTGGCTCCGCTGGCCGCGAGAATGTCCGGCACACGGTAGCCACCACCTATCTGAACGAGCTCACCTCTAGAAATCACCACTTCCTTTCCGCGTGCAAAGGTGTGTAGTGCCAAGTAAGTCGCCGCAGCATTGTTATTCACAACGGCAGCGGCCGGAACGCCGCAAAGAAGCGACAGCAGGCGCTCGACATACGCGCCACGGCTTCCACGTTCTCCCTTTGAAAGATCGAATTCCAAACTACAATAACTATCGAGCTCTGCTGCCATACTGCTGAGCAGTTCCCTGGGAAGCGGGGCACGTCCCAAATTGGTGTGTAACACAACACCCGTTGCGTTAATCACCTTTTGCATCCGAAACCGGAGTAAATTCTCGAAACGTTTCTCTAGCTGGTGCACGACTAGTGCCGTGTCGGGAATGGCTTTCCCTTTCTTGGCCTGCTCGCGAAGTTCCGCTACCAGCTCTTGGGCAAGGCGCACCCGGACGGAGCGCATGAGGCGTTGATCCCAATCCACTAGTGACGGATCGGAGATAAGCTTGTCAATGCCGGGAAGATCTTTGAAGTTTGTCACGCCTTTTCCTTTTGTCGATCATTTTAGAAAGAATTACCTAGTCCGGCAACGTTCGACTGATTTGCTTTCCACAACCCGACAACACGCGCCATGCCTTTCGTTAGGCACATTGATACCTTGGTACAGCGTGCCTAACGTTTCTTGGGGCGGATTCCATGTACAAAAAGCACGGCATTGCCGTTTGCATCACAGCTTTCATCCTTGTCATTTACATTCAGGTACTCGGCTTCGAATTCCTCAATCTAGACGACCCCATACATCTAGGTTCCAATCCCCATTTAAACGGCCAAGCCCCCTTTTTGACGCTCTGGAAACTCCCCTACAAACGGCTTTACATCCCGCTAACATACTCCATTTGGGGGGGACTGTATCAGCTGACTGAAGCCCCATGGGCGTTCCATCTTTTGAACGTGCTACTCCACGCGCTAACTAGCGTGTGTTTGGTTTTTCCGCTGATCCGGCGCACCTATGGGAAACAGGCAGCGATCTGGGGCACTCTTTTTTTTGCACTGCACCCCTTGCAGGTGGAAGCAGTCGCCTGGGTTTCCGGTTTCAAAGATGTCTTAAGTGGCACCCTTCTATTCCTAGCCCTATGGCTTTTCGTGGAGGGCTCAGATAACAAAAAAGACCTCCAAGGATCTTTTCTGAGCGCGAGTCTGTTTTGCGCGTTGCTCGCTGCGCTTGCTAAACCGGCAGCGGTGATGTTTCCGCTTTTGGCCTGGGTACTCTCCCCTCGACTGAGCCGCAAGCAAGCCGCCACACTCGCCCTTTCCGTGATTCTTGCCTTGCCGCTCGCGCTTATTACGAGCCACGCACAAGCGCAGCAAGGGTTCCTCTTTACCCCTGCACCACTCTGGCAGCGGCCGCTAGTGGCCTTGGACGCACTCGGTTTTTATCTATCCAAGGTGTTTTTTCCTTTCGGCCTGGTATTGGACTACGGAAGGACGCCAGCAAGCCTGTTCCGGGATCCCTCCACGGTGCTATTCGTGGCATTATCTTCGGTGGCTCTCGCGCTGGCCACGGTCCCGTCCTACGCGCTAAGGCCCTGGCGATCTGGGGCACTTTTTTTCTCTCTGGCCCTGCTTCCTGTACTGGGATTAAAGCCGTTTGTGTACCAGACAACCTCTACCGTTTCGGATCGGTACGCCTATGCCGCACTTTTTGGGATGGCTCTCGCGCTTGCTCCTTTTTTTGCCAACCCTCGACGGCGTTTTCTCGTAGCGAGCTGCTGCGTGATCGTTTTTTTGGGTACCCTCACTTTTCTTCAAACACAACGGTGGAAAAATAATTTCACACTCTTTCACTACGTTGTGTCTAAGAACCCTGCGAGTTGGCTTGCCTACAACAATTTAGCATCGGCCTACGAGACTGCCGGCGATCTTGAAAACGCACGACACTTTTATGAACGTTCTATCAAAATACACCCGCACGTTCCCGGCTTTAACAGTTTAGGCATCGTCTCCATAGAAATGAACAAACCGCGTGAAGCCGTAGACTGGCTCCGCAAGGGGCTTGCCGCCGGCTTTGAGGACGCACGTCTATATAACAACCTGGGAACGGCTTGGATGCAGCTAGGGGACGCTAAGCGCGCAGAGTCCGCGTTCTTGCGTGCCTTAGAACTGGAGTCAATGGACATCACGTACCAAAACTTACGGCGCCTTCGAAATGAGAACGGCGGATGAAAACCCATCCTGCCCTTCTATGCGCCCCGGCCGGCGCGGCGCTACTTCTCCTCCTGACCTCGCTTCTCCCTCTAGAGGACCTCATCGGTCACGATTACTATCTCGCATTCACCGAATACCTCATTGGGATGAATCATCTTCTAGTAAATGGGCCCTCCTTACCCCACTTCACGGCCTCCCTATGCGGTGGCCTTCCCTTTTTTGCCGATCCTCAATCGACATTTGTATCCTTACCCCAGCTTCTCGTATTGTTCCTCTCGCCCCACGCCGCTGTTCTAGTCACCTACTTTTTGTTTTATGTACTTGGTTACGCGGGTGCGTGGGCTTTGTGTCGCAAACATTTTGGCCACCCGATATTCACGAGCCATCTGGCGGCTCTATTTTTCATCCTAAATGGTTTTTGCTTCGCCCATTTCTTTGTAGGGCATGTCACGCACCACGTATTTTTGATGAGCCCGTGGTTCGTCTTTCTCGCATTCCCTTCCGCCGCTGCCACCCCTCTAAGACGGGCCGCTCTCTCTAGCCTTCTTCTCGCCTACGCCGTCTATAGCGGTGGGATGCACGTGCTAGCTCTCTGGGTTGCACTGGCGCTGCTTTTCCTTCCCGCCTGGCTTGCGCAAAGGGATTGGTGGTTTCTTGGCTTCTCGATTCTATTTCTGCTGTTGCTTGTACCGGGAAAACTCGTCGCGGGTTATTTCTTTCTTAAGAACGCCTACCCGATGCCTTTGCACGTTTCTGGAGAAAATCCTTTACTCATACTGTTTCGCTATTTCTTTTTTATACCTTCCAATACGCCTTCACATGTCGCCTTTGGGCAGCTAGCCTTTGGCCCGTGGGAGTATGTGGGCTACGTCTCCAAGCTTTCTCTCCCCGCCGCGGGGTATTTTTTCTACGATCGGTTCCGAAAAAAAAACCGAATTCGCACGCTGACACTGCAAATACTCCTCGGTTTCATTTTGCTTATGGTTGCCACCGGAAGTTGGCAGCCAGAGCTTCTTTCTGGGTACCACAATCCGATCAAGTGGCTCGCCGTATTCATACTCCCCCTCACGCTAGCGTTCGCGTACTCGGTTCGAGTGGTGGAGGAAAATTTACGCCGGCACTTTCCCCCACGCACGGTTCTCGTGGCCTTTGGTTTTCTCTCTGCTCTACTGCTCTGGGAGAACACTTACTCGATAGACTTTTTCACCGTACACAAGAGCGGCATCTCCTTTGATTCCAGGCAGGCAAATGAAGTATGGGCGCAACTTCGCGAGCGACACGCACTGCCTCCCGTCCGAAACATTAATACCAACAAGGGCTGGGACATCACCGGCCTATTTCGCGGGGAGACTTCGTTGCGTTGCGCCGAACCTACGTATGGGTACTTCCAAGAGGGGCTCCACACACGTTTGCGGATTGGCCCTACCGCACACGTGTCGAGTAGCGCCTTCAACCTATCCCACCCGGGATGCCTGCTTTACCCGTCCTTCTATGGCTGCAGAGCGTGGGACCGAATTCCGTCTGCCCAAGCCACTGCATTCGATAAATTTATTCACGCTAAGGCGCAGGCGTGGGACCTGCCAACCTGGCAAACGGCGCTATTTGCCCTACACGGGTTTAGCGCCGTGGCATTGGGAGTGCTCTGTTTGGTCCCTATTGCGACGCGTATTGGGCGAACCAGACAGAAAACATAAAACAGTATAAGGGAAAAAAAATGTGGCGTACTTGGATTCGCAATGAAACTCTTCATCAGCGGCTACTCGCCGTGGCTCTCGTCTTTGCTGTGGCCTTGGCATTTGCGCCTGTCTCGGGTTTCCAATTTATTCAGCTAGACGATCCCAAACACATCGTGGAAAACCCGAACTTAAACCCGCCCGCCCTAATTAAGCTCCCCGCGATCTGGAAAGATTCCTACTTCGGGATGTACATTCCGGTCACCTACACTCTATGGGGCCTTACTGCCATCTTCACAAACATTGGAAGGTACCCCGCGGTCTACGATCCCAAACTCTACCACTCGTTAAACGCTATTGTTCACCTTGTTAATGTATTACTCCTGTTCTCCATTCTTCTCGCTCTTAGCCGATCTACGCTTGCGGCCTTCTTCGGATCGCTGTTTTTCGCGTGGCACCCCGTTCAGATTGAAAGCGTCGCATGGGTATCCTCGCTAAAGGATTTGCTCTGCACTACTTTCTCGCTTCTCTGTTTGTCGTTTCTGTTGCGTTGGGAGAGCACCAAGTGCACCCGCTGGAAGTACTACTTCATAGGTCTGCTCAGTTTCACACTGGCGCTGCTATCCAAGCCAAGCGCGGTAATGGTTCCCGTTTGCGCCGCTGGCGTGCTTTGGCTTTTCCGTTCCACCCCGAAGAAAACCTTGGCAATACGACTAGGGCCCTGGCTTTTACTCGCCGCGCCCATCGCCTACGTCACCAAAGTCGCCCAGCCTTATACGGCAGGGCTGCAAATCGCGCCCTGGTGGCAACGCCCCTACATCGCACTCGACGCTTTGGGTTTTTACGTATCGAAACTTCTCCTCCCGATCCGACTCTCCATGGATTACGGGCGCACTCCCCACTGGGTTTTGAGCCATCTAAGCCCGTATGTTTTTGTGCTCCTCGTCTTTGTGGCCGCCGTTATTTATTATCGTGAGCATCTCGGGCCGATACCCAGAGCTCTGCTATTGGCTCTGCTTGCCCTGCTTCCTGTACTCGGTTTTGTGCCTTTTCTATTCCAGATTTTTTCAACTGTGGCGGATCGCTATCTCTATTTCCCCCTAGCTCTTCTCTCTATCGGGCTCACCCTGTTTCTGAAGAATCAACGAAGTCGATCCATTTGGGCACTCGGCGGCTGCGCCATTGTGGCCTTGGGCGCCCTGTCGCGCGAACACCTACCGACGTGGCAGGACGGCATACGCATCTTCGAACACTCTGTGCGAATCACGCCGCAAAGTGTCCTGGCGAGCAATAACCTGGGCGTGGAGTACCAGGTCCGCGGCCGATTTAAGGAAGCGGCAGAAAGCTTCTCCCGTGCGGTAGAGCTCGATCCGAAACGCTACGATCTGTACGGAAACTTAGGGGCGGCGTTGGTCGCGTCCGGGAACACGCGTGAGGGGATAAAAAAGCTCCTATTTGCCGAGTCCAATGGCGCCCTGCCTTCCATCGTCCTGTACAACCTCGGCCGTGCCTATCTGCGCCTCGGCCAGTATGAAAACGCACGCAAGTACGCTGCCGAGGCCTTGGAGTTAGAACCTGACACCCCGCGCGTCCAAGAATTATACCGGGTAACCCACAAGAGCGGTGGCTAAACCACTGAAGTTACAGCGTGTCCAAGCCGCCAAAAAACCGTTGAGCTTCCCCGTCCCAGGGTGTTAGCTTTGCCGCATCGCCTCCACGCGCTGACAGGACGAATAGTGGATTACGAAACACATACTTCCCCTAGCTCCGATCCAAACCCGGAATGGCTACAGCGTGCCGCCGAAGATCCGTTCCGGCTGATATTTGAGCACCACCCTGAGCCCATGTGGGTATTCGATACCGAAACGTTTGCTTTTCAGGCCGTCAACCGGGCCGCAACCGAACTGTACGGTTACAGCCGCGAAGAGTTCTTGAGTATGACCCTCCTCGACATCCGCCCGGAAGATCAAAAAGCCGAGTTTCACCGCTACTGCGATACGATGAGGCGCTCGCCGATCTTCGCCGAACGGGGGATCTCCGACACCTGGACTCACAGAAAAAAGAATGGGGAGATACTGGAAGTCACCATTAAGTGGCGTCCCATAAAACAGGGCAATCGAGTCTCTATCGTCAGCGTCATCCACGAAGTAACCGACGAGAGTCGTAAAGCCTCCCAGATGAATATTCAGGCTAACGCGTTGTCGCAGGTTACCGAAGCTGTGTTTGCGGTGGATAATTCGCGCAACATCCAATACTGGAACAAAGCAGCCGAGGCACTTTACGGCTACACCGCGGACGAAGTCCTTGGTAAGGCGCTCTCCTCGGTGATCGACTACGAGTACCTTAGCCATACCGACGAAAGTAAAGCACGCGAATCGTTACAAACTCGCGGCCACTGGCGGGGAGAGAAAGTACACCGCCGCAAGGACGGTCGAAGCTTTTTTGTTGAGTCCTCGATGAATACCCTTCGCTCAGATGACGGCGCGGTGGTAGGCATCATGGCCGTTTCCCACGATGTGACGGAACAAAAGAAAGTGCGGCAAGCGCTCCTAGAAACCAACGAGAAGCTCGCAGCCATTATTGAAGCTTCCCCGGTTGCCATCATTGTCAGTGACACGCAAGGCTGCATCAAGGCGTGGAATCCGGCCGCTACACGCATCTTCGGGTGGACCGAAAAAGAAATGCTGGGCTCAAGTTTTCACCGTCTGCTTCCAGATGGACTTTCTTCAGACTACTGCCGCATCCGAGACTCGGTACTAAAAGGAGGCGCCTTTTCGAACAAGGAAACCCGACACCTGTGCCACAGTGGAGCGCTCATTGACGTCAGCGTTAGCTCCGCTCCGTTGCATGATTTCAATGACAAGGTGATTGGCGTTGTTTCGCTCATCACCGACATTACCGCGCGCAAGCGAACCGAAAACGAGCTCCGACTAGCCAAAGAGGCCGCGGACTCGGCCAATCGCACCAAGACTCAATTTGTCGCCAATATCAGCCACGAGATTCGAACCCCGCTCAGTGCCATACTGGGTTTCGCTGAAATGATGTTCGATGCCAAACAAACGGTTTCTGAGCGCATGAACTGCATCGCCCGCATCCGGCACAACGTAAAGAACCTGACCGCACTTATCGAGGACTTGCTAGACTTGTCCAAAGTGGAAGCTGGCAAATTTGAAATTGCCCCCACTGGTTTTCCACTGTTACCGGAGCTCTCCGAGGTGACCACGCTGCTACAGAACCAGATTTTGAGAAAGGGCCTCGGACTTAGGATTCTTTTCAAGGGCCCGATTCCAAAGACCATCACTTCGGATCCAACCCGATTGCGCCAGATTTTGATCAACGTTGTTGGCAATGCAATTAAGTTCACCGATCGCGGAACCATTACCATTACAACCTGGCTCGACGAAAAACATTCCTCGGACAAAGTTTTTCTCTGCTTTGATATCCAAGATACGGGACCCGGTATCCCTACGGATCAACGCGAAAGTATTTTTGAGCCCTTCGCGCAAATAGATAGTTCGGTAAGTAGGCGTTTTGGTGGAACGGGTTTGGGACTCAATCTCTCTCGCCGGCTCGCAAGAATTCTCGGGGGCGACGTCATCTTAGCAGAAAGCCAACCTGGGAAAGGGAGCCTCTTCAGAGTCCTAGTGGACCCCGGCGAAATCTCCGGCGTACCGATGATGGAGAATGTTACGGAAGCCGATCTCCGTGCGAAGCAGTACACGGAATTTCAGCCTCAGTCGGCAAGCCTTACTGGCATGCGTGTCCTGCTCGTGGAAGATGGTCAGGACAACCGCTTTCTCATCAACCACTTTCTACGCAGCAGTGGCGCGCAAGTGGATGCCGCCATTAACGGCATGGAGGGGGCCGAACTCGCTCGCAACAAGGCGTACGATCTAATCTTAATGGACATCCAAATGCCCATTCTGGACGGCTATCAAACAACGACTAAACTGCGCGCAGAAGGCGTTAAAACGCCTATCATTGCACTTACCGCTCACGCCATGAAAGGCGAAAAACAGCGTTGCTTTGACGTGGGTTGCAACGCCTACTTGAGCAAACCCATCGATGCCAACACGTTGGTGGAGATGGTGTCGCGATATCGCAACATGCCCCCCTCCGTCGCAGTTCATTAGAGGTGCCTAGTTACTTTTAGAACCTTCCGAGGTTTTAAAAGTAACTAGGCACATTTTAGAAAGTGAATCCAAACAGTTACGTGTATTCCCGCTGCATCCTGCCGCGCCTTGTGCAGGCGTATAGCGAGCATCCGCAGCTAAGTAATCAATAATACAAAAAGGCCAACGCACCACTCTGGCAGACATCGTGCATTGTCAAACAGAAGGCAAATGAAACGTAGGGGGAAAAGGGCGTGTGGACCACACGTATACAGGCCTACCGCTGTCAGTTCTCTCTACACATATTGGGATACTTTTTGGGACGCATGATACGAAGATCACATGGCGCGATCGTGATGGTCGCACTCACTATGGGCCTATTCTGCGCACCTTCTTTGAAGGGCGAGCCAAGCCCCGGATTTGAATCGTTTGGCGCTCCGGGAACTTCTTCCGCAAACGGCTCGTTTGACCTTTCCGCTCTGCCGGGATTGCCTGGAAGCGACGAGGGAACCCCGTCCGCAAATTCACCTACAACCCCCTCAACGGATCCGGTCCTTCAGCCCACCGGTTTTAACCCAGGTACGGGAGTCGATCCGAACACGCGCTTTGACGCGAGCAGCGGATTTGGGTCAAGTTCGCCTTCTAATTTTGGATCTGGGTTTGGGGGCGACTTTGCTTCCCCTTTCGATAGAGGATCGGGATCCAGCGATGGGCAGTTTGACGGCATTCGCAAAAGCGACACCGCGACAGAAAAAAGTCGTGCGGCCGAGTTTATCCGAGCTCAAATGATAAGCGTCTTTCAACGCACAACTGACAAGTCCGTTTTTAAACGGAACTACCATTCGCAAAACATCGTAAGCCTTGGGCTAATCCCAGACGATGACGAAGGAAAGCTGTTTTTCTTAGGTATCATGAATGACATCCTGCTGGGCGCCGCCGACAGAGAAAACGAGGCCACTTTATTGGATCTTCGCAATCAACTCTTTCTCATCGGGGCCCACAATCCAGTGGCGGGCAAACTCGATGGCTACATGGATGCCAACGATTTTACAAGGCCCGATCTCAACACACTCGATCGAACGGTAGAGTATCTCGACGAACTTATCGATAAAGAACAGGAGCGCAAAGAGCGACTCGCTGAGAAGGATGCCGAACGCAAAGCCCGCAAAGCTGCGGCCAACAACGACGATGGCGGTGGAGGCGGTAGTGGCGCAGGAAGCAGCACGCCCCCAAGTCCTTTGAATTTGCCGCCTGTTGCACCGGGCCAGCCCCCACAACCTATAAAGCAGCCGCAACACATTCCCGATCCGAGTTTTGTGGATAATATGAACCGCTACCTTCAGGAGGCAGCCAGAAGCGCTTCCGAGCTCTCCGGACTTTTCCCAACAAAGCAAGACGTGCTGGTGGAGACCGTGGGCAATATCCTAAAGACCATCCCAACCCCGCCCACTAAGCTAACCCCTCCGGTAGATGCAGTAGGCATCCTGGCACTCCAGCAACGCGAGCTCGCTGGTCTTATGAATTCCGCGGTGGCGCCTTTACCTAATCTTTTTCCGCCAGCTACCGGAACATCGTTTTTGTCGCGTGTGCAGGCTTTTGCGCAAGGCAACTTTTCAAGGCTGTCCGTAACAAGTCTCTCGACCTCACGGGCAAACACTCCCGGGCGTTACCCTTCGTCACCTGTAGGGGCCGCTTCGCTTTCGGGCCAAAGCCTTTTTGGCAGAACGGGAATAGCTGGCCCGCGTTTGGGGGTAATCCCAAATTTCCAAGAGCTCTTCACGCTTCGCACTCCGCAAAGGACGCCAGCCGGAACGACGCTGCCAAGCTCACCGAGCGCCACGCCGATTTCACGAAGGCGATCTGTCTCAAGACCGCTTAGTACGCACTAGCGCGTCCCCTATGCGGGCAACGGTGTTTGGCGTCGTCCTCCGACACCGTGCCGTTGACGGCCGCTTTGGTGAATGCTGACCGCCTGGTAACCACCTTGAGCTCTGAAATACAGATACAGCGCCGCAAATGCGAAAACCAAAAAAGCGGGAATAGCCGCGACCCATCGGTACGTCATCACCGCGGAGTATTGCTTAGCCGCCTCCACTTCCGCGCGCACGGCAGCGTCGACTTCACCAGCAATCAGCGCCTTTTTCTCATCGAGTCCGGTTCCCGTCACGACAAGCTGGCGCGTCTGCGGGCTTAAGTGTTTCACTGCATAATAGTCTTGGATTGAACCCATCGCATGGACCATGAGAAAGCCGGCTGAGAACATACCTGCTCCGCCCATCAACGCCATTACTAGCGCGCCCCCGCGCGGGAAACGCTCAGATACGACGCCAAGCATGGTCGGCCAAAAATAAGTTTTTCCCATTCCAAAAATAGTAGCCGCCGCAAAAACAGTAAGTGCTGTTTGAGCTGAACTAAGGGCATACAAACCTAAGGCCGATAGGGCGGAAGAAGCAATCAAAACGCCGAGCGGTCCAAGTTTTGATACCACAAGTCCTGAAAAGAAGAACCGCAACACAAACATGATTCCTGCTGTGTAGACAAGCAGCAACACGCCTTGAATGCCGACGAGATTTTGCAATAGATTACCGACCCATTGATCCGGCCCAAGCTCGGTCGCAGCCGTGAGAACCATCAAACCAATAAACACCAATAGCATCGGGCGAAAAGCTTCTCGCCACATTTCGCCGTAACTGACCCCGGTCGCCACACGCTCGGTTTCGGGAAACTTCTGTCCAAGGAGCAGCGCCCCGTAAATGAATGTTGGAATCAAGACAAAGAGCATCTTGATCTTCCACCCCAAACTTAGGGCGGCGAGACTAACGCCTTGCGCGTCCAAGGCCATGAGCTTGGTGAGCGCAAAGCCCATGAGGCCGCCAATAATCAAACCACCCGGCCACCACGCATGCAATATGTTCAAGTGTTTGGTTTTGGATTGCGGGTACAAAGTCGCCGCCAGCGGGTTAATCACGGCTTCCACCAAACCGTTTGCAAGTCCTATTAATAGTGTTGCCACATAGAGGGAGGTGAAACCTTGGGCAAAGATGGTAAGAAACACGCCCGATACATGGCCTAGAAAAGCGATGGCCATTAGCCTACCCATCCCGAAGGCATCGACGAGCATCCCACCCAAAACAATGGTAATGGCAAAGCCCCACAACCCTGTCCCGGCAACAAGGCCCATCTGAGCGCCAGTAAAACCAAAATCTGTTTTTAGTGCTGGGATGATATCTGCCCGAATGGAAAAAGCCATCGCGGTGGCAATCAGAGCAAAGCAGCTCGCTACAAAAAGGCGTCTTGGGTTCATTTCAACTCTCCCCTAAAAGCATTAGCCTCTAAAGCTAAGACCAAAGTGTTAAAAGAGCCCTCAAACCCCACTAAAGCCTATTACGGTAGTCCACTCGATGCCATGTCTGACGTTGCGTGTCAAGACGGCATCAGCGGGAAATAAAGCGGCAATCAAGCAGACAAGCCGGAAAAAGGACGCAAAAAAAACCGCGATTTGCCGGAGGGCAAACCGCGGTCAATGCGCTGCTCAAGATGCAATTTTAAAAGTAAAAACGAGTGCGTACATTCACTCGGGCGTGCCCAAAGCCATGCCCGCAGCTAGCGCAACCATACGCAAAACCTCGGCGAAATCCAGCGTGAGCATAAAAAGGCCACATCGCCACACGGTACGCCCCCACCGCTAGGCGCCCGACAAAACGCCCCGCGCGAACAATGCCGCGCCCAATGGCACGCGCAACAGGAAAGGGGCGGTAAAACCCATGACCGTAGTTCACCTGCACGCGAACGCCAGCATGACCGCCGTGACCGTGGCGCCGCACATGGCAGCCGGAACGGCAGCCGGCTTCGGCCTGCGGTACGGTACTGAAACTCAGCATTCCAACGTTAAGGTTCCAGGCGGGGGCAATTCCCAAAAGCAGTAAACCTACCACCAAACTCAAGTTTCTCATCTTCAACTCCGCGTCTAACAATTTCCACTCCAACGAACTACGCGCCTTATTGCGCAAGCTGTATTCTGTTAGAGCAAATTGAGTGCCACAAAAGCCACCGCTTTTGTGCGGGAGTTGTAAACGAAAACGGCGGCAAGTGCCGTTCACCGTCACCGGGCGACTGCCCTCTATACACTAGAAGTGTACGCGCACGCCACCTACGCTGCTAGGCGTGTTCCACCCAACGTTTACCGAACCAAAACCGCTATTATACGGTACCGGCATGGGAGCTGGGTACGGCATCATACCAGGGTAACCGCCAACGCCAGCATAAGCTCCAGCGTAACCGGCTCCGGCATAAGCACCACCGTATCCATATCCGCCATAACCATATCCGTAGCCGCCATAGCCATAACCATAACCGTAGCCATAGCCGCCGACACCCACGCCGACCGCGACGGACCAAGGAAAGCCAAAGCTCCGACGGAAACCATGCCCACAGCGACTGTGGCAACGGTGCCCGAACCCACGAGCGCGGACCTTCACTCTTACGTTGACTCTAACCTTGGCGCCACCATGCCCACCGCAATGCTTTCTGCAAGCAAGGGCTTCACTAGGACCAAAGCTAGGACTAGCAAATAGGAATGCTGCCATTAAAAAAAGAACTGACTTCTTCATCACTACTCTCCGCAATCTACCAACCAAAGGGGCACGCTGCACACTACGCGCGTGCACCCCGTTCGGTGAGTAGTGGAGCAAGCGCTGTGCCAGAATACGCCGTATTCCCTACGCACGAGTAAGTTAAGAAACAACGCCACAGCGCCTGAAGTGACGCCAATGGGCAGCTCATGTTAAGAAGCTAGACTAAAGGGCTACGTCCACTCCGAGGTAGTAACGCGTCGTTTGCGGATCATACAAGTTCGTCTCGAATCGACCCTCTTTAAAGAAATCATCTGCCTGGTTCACACCGACGCGCAACCCAACTGCTTTATCCAGTTGATACGCCAATGAGACGTCAATTTCATAATCACCGCCGACAGATTGCGGCCCAGTCGCCACCTGCTCATAGGTGTGCATTCCCGCGGAATACGAACCGACGACTTTCACGTTACGAAGAAGATCGGCCTCCAAATAAAGTCCGTGGCCCACTGTCCAAAGCGGCAACGGGGCGCCATCCGGAGTCGAAGTAAAACGATTCCACGAATACCGCACGAACGGCCGGTAACTGACAAGCAGGTGATCGTTTAAGAAACGCCGGCTCACTTCCAAACGGACGGCTGGTCGCGTTACTACTCCATGGCGCCTACTCACCTCCGACACGGGAAGACTCACGCTCGAGCGCGCTGACAACTCAATCCCTTCCCAAATCCACCCCGGTTTCCAATAGTGGTAGAGGAACAGATCGCCCAGTTGCACCTCGCTCTCTCCCACCACAGAGACCTCGTAGAGTTTGGAGACGCCTTGGAGCGCTCGCAAGGTGTGCTGCTCATCCACCTTATATATAAGGTCAGCATACAGCTCTGTTCGGGTTGCGGAATCCGTTTGCGCCCCGACGTATTGCTCGCCCGTTAGCGTAAGCTGCAGAGCCTTGCTATCGGCCGCCTCACTTGCATTTCCGAATAGGAGAACCCAAAGGCACAGAATGTACTTCACGCTCTCCCCCTTTAGCGGAATTCATCGCCCCGCGCTTCTTGGTACAGCTTGTAGAGCTCCAAGAGATCGCTCTTTCCGGTCACTGTCGAATTTCCAAACCGAATCGCTTCCAGAATGGATTCCACGATATCGTAGGCGTATGGATTGCGAAACTTGGACACGACATAGAATCGGTCATTGATGCGGCTAACCCCCACTTCTTCCCCAACCTGGAAGTACGGGTGACTGCTCCTAGCGAGCCGGAGCGAAACCGTATCCAGATCGGCCGCATCCAGTCCGAAGTACGTTTCCAGCTCCGGTCTCGTACACCGCACCACCTTGATTTTGTTGATCAGTGTGATGTCGTCCATGTTGTACACATCGGTCGCTGCAAGCGAGTAGAGCCCTCTTGCAAAACCTATAAACCACGGCTCCATGTCAACACGTTCGGTGAGCGTGTTCTCGTAGACATGTTCCAAAACGTCCCGCACCTCGGCCTCTGCCCCATAGGCCAAGTAACTTGCCGCACTCAAAGGACGGTTCGGGTTGTACACAAATGCATCGTCTCCCATCAAAAAGAGCATGGCGTAGAGCTTGTCGTAAAGGATACCGATGCGCTTGGTTTCCCCAGTGAAAGGCTCCACCTCGTCGGTGTAGGGCCGATCGGCCGAACTTTGTTGGATGACAGCATTGTAAAACGCAACGGAGAGACGCACGGCTTGTTTTAGATCCGCTGTGATCGCTTTTGTGTGCGAGTCTATTTCCGCTTGACTCAACCCACCTTTATTCTCAAGCGCTCTACGCAGACCGTCTTCGCTGTAGGCGGCACGCCACAGGAGCAGAAAGCGCTTCACATCCCACATGCTTGAAAAAATGTTCGCACCATAGGCGCTCGTATTCCAGTACGCGCGATCGTTACGATAGTTGGCCACAAAATAGTTGTTCTCGTAGCGCTTAATCATGCTTAAAAGAATTTCCGACGGTGTCGATCCGTTGTCCCAATGATTGCACAGCGCATTGGTCGGGCGGTGCTCATCCGTACAAAACAGATACGGAGTAGTATCCGACACAGCGCCACCGCTGTAGGCAAACTGGAGGGCCGCCTTATCGTAGGGCTCCCAGTCGCGTACCAGGTCGACCTCATCTTCCAACGATAAATACTCCATCACTGAAGAGGTTTGCGACTTCACCAGAATGGGTTCGCCGTTCGCCCCGACGACCGGATTTCCGTCCTTGTCCACGCGCGGCCGCGGCGGCGCAAAGTGGCCCGCGTCGACAGAACCATAGAAGTTATGACGCAAGCCAAGATTGTGGCCAAATTCATGGATTGCCACCCGATAAATCAAGGTGTCGAGAATGTCATCATCGGACAGACCTTCCAAAGACATCTGCAACGCGTCGGATAATACGGGGGCAAGCGGGTATACGGTGGTATTGCGCACGTGCCCCATTTCTTTGTACATTCTAGAAAGTGCTGTTTTGGCATTCTTTTCGGCGCCCAACAAGGTTGGTAGAGCCGCTTCTTTTTGAGAGAACGCAGGAAGCTTCTCTGCGCTTCTCAGTTGCATCAAAGGCATTTTTTCTTGGGCTGTAAATCTCGCATAACCCGGGTAGGCAAAAGTCATATCCGGAAGTAATTCGTGAAACAGCTTTCCCGAACCTTCTTTAGCGTTCAAAGCTGTCACCCATTTCTTGGGATCACTTTCTCCCAAGGTTCCTTTCATGCTGCTAAATAGGCTAGACTTCTCAAACTTGGTTTCCTCTCGATCAAAGGAGTCCTTAATTCGCTTTAGGTAATACTGTAGGTATCCCGTCCACACGTTAAGGTTTGCTGCAATAATCTCCCCAGTAAACGGGTTTGCATCCGACGGCCCGTAGCCAAACGGAGCACCCGAGTCAATTTCCGGCACAAAGTTCACAAACGAGTACCGCAAATCCCCAAACTCCTTCACTTTACCGTCAAGTGCAGTGTTTTCGTGAATCTCAAAACGCGCGGTCAGCCCCGCAAGTGCCATTAGCTGATTTGTTTTCGCAAACACACCGCTAAGAGGATCCGCAAACACCGCCTTATATTTTGCTGGGAAATCTTTGGTAAAAAAGAAGTGGTGTGTTTTGTCTGGATTCCAACGATTCATCAAGATCACATTTTGAAGTAAGCCGGTCTCCTTATTTAAAAGCTCCCGCACGGTCTGGAAATAGCCAAACCGCTTCATCAAGGGATCGTTTTCCCCCTGGTACACGTAGGGCTTATATCCGGTTTCCTCGAGTCTCTTAAACGAGTAACGGTAATGCACAGTGTAGATGAAATCCCCCTGCGCCCACCGCCTGAGATCTTCCGAACACAAAGAATTTTGCTGGTAGTCCACTCCTACCACAAAGCCGATTGCATCGGCACCCAACTCCAACGTTCCATCGACTAGGTAGGCGGCTTTCTTGGACCAGCAGCTAGCTTCGGCAGCATCCACATAGTAGGGAAACGTCGCGGCCTCGCTAATGTTGGCAGCCGCAAAGTCTATCGTAAAATAGCGTTTTTCGTTCCACGCTTTGTCTTTGTCTTCTTCCTCTTTATTCGTTACGCGCCCGTCGCTTTCCGCAAGTTTCTTGTCAAAATGCGTAACGTCCCATTCGTTGAGTAAGGACGGAACGCTAGCTTCACTCAGTTTCCCGTACACACTCACGTCGTTAACGTATTTCAGTTTCTCCTTAGTAAACTCAAAATGTCCTACTTTGAGTTCACTCTGCAAACCGGAGAACGCAAAGCCGCCGTTCGTACTGGTTCGCACGACAGTGACCTTCGAGGCCCAGTGCACGCCTGAGCCTGTGAAAGCTTCTTTCGCGAGGTGTTCGCCGTCCGGATCGTTAAGGCGTTCAATATCACGATGCTTCGCGCAGGCGACTACCAAAACCAATGTAAAAAGTAAGTGTAGATACGGCTTCATTGCTGCCCCCCTTGGACACGGCTGTATAGGGTCGTTGAAGTAAATTCGCGCTCCGCCAAACTGAGTTTTGCGTGATCCTCTGGAAAGAAGATCCCGATGATCCGGTTTGTGGCGTTTGGATCTTCTTGCACCACGTAGCGGCACGTGAAATCGCCATCCATCGCTTTACGGGTCGTGATGGCCGCGTCAATCTGCGCTTTGAGAACGGTATCCTTGGTGCCGGGCCGAAGAACGAGATCGCTAAGGCCACAGAGGTTCGAGGTACCGACGGCATGAGCCGAACTGCTAACGCTAACGACTCGAACCAATACCCGTCCATTTTCTACTTCCCCGATGGGAACGACTCCCAACGTGGCACGCAGATTTCCTAGACGGAGTACCGACACGCGGTGGCTCTCCAGCTTTCCGCCTTCGTACACGCCTTCTAAAATAGCGTTTTCCGTATAGTCCGCACGGTAGGTCTCGCCCCCGCGCTCGGCGGTAGCTTCGCCCCGCCCCACATCAATGTCCGAAATCGCAAGTGTCTCGCCTAGCTCTACTCCGGCAAGACGCTTTTGCTTTACGTCGACAGCCTGGCTCACAGCCACGGCTGCTGCCTCATCAACGGAGCCCTCGAGCCGCGCTACCTCAACGTACCCAAGATTGCCCGTTGATTCGCGCAGTTCAAAGTACAGTGAAACACCACGGCCCGCCACAAAATGGATGAGTGAGAGTCCGTACTCCTTCGCAGGAGAATCCGCGTGCAAACCGCTCAAGCGCTGCACCACGATACTTCCGGGGGCACTATCCTCTAGCTCCTTGGCGATAAGTTCGCCCAGCGCCTTTATAAAGGGCACCTGCTGGGCTTTGGGAAGGTTCATTTTTAGTTCAACAAGCCGGTCATCAGAAGATGGACCTTCGACCAAACTAAGCGCTACTTTGTCGCCCTCGTCCACCAGTTTGATAAACTTCCCGCCGAGCGTGAGCTTTTGCTTAAACCCAGTGTACACCGCGACGACTCGCAGCCGCTCGCTCGCTTCGGGTTCAAGGTATTCCCTCTCGAAATGACTCTTATTCATTCCAAGAACGATCCCACTATAGTCCTTCGTAAACAGCGTGGTCCCGGTGTTAGTAGCAGAGTTGATCCCAAGCTTTTCAATGATGCTCCCCCATGATTCACCCAGTTGGATGTCTCCTTCAGCGAAATGAAAAGCTCCTTGGAGGACATCTAGGTCGTTGTCCAATTTTCCCTGTGCCACTCCATTTAGGAGCATCATGCGGTAGAGGACCTTGCGATCTTTGCTAATGAGCAAAGACAGCTTGGGCCAACTAAGAATCAGATCATTTTCGCTCTCAACGACTTCACAAATTTTCTCTTTGATGCAACTGAACGCGGGTTCTTCAACATTTTCTAAAAGATTGTACAAGCGCACGAGGAGCCGCGTTCCCAAAGGATCGCTTTCCGGAAAGAAGGCCGAGAAATCGTGCCCCATTTTTACCTTTCCGATTTCACCTCCCAAATCCAAACTTCCTTGGTACGTACTGGTGATGAGGAAGGCCTCTGGCGTACGCGGGGAGTTCAAACGCC
>JAGQZV010000308.1 GCA_020435295.1 Bdellovibrionales bacterium | reverse complement strand
AACTAGTTTCCGACGCTATGGGATTGCACTGTCGCTCGCGAATCTTGTCTTTATTCGACAGTGGAGCGACATCCTTTCGTCCAGGCCGTACGAGGCCTACTATGAGAACCTAACGGCGTACCCGACGACCGTCTGGGCGCTTTACGCGGCGGTGGCGGCGCTTTCATTTCTGCTTTTTGGCGTTTTCAGACTTTGTCAACTGGCCGGCGCTGCCCGTTTGGGCTACTTGGTATTCTTTTTGGCGGGGATTTTTTCTTTTAATGGTTTGCGCTTGGCCTTGAATGAGGAACGCCTATCCTGGGGCTTTGCCGTACTGCACCTGGGTACTGCGGCCGTGTGGGTGGCGGTGTTCGTTGGGGCTGGGATCGTGACGATCGGCTTGTGGCGATATAAACGTTTTAGCTTTGCCGCGATCGATGGCGTGCTGTCGGTGTTCGTTTTAATGCTGCCCATAAATATCGTTCGTTCTCTTCCCGTGGTGTTGGCAGCCCCGCAGCGCGCCCCGCGCGCGTTGCCTCACGCCGAAAGAATCGCTCCGCAGCGGATTTTTTGGTTGGTCTTTGATGGGCTGGATTACCGCGCTACATTTCCGGATCGCCCGGATGGTTTGACACTTCCCAACTTGGACGCCCTCCGAAAACACTCCGATTTTTATACGGACGCGCGCCCACCGGGGATTCAAACCAACCGGTCGCTACCGGGCTATCTTATGGGCCGCAAGGTAACAAGCGACCTGTTGCCTACTTCGGAGGGGACGTTCGAACTGGGGTATTCGGGCAAGGCGCCGTCTACGTGGAGCGTTGAAGATACGGTTTTTGCGCGGGCGCACGATAAAGGCGCCCATTCGGCCATTGTGGGGTGGCATCTTCCGTACTGCGAGCTTCTGGGAAAATTTGTAGACAGTTGCCGACGCTACCCGCATTACGATGCCAAGAAGTATCCGTATGACGATAAATTTTGGCCGAGCTTTCGCAATTTTTTTACAGAGATGCTGCAAATACGTTGGCGCGACACCTACGTCCACGTTGCGAACTATCAAGCAGTTTTGCAAGATACATTGGATCTCATTGAGGACAGAAGCGTTGATTTGGTATTTGTCCACTGGCCCATTCCGCATAATCCCGTGATTTTTGATGGCAAGCGGGTCAGCCGAAATGTTCCCAACTTTTTCGAAGGCCATTATAAAAACCTCAAACTAGCCGATCTCGCGTTGGGGCGCGTGGTGGAAAAACTGAAGGCTACGGGGCAGTGGGGCGACGCCGCGCTGTTTGTTACATCTGACCACCCGTCACGAGCAATTCTTCTCAAAGACAAGATCGAGGATTTGCGTATTCCGCTTTTCATCAAGAACCCTAAGCAAAGGCATGGGAAGGACATTGCTACCCGGACCGAGTCTGCGATGCTCTACGGCCGGGCGCTCGACCTTATTGGAGCAGCGGCCGATACGCTTGCATCCAATCTCTAGGCTCAACTGGGTGTCTACGCGGCTGACACCGGAATACTTGCTGTCTATGGCCTGATTTCCACTAGTTAAGTTGTATTCTGTTAGAACTCTTGCCAGCAAAAGATCAGCTGCATACTACTTGTCTTAATCCCAAACAAAATAGTGCAGCGAATATCGATAGTTACAAGGTCGTTTTGGCCGTCTCTTTGGCCGGGTCCGTGCAATACAGCAACCTAGGGGACAAGTGCGCAATGACACTTTGGGGGAAATTACTGTTTGTATTGCTAGTAGGGTTTACTTTCCTT
>JAGQZV010000307.1 GCA_020435295.1 Bdellovibrionales bacterium | reverse complement strand
GGCTTCAAATTACAATACCCGCCCGCGTGCGAGCGAAGTGATGGTGGATGGCAGCGAAGCACGGGTTGTTCGGAGGAGGGAGACCTTGGAGCAATTACTAGCTCCAGAGCTCGTCGACTGATGTACTCCGAGACAGACAAAAACCAGCCTATTGTTCAGAAGTATGGTGGCACCTCCGTAGGAAGCGTAGATCGTATTCGATCGATTGCGGCTCGTATTGCAAGGCAAAAACAGGCGGGTTGGGGCAAAATTGCGGTGGTGGTCAGCGCGATGGCCGGTGAGACCAACCGCTTTGTAGAACTTGTCGGAATGGTGAACCCCAATGCCGCGGCCAAACACTATGATTTAGCGGTTTCTGCGGGGGAGCAGGTGAGTACGGCCCTTATGGCGGCGGCCTTGGAGCGAGAGGGCGTGCCCGCGCAAGCGTTCTTGGCCTACCAGATTGGGTTGCGAGCGGAAGGACTGCACGCCAAGGCCAGGATCCGGTCCATTGATACTGAGAAGCTGGAGGCCTGCTGGGCCGCGGGTGGAGTACCCGTTGTGGCTGGTTTCCAAGGCGTAAGCGAGCAAAACGAAGTCATGACGCTCGGACGGGGCGGCAGCGATATTTCGGCGGTAGCCTTGGCGGTGGCGTTGAAGGCTTCCTTTTGTGAGATCAATACAGACGTAGAAGGGGTTTTTACGGCGGATCCCAGGGTGGTTCCCGAGGCGAAGCTCGTGGAAACGCTGGATTATGACAGCGACCTGGAGATGGCTGCCCTGGGGAGAAAGGTGCTGCATAGCCGTTGTGTTGAGTTGGGGGCCAAGTACGGGATGCCTATTGTGGTGCGCGACAGTTTTGATGTAGAAGAGGCGAGGAGGACGCGGATAATGAGCTTCACGGAATCTCAGGCGCTGGAAGCGCCGGTTGTGACGGGGGTTAGCTTGGACCGCAACGTGTGCAAGTTTACACTTACCGGTCTCAAACGAGGGTCGAGTGTCCTCTCTACGGTGTTTGAGCGTGTGGCGGAAGCCGGCGCCAATGTCGATATCATCATCCAAAATGAACTGGCCGAATCAGATACCATGCGACTCGGTTTTACCGTCGGTAGTGCCGATGGGAAACTCGCGTCTGAAGCGCTAGAGGCGCTACGTGGTGAAGCCGCTTTTGACGAATTACAATTTACTCAGAGGGGCGATCTCGCCAAAGTTTCTGTTGTTGGCCTAGGGATGAAAAGCTATGCAGGCGTCGCAAGCCGGGCCTTTGCTGCCTTGGCGGACGCTGGCGTGGAAATCCTGATGACGTCTACCTCTGAGATTAAGATTTCCTGTGTAGTCCCTGCCGATCGAGCAGAGGAAGCCGCTAGGGCGTGGCACAACGCCTTTTTCGCAAACTAATCCCGTTACTACACGAGTTCCGAGAGTGGAATGTTTGGGGTCTAGTTCTCCACGAAATCGATCAGGCTATCTTCTTCGAAACCCTGATAGGCGCGGTTATCTTTAATAATAAGCGGGCGCTTAATAAGGTTAGGATCTTTGAGCATCAAACGAATGGCTTCGTTCTTTGTCGTGCGACGCTTGCCCAAATGATTGCTTCGATAAGTCGTGCTGCGTTGGTTCAAACTGGAGTAAATATTCTCAGCTCGGATAACTTTTTCCAGCAGACTCCGAGGAGGCGGCTCGTGAACGATATCTTTTAATTGGTACTCAACACCTTGCTTGTCCAAAAAGGCGATCGCTTTCTTGCACTGCTGACAACTTTTCTTAGCGTAAACAAC
>JAGQZV010000306.1 GCA_020435295.1 Bdellovibrionales bacterium | reverse complement strand
TATGGGCGAAGGGTCCGCTGTTTTGGTTCTCGAGGAGTACGAGCGTGCCAAAAGTCGCGGGGCGAAGATTTTGGCCGAAGTGGTAGGCTACGGATCCAACTGTGACGCTTTCCATATCACCCAACCCAGCCAAGACGGTGAAGGGGCCGTGCGCTGCATGCGTTTGGCGCTCGACAGCGCCAAACTCAAGCCCGAGGATATTGATTACGTAAATACCCATGGGACAAGTACACCGCTGGGCGACGCGATGGAGACCCAAGCGCTCAAAACCGTGTACGGCGACTGGGCATATAAGCTGGCGGTTAGCTCTACAAAGTCAATGACAGGCCACCTGCTCGGTGCGGCGGGCGCGTTGGAAGCGATGTTTTGCGTGCAAGCGCTTGAGAATCAAGTGGTCCCACCTACGATCAATTTGGAAAACCCTAGTCCTGAATGTGATTTGAATTACGTTCCCAATGAACCTCAGAAACGCAGAGTTCGAAGCGTGATGACAAATTCGTTTGGGTTTGGCGGGACAAACGCGACGCTAATTTTTAGTCAGCTAAATGATGCATAATCTTCCCGATAAAGTGTTCTTGGGAGGCGATCACGGAGGCTTCAAGCTCAAGAAGCGTCTTGTCGAGACCCTGCCTCAATTGTTTCCTCAGCTGCAGTTTGAGGATTTGGGAACCTACGATGACTCGTCGGTTAACTACCCGGAGTATGCTGCAAAGGTCGCGACACGCGTTTCCAAGGGCGAGGGACTGGGAATACTGATATGCGGGAGTGGAATCGGCGTTTGTATTACCGCCAACAAGTTTTCAAATGTGCGGGCGGCTTTAGCGTGGGACCTTACCTCAGCGCGCCTTAGCCGCGAACATAACAACGCCAATATTCTTTGCTTAGGCGAGCGTCTTTTAGATCCGGATTTGGCAATAGAGATCTGCAAGACTTGGTTGCGCACGGATTTTGAGGGCGGCCGTCACCAAATCCGCGTTGATATGATTCACGAATTGGAAAAAGGACAGAGCGGTGGAGCATCTTAAAAAGACAGATCCGGAAATTTATCGAGCAGTCTGTTCCGAGATCAAGCGCCAGCAAAGTAGCCTAGAGCTCATCCCAAGCGAAAACTCGACCTCCCTTGCTGTGATGGAAGCCATGGGGACCGTGTTAACCAACAAATACGCCGAGGGCTACCCGGCGAAGCGGTACTACGGCGGCTGCGAGTTTGTAGATCTGGCCGAAGAACTGGCCATAAATCGTGTCAAAGCTCTATTTGGCTCCGAACACGCTAATGTGCAGCCACATTCTGGCGCTCAGGCCAACATGGCAGTCTACCTTACGGCGCTTGAAGCGGGTGACACTATCCTTGGGATGGATTTGAGCCATGGGGGGCACCTTACTCACGGTTTCAAAGTAAATTTCTCAGGGATTCTCTACAAAGGGGTTTCCTACGGAGTACGGGAATCGGATCAACGCATCGACTTTGATCAGGTGAGGGACTTGGCAAAGAAACACCGCCCGCGGATTCTGGTCGCCGGAGCGAGCGCCTACCCTCGTATCATTGATTTTCAGGCCTTTGCGACCATTGCAAAGGAAGTCGACGCCCTATTGATGGTAGACATGGCCCACATCGCCGGGCTAGTCGCTGCAAAGGTGCACCCGTCGCCGGTTCCAGTCGCCGACTTTGTGACCAGTACTACGCATAAAACTCTGCGTGGTCCGCGCGGTGGTTTTGTCCTAACCAAAGAAGCATTCAAAAAGAAACTGGATAGCCGAGTGTTCCCGGGCATGCAGGGTGGCCCCC
>JAGQZV010000305.1 GCA_020435295.1 Bdellovibrionales bacterium | reverse complement strand
TAAGCTTGGGAACTAATACCCTCGTCGGGTTTGACTTAACGCAAATCGAAGAAGAAATTCGCCGGATCCAAGGCAAGGCGTACAAAGTTGGAAACGATATCCCCCTCTGGGATGGACGAGCGACGGAACGAATCGTCGATGTACTAAACCAAATCTGCGGGACGAACTAACAGAAATGAAACCGACAATTAACATAATTTCCTTCTATTTCGAAGTAGAGAACACCCCGAGATCCTTTAGAACCTATGAACTCACTAAGGGGTTCTGCGAAGCAGGTTTCAGAGTTCGCCTTATCGTTCCTAATTTTAACAAGCACCTTTTTACACACGCTAACCTAGAAATCATAGATACGCCTGTTGGTCCGATTCTCAAAAAAACCACCGACAAACGATTGCCAGCATTGGTGTCTACTGAGCTCTCAAAGCCTATTCAGTGGGCTTGCGCAATCGGTCAAAAGTTCCTATTTCCAGACATGAATGCCTTGTGGGTGCACAATGCGCTGAATTTTCTCAGGCAGCACCAAGTCGATCTGGAGGCAGAGGGAACGCTAGCTATAGCGCAGCCCCTCGCTCCGATGGTGCTAGCCGCAGCGCTAAAGCAGACAGGGCGACGCGTTGGTAACCTCCTGGTGGAGTACGGCGATCCAACAATCTACCCCCCGGGAATACTCAACCAGTTTAAGGCGCAGCGTGAAGCAGAGCTACTGCAGCTTTTTGACGCTATCGTTATCAACTTCCCCGGTGCCAAAGAAAGTTTTGCGAAACTCGGGGTCTCCTCCTCCAAGATTCATATCGTCCCACACATCCTGCCCACAGACACCGCGCCTACGAAGTGGAAGCGAAGGAATGAGGAAACCACCGCATACATTTATGGCGGGGCGCTATACGGCGATCGAGACATCTCCAAGCTGCTGCTAGCAATACGAAAACTGCGCGAAGAGGGTGGCAAGCAGACTCTAACGCTGTTTACAAGCACTGAAAGCCTCAGCGAAGACACACGCAAACAGGAAGGAGACTACCTAATCCTACGTGAAAAGGTAACCCCAGAAGAATATAGAAAAAACCTGTTGAATTTTGATGCTGCGGTCAATTTTATCCCGTCTAAGTCCATTCATCTACCAAGCAAGCGGATGGATCTAGCAATGGCAGAAATCCCCGTTTTGGAGATCCGATACGAAGATACGGCAGAAGACTTGGTGCACAAGATGCGAACGGGCCAGTTTACGAAGCTTAGCTGCGATGATGCATGTACTCGCTCAGAAGCCATTGCGCACTATTCCGAAATCCTCACCGGGACAGGAGTGAAAATTGAAGAGCAACCACGCTATGAATACTCAAGCTAAACATAAGAAGCCCAAAGCCTACAGACACTTTCGCTTAAGCTGGGTCTGGACAAATCAGTGGGTGGTTGCAACCCTTACTTTTGTAACCCTATTGTCGTCCGTAGAACTCTACCGAAACGGAGCTACCCACAGTGCAACGCTACTCGTGGCTGGTTTGGTGCTCTACTTGCAACGCGCGTATTTTAGCCTCCATTATCGAAGCCTAGCAGCCGCACAACAGTCGTACCGTCAGGTCGAGCAACTATTTAACATTCACGCCGCACTCCAGGTTCGAACCCCCCTGCCTCAGATGAGAAATTGGGCGATCTCCCCGGACATGGGCTCCTTCTTGATCGCAACCGCTCAAGAACACCGTCCGCATCACATAGTGGAGTTGGGCAGTGGCATCAGTACCCTGATCCTGGCAACTATTGCCAAAGCATGGGGCGGTAAGGTCCTCACTTTC
>JAGQZV010000304.1 GCA_020435295.1 Bdellovibrionales bacterium | reverse complement strand
TGACCTTCAGAAGTAAAGGCCGAGGTTTTGGGTGGAATAAGTTCTCGAACAAGCGACTGTATGCCGGGGGTATTATTTATATTGGCAGCGGTCGTATAAGGTATCAGGAAGCTCCTGTGCATGCATTGTGATGAAGACTGTCGGACCGCCGTATTCGGGAAAACTGAACGTACGGTGGGATGGGAAGGGAATGGTGAACCGGTTATGATCGGGCTAGTGAGGCACTGCACTATGGGAAACCTGCAGCGAACTGATAGGTCCGGTTTACCGCCGTTAAACCATTCCTTTACCCTAGACTGCAACATCTTCGTTAAAAGCAAACGGGCGGGAGAGCGAGTGTTGGAAAGCATAACCCGCTTTCTGTCACGCAAACTCAAGCTGAGGGTGAATCAAGACAAAAGTGCCGTGGATCGTCCATGGCGGCGCCATTTTCTCGGCATCACCTTTAGCTACCGAGGGGGCATTCGCACCAAGGTCAGCGAGAAAGCTGAGAAGCGCTGCAAACAGGAGATCAGACGCCTCACGCGTCGTACCCGGGGAGACAGCCTGCAGCAGGTGATAGTTGACTTGCGTAAGTATCTGTTGGGCTGGAAAGCCTACTACGGGATATGTCAGGTCAAACGCCCGTTTGTGGAGCTGGACAAATGGATACGCAGACGGTTGCGTTGTTATGCGTGGAAGCAGTGGGGGCGTTCAGGTTACAGGCAGTTGCGGAAGCTGGGGATCGATGTCAGGCTGGCCTGGAATACGGCCAAGTCGGCTCACGGACCTTGGCGTCTGAGCAGAAGTCCGGCGTTGAATTACGGAATGCCTGCAGCGTACTTTGCGGGTTTGGGTTTACCATCTTTAGCGGATGGTGAAAGGTGACTCAATCTACCGAACCGCCGTGGTACGTGATCCGTATGCCCGGTGGTGTGGGAGGAGAGGAGTCGTGAGGCTCCTCCCTATCCCGATTAGCCTCAAAAAGCCAACTATCCATAGCTTGGGGTAAAGGGATGAGCTTCTTCGAAAACGCTATTGAAGTATTCCGGTACTGGCGAAATAAGCAGGAAATAGATGGCGCCGTACAGCATACCGAAGAGCTAGCGGAAAAGTTTCGTCGCCTTGCGGCGAGCGCCGGCGGCAAATCATCTCTTAGCGCACCAGGCTTTGTGCTCGATGAATTGCGCGTAGTTATCGAAAGTATTCAGATAAAACGAATCCGGTCATGGTTCGCAAGCGGTTACGTTGGCGTCAAGAATACCGCACTCAACAATATTTGGATCGCATTCGCCGAATCGGCGGAGTACGTCCCACCGAAGGACGTACTTCCACTTTCAGCGCTGGTGGCACGAAATCACGTGTTTGGTTCCACGGAACCGGTGGAGGCGAGAATGGCTTTACGAGCCTTATCCGAGTTGGCCCACCGCTGCCCGCCTGAAGAGAAGCTGAAGCTGTACTCCACTTTAGATAGCTACAACGATTTTCTGCCTCACTTGGTGAAGGTGGCAAATGATCGCCACCTGATTGTGTTGCTACTTTCAAGGTGTTTCGATGGCGTGGAAACTGAGCAGGTCCAAACTGTCCTAATGCACTCGGTTGCGTGGGCGAATGCACCGAAAGATCAGGGCATGGCCCAACATCTGATCGATCAAAATCTAGATCGTCTTCTTCCGGCGCTCAATTTCAAAGAATTCGAAGAAAAGAAGCAAAATGATCGAGAAGTCAGTGGTTCTAGAAAGATGGAAGGTAATCGAATTTCGGAACAAAAAAGAAGCCTTTCCGGCAAAATCGCTGAGCACCCGATAGTGGTTGGATTGGGCATAGTTGCTTCTATTGTCACGGTACTAACT
>JAGQZV010000303.1 GCA_020435295.1 Bdellovibrionales bacterium | reverse complement strand
CTTTTGGATCCGAGGCGCTGTCTACCGACGAGCTCAAAGAAGTTGTAGCGAAAGTGAAGAGGCTATCCGACCGCCATGGCGCTAAGAACGTGCTTGCGGTTTTCGATATCGATAACACGCTATTGGCATCGCAAGCAGATCTCGGGAGTGATCAATGGTTCAGCTGGCAAGAGGAACTGCTGAAGAAAAACCCCCAACATCCTGACCTCGTCTATAGTTCCTTTCCGGAACTTCTCAATGCCTGGGGCGCGCTGCTCGTGGTGGGGGAAATGCGAATGACAGAAGGTTCCGTCAAGGGGGCCAGCACCGCTTCCTATGTCAAAGCAATCCAAGACATGGGAGCAAAAGTCATCGCGCTCACGTCTCGGGGGTTTGACTACGAGATCCCGACGCTGAGGGCTTTTGAAAAGTACGGGATCGACTTGAAGAACAGCGCTATTGGGCCTATCGAAGGGTATCCGGAAATCTCCCGGGCCTATCAGCCTGATCGCGTGGGAATGGAGTTTGGATTTACTGAAAAGGAAGTCCTCCGCTTCGGCCTAAATAAACCATCGCAATATGTAACCTACAAAAACGGAATATTTTTTACGGCCGGCATGCACAAGGGCGCGATGTTGCGCCTTTTGCTTACAAAAACTGGGTACGAGCCGGGGGCAATTGTTTTTGTGGATGATAGGGAGAAACATACCGAGCGAGTACAGGAAGCTTTCGCCCCTTCGGACATGTACGTGGTGACATTCCGCTACAGTAGAGAAGACGCTCGCGTCGAAGAGTTTCTCGAAAGCAAAGAGCGCCAACAGAATAGTCTAAAGAAATGGCGACGGATTCGGGCCCTAATGGCTCAGCCCTAAAGGCGCATTACGGCACTTGCGGGAAGCTCGTATCAAGCGTGCCATCTGTGCGTAAGCGGGCGAGATAGTCCGCTGAAACAGAGTTGTAAGACGTGAACAGCCCTCCCATGTAAATGCGGTACTCGGTCGCGGCGCTGGCGGCAAGGGCGCGGACATTCCCGTCAAAGCCGGGATCCGTATCAAAGCTAACGTTGATGGCACCACCATTATTAATGAGCATCGCATGCGCGGGGCTTTGGGTAGAAAAGGTAGAAAAACTGCCACCCACATAAAAATGATCTGAGAGCCAAGGCGCTTTTACGACGGCTACAGGGCCGGCCCCGCTCGTAAAACCCGCCGGAATGCCGACTTGGAATGCGCCGTTGGTGGTGAGGACCACACCGCCTTCGGCCGCCGTAGCGTTGTAATTGGCAAAATCTCCAAATACATAAAGCTCAGTGCCATTTACTATCGTGATCGCGCGGGCAACGCTGTCACAAGCAGGAAATGCGCTGAATCCGCCGTCAAAAGCACCAGCAACCGTGACCATACCGATACGTTGGGCTTGGTTGCCCCCGTGGTTTAAGAAAGTCCCGACTGCCGCAATATTGAATGGAGCGACCGAAACTTGCACAAAATCTAAGACTGTGGCGTCAAATCCAGACCCAGAATTAAACCCCACATCTAGTGAACCATTTGATAAAAGGCGCGCCATCCTAACTGCCCCAGTTCCGTTGTAATCTGTGAAATTGCCCGCAGCATAAATAGCTCCCGGAGTATCGAACGATGGTTTTATTTTCACCACGGAGCTGTTAAAGCCAGTCCCGGGAACTACAAAAGCTGTATCCAGCGAACCGTCCAGGTGCAGGCGCGCGATTTTTTCCGTAGTCTGCCCATCATAAGAAGAAAAGGCCCCACCCGCGTATAGACGATTGTCCGTAAGAAGTAGCGTCACCACGGTACCATCAAATCCGATACCGCTGGCAAAGTCCGCGTCGAGCCTCCCATCGGTGTAGTAGCGCGCGATGCGACCTTTGGCGCGCGAACCGATGAGGTTGAATTGACCGCCTACGTA
>JAGQZV010000302.1 GCA_020435295.1 Bdellovibrionales bacterium | reverse complement strand
CAAACATGACGGAAGAAGAACTGCGCCGACGTTTCCGTCCAGAGGTCGTTGGCCGCTTTGACGAAGTCATCACGTTCCACGACATGGATTTAGACAAAATGCGCGGCGTTGCCGCAACGGTATTTGAGCCTATTCGAGTGCGCATGCTGGACAATGGAGTTGATGTGAAACTAAGTCAGGCAGCGCTCGACCAGTTAGCGCGCCTTGCAACGGAGGACGACTTAGGAGCGCGGCGGCTGAATCGTGCGATTGAACGAGAAATCGTGAATCCTTTGGCCCGGGCCAAAAACCGAGACATGTTGCCCACGGATCAGGCAGTGGAAGTGGATTTTCAAGACGGGGAATTCAAATTTTCAGGCGTGTGCGCTAAAGCCATGGAGCGCATTGCTGACGGAGATTAAACGGAAAGGGTCGTTATGAAAAAGCTGGTTGCGCTTCTTTTTGTGGGTATTGCTGTTCTCGTAGTCTTACTCTCAAAGCCGTCGCACAAATCTGTGACGTCTCGCGCACTTCCGAACACCGCGGAGCTTGCCATCGTACACAGTTCCAATCGAATGGGGACGCTGGAACCCTGCGGCTGTCAAGTGAACCCCTACGGGGGCATAGATAGGGAGGCCAACGCTGTGGCGCAACTACGCAAAGTCCGCCCGAATCTACTTTTTGTCGATGGCGGAAATCTACTCAACGGAGGAGAAGCTACGCTCGAACAAAACGAAAAAGAGGATCGCGCTAAAGTTATGGTTGAGATGTTAAACATTTCCGGTCTGAACCTATTCACCCCTGGCCCTTTGGACTATGACTTGGGGGCGCTCCACCTTAGGCGTCTTCAGAAAAGTGCTCATTTTCCGTTCATCAGCACGAATGTGCGAATGGCCTCGGGGGGAGAAACCGTATTTAAACCCTATTCTATTTTTGAGATTGGCGGCGTGCGCTATGGCGTAGTTTCAGCGTCCGATCCGGCCGCCATTTCTGCCGTGGGCGTCACCGTCGACAGTCCAGACAAGACTTTGGCAAAATGGATCCCGACAGTAAAGAAGCATGCGGACATCATAATTCTTGTTTCCCAGTTGCCTAACTTGGCGTCGCGCGATCTGGCAGTAAAGTACGGGATCCCGATCGTGATTGGCGCCGAGAAATCCTTTGGCACGGATCACGCCGTTCTATATCAGCACGGGCAGCACATCCTCGTCGACACGCAAATCCAGGGCTTCCTATTGGGGCTCCTTGATATCGACTTCCGCTTCCCTTTCAACGGATTTACTTCGGACGAAGAAGTCGAGCGCAACCGCAAAAGTCTTGCTTACTTAAAAAAGACGCAAGCCAATTCGGCGCACACACACCAGTTTGAAGAGAGTCGCCTTTTGTCGCCCATCGCGGGAGGCTCCAGCTACTATAGTGAACTCATCAAACTCGACGAGGAACGTTTCGGTGCGCCGAATGAAGTCAGCGCCCTAAAAGAACGCTACTACCAGTCGCTTCGTAAGACTGCCGTTGCCGAGTAAGAACTTATTTGAACGCTGCGAGACGGTTTCGCTGCTGTTCGAACTGTTTTTGCACCCGTAGCCACATCTGGTATTCGGGACTATTTTCTCCAGACTCACTCTTGGCCTGAGCCACGTGCCCATTAATGGAGCGGCCGACCGATTCGAGATTGTCCTTGAGATGCTTGACCGAATCCCCGTCCTTCGCGTCGAGGTAAGCGGCTTCTATTTCATCCACCACAGCCTGGAACTCTTTTCGCTTGGCTTCGCCGAGTGAGCGATCCATTTCTATGAGGATATAGAGCTCGGATTTACTGATGCGCCCTGAGCGCACCAGGTTTATCCAATCGCCGTAGGCCTCTGGCTTTTCCAGCATGACGTTGGTGGTGCGCGCGATCTCTCGATCCCTAAAATACTCGTTTAGCGTGAAATAAAGGGC
>JAGQZV010000301.1 GCA_020435295.1 Bdellovibrionales bacterium | reverse complement strand
TCTTCTTTTGCGCGTAAGCAAAGGGGGCAAAAGCCCTTATTAACTTACAAATGAGGAGAATAACGATGAAGGCTCTTATACTTGGGTTGGTTGGAGTCGTGACGCTACTTGCGTCCGCCAGTGCTTACGCGGATGCTAACGCCTGCGACGACTATATTTCACGCCACTACAAAAAGGATTTGGTACCACTAGGCATCACTTACTGGAACAAGGAATGGATGGGAGACATCCACTTCCCCCACCAACGCGCCATTATCAAAGTAAAGAACACCGGAGAAGTTGGGTTTACCGGCAGCGGCTACAAGCGCATGAAAGTACGCGTTGGAAATTCGACGGAAGAAGTGCAAATTGCGATGCCTATCGCAAGTGGCGCGCTGCGCGAAGTGACAGTAATTCTACCGCCGGGAACGCTTTCTCATTGTAAAGAGGAAGAAGTCGCCATCGACACCATTCACAACGTCGGCCAATGGGGCTGCCAGGTGTGGAACAATGATCAAAAAGATCTGAAGGCGATTCGAAGCGGGGGCCCGATGTGCCTGAAGATAGGGCCGATCAAACCCGGTCCCATCCAACCCATTAAGCCCTAAGACAAAGGAGGAGGGTTTCCCCCTCCTTCTTTATTCTTCATTGTCCTCTTCGCCGATTACAAGAGGGCTCGCGTTTCGAATGTTAGAAAGCATTTGGTAGTACGTCGCACTCCCAGTGTGAAGACCCAACACCACGCGCGCGGTTCCATAAGCCATTTCCTCAAAGGCACTCGGAAGTACCGTAAGGATAAGATCCAAATACTTTGTGGGCGCGGACTCTGGGTTTTGCGCCACGTGCGCTTCGGCCAATCTTCCATCCACATAGGAGAAGCTGTCGCACCCGTTGAGGAAATACACCTGGTATTGATCCGGCTTAAACACGCCCATGTGTGTAAGCGCGCCCACATTGGCGCCCAGGCCGGAGTGGCCGTTGTAGGCGACGAGATCGGCGTCAGGGGTAAGCGCCTCAAAGGCGCTCTTAAAACTCTCGCCGAGAGTCTGCACGTTCCCGTCAAATAGATCGAATAAGGAAACCACCATCACCCCTTTGTGAGCTCGGAACTGCATGGTTTGCACCGAAAACCTGCCATGATCGTCCATCTGGTTTGCGATAGGGGTCCCAAACCAATTGTACAGATACTGGCGAAACTGAACCGCACTACGGGTGCTGTCGGTCGAGTTGGTGTTCCCAAAGATCGCAATGACGTTGTATTTGCCGTCTTCCCAAACTTTTTGGGTTTCGGGCTTTGCGTCTAAATGTTCTTCCTGCACTTCCAGCGCAAAAGTCGCCCGCCAACCAAGAGCGGGTTCAGCTTGTTGGGAAAGGCCGCAACGCATTGGCCGATAATCATAAAAATAGCTCGACCAACCGTGATTCTCGCTACTACACCGCGGAGAATACGCATCGTAAAAACTCTTTAAACCGTCACGGCTCCCGCTTGCCGGCAAAACAACCTGCAGTTCTTGCGGCAAAACGTATTGTTGAGGGTAAGCAATCAGAAGTCTCGCTTTGTACGCGACGGTGTTCTCACGGATGCGATCCTTAAGCTCGATGTGGAGCGTGCTCTCAATGGCCGCGCCGCCCCCAATTTCGTTGAGCGCACCAATGGTGAACTTTACCTGATTTTTAATTTCTCTCTTGATGGCTTCAGGATCGGTGCTTTCGGTAACAATCTGCCCGTCTTCCAAAACTGCTATTGCAGGCGTAATAAATGGACTCGTGGTCCGGTGCGAAGCACCAAGAAAAACACAACCGATCAATACCCACAGTGGACGGATTTTTTTCATGAAGGCCCCCTCAAGAAGTGAATTTAGATTATAGGCTATTTGGAGGAGCGCTTCCACCAGAGGAGCGTCCACGAGAGAAGTATCGTCAGCACTCCGCACCAAAAAACA
>JAGQZV010000300.1 GCA_020435295.1 Bdellovibrionales bacterium | reverse complement strand
CCAGTAGCGGGAAGCGGAATTGCACCTGATAAGGTGCCAGGGTCGATGGCGTCTGCAGTAGTTCTTCCAGACTACGCGCTGCCGCCCAGCCTGTTGGGCCATGGTAGACCACGAGCGGAAGGACGGGACAAAGGTCAAGACCTTCACGCACTTGCCGCTCCCAGATGCGAACGATGTACGTCAGCAATTGTAGTGCCGTCAATCGATCCGGTTCGCTTTTGTGTTCCAACAGGATGTACACATACGCGAATCGGCCTGGTTTCTTCCCGGCGCGCTGATGGCGGTCAGCCTGAACCAACCGAACCGACCAAAGGACATCCGAGTACTTCTCGCGTAAGTCTGCATCAACGAAGCTCTCTTTTTCCAGTTGCAAGGAAGCGAGCTCCAATTCACGCAGTACTTCCACGGGAAACTGCGATTCGATCAAACCCTTCGCGCTCGGCGCGTGGGTGAGCGCAAAGTGAAACAGATTGTTATGCGGCGTGGGCAGTTGTTCCATGGTGGATGCAAATATACCAGATCACTCTCGCGCAGGCCATCCCGTAGGCCGAGAACATCACCGCATCGCGCCCTTTGCCCCCACCCGCATCCCGCCCGCGCGCTATCAGCAGACGGAACGGCTGGGGACAGCCGTGGAACTTTTCCTGCACCAGCCGTTTCGTCCGCTAAAAGCTGAAAACACCTTGTCCCTACCAACCAATGCTTGACACGCGCGCAAAAGCCGTAGCCATCGCCACCGGGTGTGGTGCCTCACTACGCCCAAAAAGGCTACGTCGCAGACTCATGCCAACTACTTGGGGGGCGCTAGCGCTTAGCGAACTAGCTCGAGCGCGACACGCCGTGGGGGCAAGCCCGGACGTCATCTCGATCACTCGCCGCAACAACGAGTCGCACCTTTGCAGCCGATCCACGTGCAACAATGCGATGCCAACAACGCGATTGGCCGCCTCAATCATACCATGAAGATTTGTCCAACGTGCCGCATGGCGATGGACCACCAAAAGAAATGTTGCCTCTCTCCATCGCAACGTATAAGCGTCATATTGGCAGACAAAGTCACGGGTTGAAAAACCGGAAACAGCGTCTGACCCCATGTAGCCATGCACGCGTCACTAAACCGCTCATGGAATGTAGTGCCATTCGGGTCAGACCCCATGCAGCCGTCAGAGCATTAAAGCCGGTGTCCCTCAATCCGACACCCCAAAAAAATTCGCTCGACCTGCTGAATTTCCTCGCTCCCCTCACTGGATGACGTCGAAAAAGTGCAAACCTGGACCTAAGCCCTAACCGTCTCCCCCAAAAGGAGTTGCGGCCATATGTGGCATGAATATGTCGTCGCTTCTGCGTAACTCCTATTGGGGGCGAGGGGACTTGGCTACGGCAAGTTTTCATCAGCCCGGGCGTAGCCCATCCAGAAAATCAGGAAGCAAATCGTCGCAATGAAAGAAATGCCGCTGGGTTCGGGAACGATTCGTGTCGTACGGAAGCGTTGAATGGATGCATTCCACGTCATGGCGGCGGGCGGACTTAAAAACACAAATGAAAATGAAACCTCCCTGATCCTATCGAGCCGGGGCTCGACTGTGCCACCACGCGCAACAAACGCATCAAATGGAAACAGCTCCGTATGCGACTCGGAGTTCAGTGGAAGATCATAATTCCACGCACCGAAACCCTCGTTATTCTCGTCGCGAAAGAAAACTCGAGCAAAACTCGGGCTCACGCTGCTTTCAATCGACGAAAAATCCAATGCGAAGGCATTGTTCTGCCTGGCTCCAAGCAAGTCGACCGGTGGCCAGAAATGATAGCTTATTGTGATATCGTTCATGCCAACGGATTGACCGGGGAGGCGGATTAAGTTTTCAATTTCAATGGTTAGTTCACCTTCCGTCTCGGTGTTTGAATCAATCAACGTGTCAAATCGACGATT
>JAGQZV010000299.1 GCA_020435295.1 Bdellovibrionales bacterium | reverse complement strand
CTGGTTCACAACGACTGGATGGCAGCACTACTTGCGGGAGCGGTTTATGCGGGGCTTTATGCGCGCCGAACAGACCTACTGGACTCGGTGATTGCGCACGCGACAACCAACACCACTCTTGCCGTACTTTGTCTCACGACGGGTCGCTGGACGTACTGGGGTTAGCCGATCCCGCGCGCATCTGAGCAATCGCGTTCGATAGGGCAAGCGCCATCTCCGCGCCCCGGTGGATAGTCACCTGATTGAAGACACGGATGTCGTAGTCATCCAAAGTGTCCACCACCACCCAACCGAGATTCAGATGCAGAAACCAGATTTTGTTTTCCGGTCCTCTTACGAAAGTGGAAGCCCGGGCCGCATTGTCTCCCCATGTATGGATCACACCTACATCTTGGCTGCGGACCACAATGGGGGCGACCGAAACACGCCAGTCCCAGACGTTGCGGCTTGTGGTGGGGTAATTCTCAGCGGCCTGTAACAGTTGGCTTGTCACCGAACCATCCTTCAATTGCGCTTCCGCCAAATGGAGCACCTGCATGAGTACATCAGAATTCCACCCCTCAATGTTCGCTTGGTCGGGACCTGACAAGGTCGCCTCTCCTTGTACCAGGCCGCCAATATCAAACCGAATGGCGGCAGTCCCCATTGACTGGGTTTCGATTTTTTTCAAAAGGTCACCGATTTTTTCAGCGGCCGCACTGGCAGCTGCAGTAATCTCTTCCCGGATCTTTTCAATTTTTCTCTCGCGTATCTTGCCGAAATCTCGCAAGCGTCGGGTAGCGCGTAAGGTTATTCTCTCAATGCGATCCAAATGCCAGCCGCGAAGAAAGTAGTCGAGCAGAACACCACTGGTAAGTACTTTGAACTTCGAAACGGGGCGCCACGGCATGCGCACAATGAGGGTCGTAGTATCCGGGTACTGTTGCACGCGGTACGGGGATCCCCCTAAGAAATCTGCGACCACCGTCCAGGGGGCGCGCCAATCACCAGGCCGAAGCACGACGGCGCTCGGAACTTTTTGAAGCGAGTCACCGGTAAGCGACTCGTCCAAAAACTTCAGAAAGCCAGCAAGCTGGATTTTTTGTTCGCGTACTTGCGCGGCGGTGATGGGATCGGCCAACTGAGCTTCAGTAAACCCCTCTACCCGGATCCTGGGATCGTCGGCACCGGTTTCGTCGGCCGATGTATCAGCGCAGCCTGGGGGTAGAGACGCTTGTACGGACGCGGCCAAGAACACGAAAATCCACAGGATTCTAAAAGCTTTGGGCATACTAACCTCGTAAGTGACACACCGTAGCAGATTTAGGGTGTGCGGATCAATGCGCGAAAAATAAGGAGACTCAGAAAGTAAAGATTGGTTAAATATCTAGGAAAGCATCACAAAATACGGTGTCGCTGCTATTTCGGGGCGCTCCACACACTTTAGGGGGTAGGGGATGAAGGCGATACTGATTGTTTTCCTTGCTGTCTTTTGTCTTGCGGTCCAAGCGGATGAAGATCGCTATCTATTATTGGGCGACTTCTTGCCTGAGCTAGCCCGCGAAATTGGTCCAAATGAACTGGTCTACGCAGAGGGTGGCGTGTCGCTGGTTCGCGTGCCCGTCTCCCAGGTAGAACAATTCTCCCGCATTGTGCACGATCACTATAAAGCCTGTGGCGGCTTCATGGATGTGACTCATGAAATCCGCAAGGGACGATCCGCTGCCAGACTGGTTTGGGAGTACGCGGATCCAAAAGACAGCGGTTTTGAATTTGCCGTGCGTGGAGACGCTTTTGTTGCAGATATGGTTTCAATGGTAAGCAAGGACGCTTACTGGAATGTTTTGAAATCCCTTGAGGCGATGGGGAGTCGATCGGCTACAAACGCGAAAGGTGCTGCGGCCCAGAAGTGGATCCAGGGCCAGGCAACGGAGCTAACCAGCGGCATGCCCAACGTGCGCGTGTGGACCGTTGAGACCGATCACTTTTTTGCTAACAAG
>JAGQZV010000002.1 GCA_020435295.1 Bdellovibrionales bacterium | reverse complement strand
GTGCTGAAAACGCCAGCTGGCGCACGTACTCGCGGTGTTTTTCCACCCACGCAGCGACCATGTTTTTTGCTTCCAGGCTTTTGTCGAGCTCCACTAACGAGTGCGAACTCTGAAGCGGATTATGAGGATCGTAGTCGAGCACACCCACTTGTCTCCCCTCGACATCCGACTGAAACACGAGTGTCTTGCCGACCGCCTGCGGCTGAGTCAGCACATCCAGAGATCGAGATCCAATTACCAGCTGAATGCCCGGAATTGCCGCCAATTTGCGATCGGCCTCGAGCCCCAGGTAGGAGAGCGCGACGATGACATTGGCGCCGGTTCGCTTCAAGGTCGCTACTTGCTCGCGAGCTACAGCAAAGGGGTCGCGCGGTGCGACCCCCAAAACGTCAGAGAAATCTTCGCGGCTTACAACACCAAAAACACCCACCTTCCAACCCAAGCGTTCCAAAACAACGCTTTTTCTTAAAAACCGGGTTTCGGAGCTGGTGGAATCCAAGTTGGCCGCCAAAAAAGGCGCCCCTGTGGTCGCGGCCAATCGGGCTAGCGTCGACCAACCCGCGGCCAAGTCTCGGCGGCCAATGACGTAGGCGTCCAATCCCAGCAGACCGTATACTTTGGCTATTAGCTCGGCTTTTGCCAGCTCCTGAGCGTGCCGACTGCCTTCGATCTGGGACAGCGCAAAAAAAGCGTCCCCCGCATCAAAAAACAGACTGTTTTTTCTCGTTCGCCCGGAGCGCTCCAAGTACTCAGCAAAGCGGTGCACTCCCCCAATCTGACCTGTTTGGCATCCGCACGGCTCTACTTCACCCTGCCGGTTAGACGAATAATAGATGCGCAGCTTCTTGTCCGCACCTTGCAGGAGCGCGCACAAGGAAACCGCCAACAACACCGACCGACCCATGACCGCTAGCGTTAAGCTTGGGAACATCCTTTTATTTTAACTCAATCCCTGTCTCCTGCCGTCTGCTTGTATTGCGTGCCTCTATCTCTTCAATTAGCATGAAGGCTGATGGTTTTTCGGAAGCACACGATACTCCCTATTCCACTCGCACTCTGCTTTACTTTCTGTTTGGTAACGCTGGGCTCCAAAACGCCGAACAAGGACGAACTTTTTCAGCTTGCCGTCAAAGAAGCCAAGCGCCTCGGAATAGGATTAGAACCCGAAGCGAAAACCGAGATTGACCGTGTCTTGTACAAGCACTACCTGAAATCCATTCTGGGTCAGCACGCCGACGAATTACAACCAACGGATAAAGAGGTGCGCAGAGCCTATGCGACGGCTCCACGCATTCGATTACGGCACTTAGCGGTGATGGGGAAGCCAGCGGCCCAAGAGGCCAAGATCGCATCTGTTCTGGCAGGGCTAAAGTCGGGAAAAAGCTTCAAGCAACTAGTGCTGCAGTATTCCGAGGACGCCGGTGCCAAATTTGCCGGCGATCTCGATTTCAAAGGGAAGAATGATCTTCCTAGCGTATTGTACGCGGCCGCCTTGCGGCTAAAGCCCGGGCAGGTATCCATCCCAATCAAACTGGGAGCAGGCACGCATCTAGTCGAGGTAATTGCCGTGCAAGAATTTGCCAAAGCACCTGAGGTTTACAAGGCCTTTTTGCGCGGAGATCTCAAGCACCAAAAGGAGCTGACTCTTTTGAGAAAGAACCTGGCTTCTTTAGCATTACGAAAAGCGAAGTACCCCCAAACAAAAAAGGATACGAAATGACCGCCCTGCGCTTCGGTTTTCTTTTGGCATTTACACTGCTTGTGGCGTGCAACCGAAATTTCAATCTTGGCGACAAAACGATTGCCAAGATTGATGGATCCTCCATTTCGGTAAACGAATTCCTAGTGAAGTACAACCAGCTTAAGTCGGAACAAGATGAAGTCAGTCGCTCGAACCCCAAAGTGATGGAAGGGGTGAAATTGCGCGCACTCAACGAAACCATCGTCGTTCACATCATTCGCGAAGAAGCAAAGAGACGTGGCTTAAGAATACCTAAAGAGGAGATTGAGGGCAGGCTGGCCAGCTGGAAGGACGGTTACCCAACGGGCGGGTTCGAGGAAATGCTTAGAAGGCAAAATATTACGGAAGGCATCCTGAAACTACGAATAGAAGAACAATTTCTCATCCAAAAAGTAATAGACGAGGTCTTTTACACGGAAACTCTGGTTTCGGACGAGGAGATGCAAAGCTACCACAAGACGCACGAGAAGGAATTTTACCAACCTGCGCGGGTCCACGCCCACCAAATTGTGGTCCCTACGGTGGACGAGGCGAACAAGATTCGGCAAGAGATTCTAGCAGGGAAAATTACCTTTCAGTCAGCCGCCCGCAAATATTCTCTGAGTCCAGATGCCGCCAAAGGCGGCGATATCGGCTTTTTCTCGCGAAATGAGAAAATCCCCGCGTTTAACAACGCTTTTAACTTGCACGTCGGGGACGTCTCTCAGCCAATCAAAAGTCGCTATGGCGTCCACCTTCTAAAGGTGGTAGAGAAACAGTTGAGGACCAAGTTGACCTACGAGCAGGCTAAGGCCGATATCGCGAAGCGGCTGAAGCGTATTAAACAAGCCCGGGTCTACAAGGAGTGGGTTACCAAGCTCCTGAAAGAAGGAAAGATTTACCGAAATGAGCCGCTGTTTCAATCTATTGCCTAAGCCTTTCGCTTTTTTCTTTCTCCTTATTGTCTTGACGGTCCCTGCCCTAGCTACCCGACGCCCTTTAGATAAGGTCGTTGTTATTGTAAACGACGAAATTATTCTGAACTCTGATATTTCTGAATTCAAAAAAAAACTCAGCTCTAAGAGTTTTCAGGAGTTACTTGGGGTCGATCCGGCTATCCTAAATAGTCGCCAGGCGATCCTTCAGCTTTTGGTCGAGGAAAGAATCATTAATCAGCAAGTCAAGAAGCTGGATCTTTCCGCTACGCCGGAGGAAATAGACGGCCAGATCCGCTCCATTCTGACCCGTAACAACATCACCAAGGCACAACTTCAACAGCGGTTGAAACAGCTGAACACCTCTCTGCCAGAGTACCGCGAGGGAATAAAACGGCAGATCGAACGCCGCAACCTCATTGATCGCGAGATCAAACCCACGCTCAAGATTTCCGATGAGCAACTGCGCCATTACTACATTCGCAAAGAAGGCAAAGGCAGCCAGATTCAATACAGCATTGCCCACATACTCATCAGCAACGGGAGCAATGCGAAGAAGCGCGCAGACTCTGTATACAAGGAACTATCGGAAGGGAAAATAGACTTCAAGGCAGCCGCAAAACAATATTCCGATGATAGCAGCACGGCGCAACAGGGGGGCGCCCTCGGATATCTCTCCTTAAACTCGCTGGCAAAGGAATTTCAAACTGTGGTACCAAAAACCAAGGTGGGTGACATCACGCAACCCATTAAGACGGGGGCCGGATTCCACATTGTGAAAGTACTTGAAACGAGGCAGGATCCTTTCAAATCATTAAACGAGGCCAAAAAGGAAGAGATCCGAAACACCGTCTTCTCCGAAGAACTGGAGCGCAGAATGGTCCTGTGGCTTGAACGAAAGAAAAAAGAAGCCCACATTAAGGTGGTAAGTCAGTAGGGGTAACTACGTGAACGAGAAAATATTCCGCGAATACGATATTCGAGGCATTGCGGAAACCGATCTACCATCGGATATTGTGCTAAAACTGGGAATGGCTATTGGGGCGTTTGTACACCGAAAAGGTGGCGACACGTTGACCGTGGGCCGTGACTGCCGCAAGAGTTCGGACCGAATATTCAAGGCCCTTGCAGAGGGTCTTACCTCCGTGGGAATTCATGTCGTCGATATCGGCCACGTCCCAACCCCTGTTCTCTATTTTTCAGTTTTTGAGCGGAATTGTGATGGCGGCATCATGATCACGGGCAGCCACAATCCTGGAGACTACAATGGGCTCAAGGTGTGCGTAGGCCGCTCCACCATTCACGGCACTGACATCCAGGAAATTAGGAAATTGGTGCAGGCGGGTGATTTTCCTCTCTCAGAAGGCAGTCTGAGCCAGTACGATGTCAAACCCGCGTACATTAAAAAGGTAACTTCGGGCTTTAAGACGCCGCTCTCAGTAAAAGTGGTGGTGGACTCCGGTAACGGAATGGGTGGGGTTGTAGCGCCAGAAATATTAAGGAAACTGGGCGCTGAAGTGATAGAACTTTACTCTGAGCCAGACGGCACTTTTCCTAACCACCATCCGGACCCCACTGTGCTCGATAACCTCAAGGAGCTCACGGCAACCGTAAAGAGAGAAGGCGCACAGTTAGGAATCGGTTTCGACGGGGATGCTGATCGCATTGGCGTCGTAGATGCATGTGGCAGAGTGTTGTTTGGAGATGAACTGCTCATTCTTTACGCCCGTCAGGTATTGGCAGCTCATCCTGGGGCTCCCATTATTTCGGAAGTCAAGGCTTCTCACCGTCTTTTCAAAGACATTGAGAAACACGGTGGTAAACCCGTCATGTGGAAAACGGGCCATAGTTTGATCAAAAGTAAAATGAAAGAACTAAAATCTCCTCTTGCTGGCGAGATGAGTGGCCACATGTTTTTTGCCGATCGCTATTTTGGCTATGATGACGCAGTCTATGCCGCCGCTCGGATCGTTGAAATTGTGGCTGAAGCACGTCGATCTCCCGCTGAACTCCTGTCAGACGTACCCGAAAGCTGGAGCACCGCAGAGCTCCGGGTAGATTGTGCGGACGAAAAAAAGTTCTCTGTCGTCGAGCAAGCCAAAGCTTTCTTCCTGAAACAGGGATTAAGCGTCAATGACATCGATGGTGCTAGGGTTGAATTTGGCGATGGTTGGGGATTGGTTCGTGCCTCCAATACTCAACCGGTTCTCGTCTATCGCTTTGAGGCACAGTCTCAAAACCGACTTCAGGAAATCCGCAAGACCGTCGAAGACGGTGTCGCGCAATTCCTCTAAATTGGAACGGCAACCCCGTGCAGAAGTCCATAGTTATTAAGGGAGCCAGGGAACACAACCTAAAGAACCTGTCGCTCAGTATTCCGCGCGACAAGCTCGTAGTGATCACCGGCCTCAGCGGTTCGGGGAAGTCGTCCCTCGCCTTTGATACGGTCTATGCCGAAGGGCAACGACGGTATCTCGAATCACTCTCCGCCTACGCTAGGCAGTTCATGGAGCAAATGAAAAAGCCAGCGGTGAATTCCATTGATGGGCTCTCTCCTTCAATATCTATCGAGCAAAAGAACATTTCTCGCAATCCCCGCTCAACCGTTGGAACGGTCACTGAAATATACGATTTCTTACGGCTGCTTTATGCGCGCATCGGAAAGCCTCATTGCCCCCAATGCAGCCGACCAATACAAACACAAACCGTTCAGCAGATAGTTGGACAAATCCTCGACTACCCGAAGGATACTAAGTTTGCAATTCTGGCTCCGGTGGCCCGAGGAAAAAAGGGAGAATTTCAAAAAGAGCTAAGTGAGCTGCGCAGACAAGGGCTAGTCCGGGCCCTGATAGACGGTGAACAAGTCGATCTTTCCGCGCCAATCAAACTAAAGAAAAACCTGAAACATGATATCTCTGTTTACGTCGACAGATTAGTCCTAAAAGCTAATATTGAAGGGCGTTTGACAGAAGCCGTTGAAATGGCCGTTTCGCTCACAGGCGGAATGGCCGAAATGGAAGTCGTGGATATTCCGGGCCATCGGTTCTTTTCGACTAAGTTCGCGTGTGTCGATTGTGGAATCAGTCTCTCAGAACTCGAGCCGCGAAGCTTCTCTTTTAATAGCCCTCACGGCGCTTGTCCCAATTGTGATGGCTTAGGTGTGGAGTATGAGTTTGATCCAAAACTCATTGTTACCCGCCCGGATCAATCCCTCTTGGAGGGAGCCATCGAACCATGGGAAGAGCACTCACAAAGCTGGAAAAAAAATGTCGTTTCCGCATTGGGAGAAAAGTTTGGATTTGATCCCAAAACCCCTTACATCGATTTGCCGCGGGAAATCCAGGAGAAGATTTTACACGGATCTGCTGATGAGGAGGTAAACTTCACACTATTGCGTGGCAAGACCGCTCATCAATTCAAGCAGACCTTCGAGGGCATCATCCCGGCGTTGGACCGACAGCTCGATGAAACCACGGACGAGTGGGAACAATACCGGATAGAAAAATACCTGAGCCCGCAAACCTGTGAAGGGTGCAACGGGGCCCGATTGAGAAAAGAAGCTCTATCCGTATTGATTGACGGGAAAAATATTTCCGAGTTCTGCGCCATGGACGTCGAAAGCTGCCAGAAATACCTTAAGGCTTTCAAACCCAGCAAGAATGATGCGCTCATTGCAGGCCCTGTTTTGAAGGAAATTTCCGCACGCCTGAGGTTTTTGTCAGACGTCGGCCTGCCTTATTTGACCTTATCCCGTTCTGCGGCAACGCTTTCGGGTGGTGAGGCCCAGCGTATTCGCCTGGCCACCCAAATCGGATCCCACTTAGTGGGGGTACTCTATATCCTTGATGAGCCAAGCATCGGCCTTCACCAACGAGACAACGAAAAGCTGATTCTAACATTGGAGCACTTAAGAGATCTGGGAAATACAGTTATTGTCGTCGAGCATGATGAAGAAACCATCCGTAGGGCAGACTTCCTCATTGATATCGGGCCGGGAGCCGGTGAGCACGGGGGCGAAATTACCTTTATTGGGGAACCGAGCGAGCTTGATCAAAGCACCCAAAGCCTCACAGCCCAGTACATACAGGGAACCCGAACCATTCCCGCGCCCACTGAACACAGAAAAATAGACAGAGAAAAGAGCCTTCAGGTTCTTGGCGCCTGCGAGCACAACTTGAAAAATGTAGACGCTTACTTTCCGCTTGGGTGCTTCATTTGCGTGACGGGCGTGTCTGGTTCCGGAAAAAGCACCCTCGTCATCGATACCCTGCTGGAGGGTGTCCAGGCAAAGCTGGCTCGCGAGGACCGACCGCTGCGCTGCCGAGAAATTCGGGGCTTGGAACAGTTGGATAAAGTGATCCATGTGGATCAAAATCCCATTGGCCGCACCCCCCGTTCTAATCCCGCCACCTATACGGGCACCTTCACTGAAATCAGAAATCTTTTTGCGTCACTCCCGGCTGCAAAGGTGCGAGGGTATAAGCCGAGCAGATTTTCCTTTAACGTTCCCGGGGGGCGCTGTGAGGCCTGTAAAGGGGACGGTACCATCAAAATCGCGATGAACTTTCTACCAGCGGTGTTCGTCGCGTGCGAAGTGTGCCAGGGTCGACGCTACAACCGCGAGACGCTCCAAGTGAGCTATCGGGGCAAGAACATCGGAGAAGTTCTTGAAATGTCCATCGAGCATGCCGCCGAATTCTTCGAGCGCATACCAAAACTTAAGGGCAAGCTGGATACCCTCATTGACGTTGGTCTCGGATACGTAAAGGTGGGACAAAGCGCTGTCACCTTGTCGGGAGGCGAGGCCCAAAGAATCAAACTCGCCAGAGAACTCACCAAGCGCGCTACTGGGCGAACTCTTTACATCCTCGACGAACCCACTACCGGGCTACACTTCGAGGACGTGAAGAAACTCATGGAAATTCTCCACCAGCTGGTGGATCAGGGCAATACTGTCGTCGTGATTGAACACCACTTGGATGTCATCAAGCAGGCAGACTATGTAATAGATCTAGGACCAGAAGGGGGCGCGGCCGGAGGCTGCGTTGTCACACAGGGAACCGTATCTGACCTGTGTGCCGCAAACAATTCGTATACGGGCTCTTTCCTGAAGAAAACCCTCAGTAAGAGCCCTAATACAAAATCCGCTCGTCGGAAAAAGTCTACAGCTTTCCAACCAGCATCAAACAGATAAGTACTGTGAATAGTACCAATGTTTCCACGAAAATCAGACTGAGGATGAGCGGTGTGCGCATCACTTTGTCCGCACCGGGATTGCGAGAAGCGCCTTCCATGTAGGCAGTCGCAATCCGCCCCTGCGCGGTCGCCGCAGCAATAACCGCAAGCGCGATACAAAGACCTACCGCTGGGGCGCCGAGGATGCCTAGGCCACCAGCCATGGCTGCGCCTTCTTCCGCTGCAAACACGCTGGTGGGCAGCGCGAAAACTCCGCCAAGAACCAGCCAAAATCGATTCATCATGCTTCTCATTACTAGTTACCCTCCGTGAAAAACTCTACTAATGCTCCGTAGCCATTTGAACATATACTGCCGTCAACACAGCGAAAACAAAGGCTTGTATGGTACAGACAACAATTCCAAAAAGCAATAATGGAACAGGCAGCAACCATGCAAACAAATTGTGAAAGGACATCACCACCGTGTGATCCACATGCATATTCACAAATAAACGAATTCCGAGCGAAACCGGCCGAATCGCGTGCGACACCATTTCCAGCAACGCTACGATGATGCCCGCTGGTCCGAGCCCCATTAGAAAGTGCTTCAGGTAACCAACGAATCCATGCTCGCGAATACCCATGATGTTGTAATAAATAAAGCTCGCTAGCCCTATCGCGACCGTTGTGTTCGTGTTGGCAGTGGGTGCGCTACTCATCGGAAGCAACCCTAGCAGGTTGCAAAACAGGACAAAAATGAAAACTGCCGCAATAAACGGGAAGTACTTGCGGCCTTGCTTCCCGAGAGTTGTCTCTACCAAACCGTAGAGCCCTTCGATCAGGATGTCGACAATGGTTACCAAATTGAATTTTGGGCTAGGAACGATGAATTTTTCGACGTTGTTCTTGATTATCCGGTTCGAAATCAGCGAGACGATAGTCAAGAATAGGAAAACAAGAATCGCCCCGTTTACGTGCACGTAATGCGGATCGTGGGGCAAAAGGGGCAAATTTTCCAGCCAACTGGCGTGATGAGCAGCCGCAGTCATCGTCCTTCCGGAGTCCTTTTCCTCAAAAATACAGAGCTTTTCTTACCCGCAAAATTCGCGGAATTCAACTCGCAATCGGCCCCGAAGTGGATTTGTCCTGAGGCGAGCGAATAAGGGCAAAGCATCGTTCTAGCAAGGAGTTAACGCGCCGCGGTGTTTGCGGCGGAGCACGCCCGAACGCCGGCCCGCCGGCGTTGGGAAGCAGCATTCTGGGACTCCACTAGGGCAACCCCGATAAGGATAGTAGCCGTACCCGCTAGCTCGAACGGCGAGGCCGGAGTACCGGTCACTAGGAAGTCAAAAAGCATCGCCATCGGCGGGGTAAGATAGCAGACAACGCTTGCCCGAAGCGCTCCCCACTCGCGGATGAGAGAATAAAAGAAGATCCATGCCAGCGCCGTACAACAGAGGCCAAGGTAAAGAATGGCCGCGTAGGCGCCCAACCCCCATCGCATCGGCTGGATGAGACTCCAGTCTTCGAAAATAAACGACACGCAAAGAAGATACAGCAAGGACGCAGCGGTTTGGTGGGCGACGTTTTCCAAAAGATCGATCTGTTTAGCACCAACAAACAGCAGACGATTGAGCAGAACGCCGATGGCATAGGCGTTTGCCATAAGTACCAAGAGGAGTTTTCCTCGCAAACCGCCCCCGAGATGGTTTAGGTGGGGAAAAAATATTACCAAAATACCGCCGAGACCCAACAATAGGCCCAAGAACCGCGTCGGCGTGATGGGTTCAAGTTGCCGCGCAAAAACGACCAACCACAAGAACGTCCACAAAGGAACAGATCCATCCATAATTCCGGTAAAGCAAACGGAAGCATCGCGAATTCCAAGAAACAAAAGGGAGAAAGGGATCCCGATCGAAAACAACCCCGTCAGCCAAACTCGCGGCAAAAGGCGGCCTGGAATAGTACGAGCTCTGCGCCGGACGGCAAGCACTACGATAAAAAACGTAAGCGCAACAGTCATGCGTAGAGTGGCAGCAAAAATGGGGGGCACTTCCGCAATGGCGGACTTTATCGCAAGGAAGGAACTTCCCCAAAAGCTTGAGAGCGCAATGAGTTTTAGATACTGGCGCATGAAAACCAACTACTTTGTTGCGACGCATTATAACGGAAGGCTTCCAAATAAAGAAACCCCTAAAAATATTAAGAATTCTTAAGGGTTATAGTGCTGTTTTCCTGAGTGGGAGCAGCGACTTAGCCATACATATAGGATCAGTGGAGCACTCACAGCGCGGTAACAGCCATACAACTTTGGGAATTCGGTCTCTAAGAATGGAAAAATGGCGATACGTTGTACGCCGTCAGCTCGGGGGGCGCTCACGTTTTGCCACATGAAGAAGCCAATAGAATCCCAAAGTGGTTCCCGAAATGATGCCGACAAACATGAGCCACGGCGAGGTTCCCCACCGCTTGTCAGCGTATTCCCCCACCCAGTAACCACCAAAGATGAGCAGGCCCTTCACGGTAACGGCACTGCTCATGATTGAGGCGTAGCGCAACCATTTGGGATCCACAATCATTCTTACTTTTTTACCTTGGGTTTGATCTTTTCAATACGCTGGCTCAGCACTTGCTTAGGGAAGTACCGGCCCTCCAAGCCCTCATACATTTCCAACGCCTCGGCAAAGTTGAGTTGTTGTTCTAGACAACGCGCCATCAAAAATTGGGCTTCAATTGAATATTTGCTTTGGGGGTGCTCACGCAATACCTGTTTGAGTGCTTGCAATGCCACTTCGTAGCGCTCTTGCATGTAGTAAGTATTACCAATCTCATAGCGGGCTCCAGGAACAAGTTCACTATTTGGGTAGCGTTCCACCAAGCTCTGATATATTCCACGGCTTTCTTCGAACTTATTTTGCTGGAAGGCCGCACTCGCCATCTTGAACATGAACTCACCGGCCTCTGGTCCCTTAGGGCTTTCATCCAGAAGCAATTTATAACTTTCTTGGGCACCTTCAAAATCTCGCAATTGCTCGAGCTGCAAGCTCGCCATGCGTTTTCGTACTCCGTAGTTACGAACTTTGTCAGGGGAGTTTTTGATAAACTCCTCGTAGCTAAGTAACGCTCCCTCATAGTCTTTGAAGTAGGTTTCCAAAACAAAGCCCAATTTGTACGCCGCTTTCACCCCGTACGCGGAGGCAGGATCCATAGAAAGAGCTTTTCTAAACAGTTCCACGGCTTTCACGTACCGTGATTCACTAATTTCGTGATCGCCTTCGCGAAGCAATCGCTCTTGTCGTTGTTGGGTACACGCCACCAGGCCTAGCAATAGGCCCACCGTTAGGTAAGTGCTGGCCACCCGAATCCAACGAAGGACACGAGCGTTATTCTTCGTCTTCCTTAACAATGGTAGCGACTGCGCCGACGCGTTCATCGTCGGCCACTTTTATGAGACGGACGCCCTGTGCTACGCGCCCCACTTCAGAGATCTCAGAAACCTTGGTCCGCATCACTTTGCCTTTGTCAGAAGCAATAATGATCTCGTCCTCATCCCGCACGTGCCGGACGGCCACCACAGGACCGTTCTTATCCGTAATCTTCATGGTGCGGATACCAGATCCCCCACGGCCTTGCACACGGTACTCTTCGATCGCGGTACGTTTTCCAAATCCTTTGTCTGTAACGGTCAATAGATGGCTGTCACGGGCCTCCGGCTGGACAATACTCATCCCCACCACTTCATCATCGTCTTCTTTAAAGCGCATTCCCGTTACGCCACGTGCTGAGCGCCCCATCTCGCGCACATCTCCCTCGGAGAAACGAATACTTTGCCCGTTGCGGCTGACCAAAATAATTTCCTGCGCACCATCGGTAACACGTGCATCCACAACGCTGTCGGACGGATCAATGGTAAGAGCAATAATCCCGCGCTTCATGGGGCGAGAGAATGCACCTAAGGAAGTTTTCTTGATGACGCCTTTTTTGGTTACCATCACCACGTATTCAGTGTCTTTGAATTCTTTTACGGGCAAGATCGCCTGAACACGCTCTTGTGGAGCCAGGTTCAACAAGTTGATGATGGCCTTGCCGCGTGCCGTTCGTCCACCCTCTGGGATCTTGTGAACCTTTAGCCAATACACGCGCCCCTGATCCGTAAAGCACAACACATAGTCGTGGGTAGAAGCCACGAAGATATCTTTGATGAAGTCCTCGGCCTTGGTCGCGGCCCCGATGACACCCTTCCCGCCACGCTTCTGCGCACGGTATGTATTGGGCGGAACGCGTTTCACATACCCCGAGTAGGTAACGGTCACGAACATCGATTCTTCCTGAATCAAATCTTCGACAGTTAACTCCTCCTGCTCGTCAATAAACTGAGTGCGACGATCGTCACCGAAAGACTTCTTAATCTCTTCAAGCTCTTTAAGGATGATCTGAACTACCTTGTCCTCATCTGCGAGAATTGCTTTGAGTTCTTTGATTAGATTCATCGTGGCCTTGTAGTCCTCGATGATCTTGTCGCGTTCCAGGCCCGTGAGACGAGACAGGCGCATTTCCAAAATGGCTTTGGCCTGAGCCTCAGAGAACTCGAACTTCGCGATCAATTGGTCTTGCGCCACAGCTGGGCTCGCTGCCTTACGAATGAGCGCTACAACTTCATCCAGATTCTCGACCGCTTTTTTCAGAGCTTCTAAGATGTGCGCTTTCTCTTCCGCTTTTTTCAGCTCGAAAGCGGTCCTTCGCGTAACCACTTCCTTTCGGTGATTAATGAAGATGCTCAGTAAATCTTTCAGGTTCATCAGCTTCGGCTGCTGATGATCCAAAGCCAGCATGCTGACGCCGAATGAGGTCTGCATCTGGGTATTCTTGTAAAGCTGATTTAGGATAACCCGGCTATCCTCACCCTTGCGCAACTCGAAAACTATCCGCATTCCTTTCCGGTCGGACTCATCGCGGATATCTGTAATACCATCTATTTTTTTGTCACGAACCAAGTGGGCAACGTGCTCTATCAAACGCGCTTTATTCACCTGAAACGGGATTTCAGTGACGATGATTTGCTCTTTGTCCTTTTTTCCCTCTTCAATGTCGGCTTTGGCCCTGAGACGAATAACGCCTTTGCCTGTCCGATAAATTTCCCTAATTCCTGAGCGACCGTAAATAAAAGCACCCGTAGGAAAATCCGGGCCCGGAATGAGCTTTAGGAGTTCGTCAACGGACGTATCTTTGTTCTTAAGAAGGAGCTTAACCCCTTCTACGATTTCAGTCAGATTGTGAGGCGGTATATTCGTTGCCATCCCAACCGCAATGCCAGCACTCCCATTAACCAAGAGATTTGGGATTCTCGACGGTAGGACGTCGGGTTCCTTCAAAGAGTTATCATAATTTGGCGAAAACCCGACGGTATCTTTGTCGAGATCCGCAAGCACCTCGGACGTAATTTTTGCAAGCCGAACTTCGGTATATCGCATGGCCGCCGCGGGATCGCCATCGATGGAACCGAAGTTTCCCTGACCATCGATCAAGGGGTAGCGCAAACTAAAGTCCTGCGCCATACGAACCATTGTGTCGTACACCGCACTTTCACCGTGTGGGTGGTACTTACCAATAACGTCACCAGCCACACGAGCGGATTTTTTGAAGGCCTTGTCGTGAAAGTTTCCCAGATCGTACATCGCATAGAGAATACGACGGTGCACAGGCTTCAACCCATCGCGCGCATCGGGCAGCGCACGGCCAATGATGACAGACATCGCATATTCGAGATACGCCTCGCGCATCTGCGACTCGATGGTCACCGGGACAACTTGCTTTTCGACTTCAACTTCCATTAGACGTCCAAATTCTTCACGCTGAGGGCATTTTCTTCAATAAAGTCCCGACGGGGTTTAACTTGATCCCCCATCAACGTAGAAAACACCGAGTCTGCTTCCACAGCATCTTCGACGTGCACCTGCAACAAAGACCGCTTAGAAGGATCCATCGTAGTTTCCCAAAGCTGCTCTGGATTCATTTCTCCTAGCCCTTTGTACCTCTGGATCGTGAGGCCCGTTTCCCCAACCGAAAGTACGTATTTGCGCAAGTCTTCCAGCTTCGAAAACTCTTTCTTATCACCCTTATCTCGAATGGCCTCATAAGGGGGTTCCCCAAGTTTCAAGAAACTTTGGGAAATTTTCCGGAGTTCTTCAAACTGCGGTGAACTCAAAAAATCGTAAGAGATACGAGTAATTTGTCGAATATTACGTCGTGTGGTTACGGTTTCGACGGTAGAACAATCATGCTCTTCATCTTCTTTAAGCTCGAAAGAAAATTTCGTATTCTCGTCTTCCTCGGCTCTGAGCTGTTTCTCGTAAGCCTTCAAAGATGCCGTTAATTTCTTTTGATCTTTAAGGAGGTCAATAGACCATTCTTCGGTATCAATCACGAAACGAATCAAACTCGCGTCCGCTCTCTTTGCAGCGATGGCGAGCAAGTTCTCGTATTGAGACATTTTCTTGAAGATATTCTTGGCCGCATCAACATCGATCTTTTTCTTGTTCGCTTTGAGCTCTAACTCTTCCAAAGCTCGATCGAGAATAAAGTCCTCGTACATGTTTTCATTCTGCAAGTACTTCTCGGTTTTGCCTTTCTTTACTTTGAAGAGTGGCGGCTGAGCAATATAAAGATAGCCCTTCTCGATGACTTCCGGCATCTGGCGATAAAAGAATGTAAGAAGTAGTGTGCGAATGTGAGCGCCGTCCACGTCCGCGTCGGTCATGATCACAATGCGGTGGTACCGAATTTTGGAAATATCAAAATCCTTGGAACCGATACCCGTACCCAATGCCGTAATCAGCATTCGGATTTCTTCAAACTGCAACATCCGATCAAAACGCGCTTTTTCGACGTTCAGGATCTTTCCCTTTAGAGGTAACACGGCCTGGTTTTTGCGCTCACGCCCCTGCTTTGCTGAGCCACCTGCTGAATCCCCTTCAACGATAAAAACTTCGCAAAGCGCGGGATCTTTTTCCTGGCAGTCGGCCATTTTTCCAGGCAAACCGCCGACATCAAGCGCCGACTTACGCCGCGTGAGGTCCCGCGCTTTTTTGGCCGCCATCCGCGCGCGCGCTCCCTCAATAGCTTTCAAACAAATCTGTTTGGCAACAGTGGGGTTCTCCTCCAGATAAATCGTAAAGCGCTCGTTCACCAAGTTTTCCACGAGCCCTTTTACGATGGAGTTACCTAGTTTTGTTTTGGTTTGGCCTTCGAACTGCGGATCCGGAATTTTTACGCTGATAACAGCGGTAAGACCTTCGCGAACATCCTCACCCGTCAGAGCTTCTTTGAAGTCGCGATTCAGATCGTTTTTCTCGATATATTTGTTAACACACTTGGTGAGCGCGGTCTTCAACCCTGCCAAATGGGTGCCGCCCTCAATAGTGTTGATGTTGTTCGCAAACGTGAAAATATTTTCTTTGTATGAATCATTCCATTGCATCGCCAGTTCGAGAAAAATCCCTTTGGCCTCTGCATAGAAATAAATAGGATCTTCATGCAAACGAGTTTTTGCACGATTCAAGTGTTCGACAAAAGACTTGATGCCGCCCTCGGCGAAAAACTCCGCTTTTTTCTCTGTACGTTCATCATACAGAAACATACGGATACCGCGATTTAGGAACGATAATTCCCGCAAGCGGCTAGTAACCGTATCGTAGTTATACTCACGGACTTCAAAAATTTCGGCATCGGGTTTGAACGTAATGCGAGTACCGGTTTTCTGGGATTTTCCCACTTCTTTGACGGGTGCTTTTGGAATTCCTCGACTGTATTCCTGAATAAAGACCTTACCCGAGCGCTTCACTTCAACCTTAAGCGTTTCAGAAAGTGCGTTGACCACAGACACACCCACACCATGCAAACCGCCTGAAACCTTGTAGGTCGCGTTGTTGAACTTGCCACCCGCGTGTAACTTGGTCATTACGACTTCTAGCGCAGAAACCTTCTCCGTCTTGTGCTTTTCGACGGGTATACCTCGCCCATCATCTTCTACAGTAACGGAATTATCTACATGGATGGTGACATGAATGTTCTGGCAGAATCCCGCCATCGCTTCATCGATGGCGTTGTCTACCACTTCCCACACCAGGTGGTGCAAACCTTTGATGGCAGTGTCCCCGATGTACATACCGGGGCGTTTTCGTACAGCATCCAAGCCTTCCAGGACCTGGATGGAATCTGCCCCATAGGCGGAAGCATTGGTTACCGGCTCATTCTCTGTCGACATTCATCGTGCTCCGCTAGATTCTCATCGGCATAACAACACTGGTGTGGTTCGAGTTGTCCATCGAACGGATCACGCCCGGATTTTGCTTGCCGCGTATCTCTAATAAAACCTTGTCACTCTCTATCGTGGAAAGCGCTTCTATCAGGTATTTGGAATTGAACCCAATTTTCAAAGGCTCTCCTTGGTACGCGATGGAGAGTTCTTCATGGGCCTCTCCCAGCTCCGGACTTTGGCTAGAAAGCTCTAAAATTCCGTCGTGCAAGCTTAATGCAACGCTCTTGGACTTGTCATTAGAGACCAAAGAAACGCGTTTCAAGGAAGCCAGAAGCGAATCCCGGTCGAGCTCGATGGCATCGTTACCGCGCTTAGGAATAATCCTGCGATAGTCCGCGTATTTTCCCTCAATGAGGCGCATCGTGAGAAAGATACTTTCCTGCTTTACGAGCAGCATTTTTCCCTGGATTGCCGCAAAAAAATCGTCTTTGCCTTCAGAGAGCAGACGCCGCAATTCGTTTAACCCCTTTTTTGGAATAATGACACCCTGCTCAAAAATTCTCCAAGCACTCTCGTCAAAAAGGGCTTCGACATTGTCCACTAGGGAGAGCCGGTGCGCATCGGTCGCGACCATTCGGAAAAGTCTCTTGGCCTTTTCCTCCACTGTTTCAAAGTAGACCCCGTTAAGGTGATAACGCGACTCGTCATTAGACACAGCGTACAAGGTCTTGTCCAGCATTGAAATAATGGCACGACCGTTCATCCGAACAAAAGATTGCTGCTCCAGGGAACCAAATCCCGGGATTTCGGGAAAGTCTTCGGCCGGTAGTCCCAAGATGTTGAAGACTGACTTGTTTGCCGTAATCTCCAGCCGGTGATTTTCGCGAGTTTGGAAATGAATCTCCGTTTCAGGAAGTTCTCTAACGATGTCAAGAAGGCTTCGTGCTCGGACCGTGATGGCACCTTCATCCAAAACTTTTGCTTCCAGGAGGCTTTGAATCCCAACTTCGAGGTCTGTTGCCGCCAAAGAGATTCCCTCACGCTCCGTCTTGATCAGTGCGTTGGACAAAATGGGCATAGTTGTTCGACGCTCAACAACATTCTGCACTCTTTGCAGCCCTAACAACATCTGGCTCTTAGAAATGACGAACTTCATGCCTCCTCCGACTCCCCAGAAAGCTATAATTATGTATTCATAACATAGATCTTATAAGATCTTATAGTAGTAGTATTTAGTACTGTTGAAATGTTGAAAACCCACCTAAGCCCCTAAAAACAAACACCCTTTCCTGTGGACAACGGTGTGGATATTGCTGTGGATAACTCCGGTTGATCTGTGGAAAACAAGTTATCAACAAGTTATCAACAGACAATTAACAAGTTATCAACAGAGTTATGAACAGAGTTATCAACATCGTTTGGCGCCCGATCAACGGCAAGAAAATTATCGTATTGTGATGTATGGCACGCTAACTCCCCAAAACTAATGTTAGAAACTAATGTATGGCAGTGTATCGCATCTGATCAATTACTCAGGTCTTTGACTTGTTGATCCGGGGACAAAAGATCCCGTTGCCACTGTCAAAACAATCCACAGGAAGTTACAAACAATCCCCAGATTTTTTAGCGGATCAGACTTTCGATTTCGGTGATGTGATTGAGGGTCTCGGCATCGCTTCGCGCGAGATCGGAGATCTTGCTGACACCATGCAGGATAGTGGTGTGATCCTTCCCGCCCATAAATCGTCCGATTTCGGGGAAAGACATCAGCAAATACTTCCGCAAAAGGTACATGCAGATCTGACGCGGGAAGGTCAGTTTTCGGACTCTTTTGTCCGATTTCAAATCCGTCGTTTTCACGTTGAAATGAATGCTCACCAGTTTGAGGATGGCCTCGGGAGTGAGTTCATGTTTGTGCTTTGGAGCAATATCCTTCATCGTCTGGCTGGCGAGTTCCACATTGATGGGAACGCCCATCAGGGTGGCGTAGGCCTGTAGCCGATGCAAAGCTCCCTCTAGTTCCCGGATGTTGTTCTTCACATGCGTGGCGATGAACTCCGCAACCTCGTCCGGAAGGGGGATCCCTTCTAGCTCCGCCTTGTTCTTTAGAATCGCCACACGCGTTTCGATTTCGGGCGGCTGCAGGTCAGCTACCAGTCCCCACTCAAAACGCGTTTGTAGGCGCTTCTCTAAGCCAGGAATGTCCTTGGGGTAGCGGTCTGAGGTCACGATAATCTGCTTACGCAATTCGTGAAGCGAATTGAAAGTGTAGAAGAACTCTTCTTGGGTCCGCTCCTTACCAGCAAGAAAATGGATGTCGTCCAAAAGTAGAACGTCGCAACCGCGGCGGTACTTTTCGCGAAACTCGCGCATTCGATCCAGCCGGATGGCTTGGATAAGTTCGTTGGTGAAAGCTTCGCACGAGAGGAAGATTACCTTGAGGTTCTTGTCCATCAGGGAAACTTCGTAGCCAATTGCCCGTAGCAAATGCGTTTTGCCCAATCCGGCCCCCCCGAACAGGAAAAGCGGGTTGTAGGCTTGCCCCGGCTGTTTTGCGACCGCAAGGCAAGCCGCGTGGGCAAATTGGTTGGAACTTCCCACCACGAAGGTGTCAAACGTGTATTTGGCGTCAAAGGGCGAACTCTCGTACAGCTGCCCAAGGGCGTAAGGCGATATTTCCGTCTGCTCTGGCGCGGACCCGGCTCCCGTTACGAGCATGGAGATGGGCAGCTTAGTGAGCCGCTGTTTTTTCAGAATTTCCTTAACGATGGGCAAGCATTTTTGTTCGAAATTTTCTTTGGCAAAAGAGTCGGAGAACTCCAACCTAAGGCCGGATTTCTTGGCCTCTCCCCTGGCTCGCTCGACGTAGGAATGGTAGACGTGGCTCGGCAGTACATGTTTGAGTTGCGTTCGAATATCTTCCCACAGTGTATCTTCCATGCTGCTTTAGCCAACCGACCCAGGAAATCAGAGCCCGAGGAAAATAGGTAGCAAACCAAAAGGGCGGGTATTTGGCAACATCGGCTTCAGGGGTTGGCCTCATCCAAACGCGGCGGAGCGGATCATTGACACGGTGAGGGGTTTCTCCTAGACTGCGGAGCTTTGTTGGGAAAGTGTAGGGTAAGAACGTGAAGCGAACCTATCAGCCAAGTCGAAGAAAGCGAAAACGAGTGCACGGTTTTATGAAGCGCAATAGCGTGAAGGGCACCCGTTCTGTGCTCTCTCGCCGCAGGCGCAAAGGGCGTAGACGGCTTGTGGTGAAAACCGGCGGCAAATGAGCAAGGTTGTCACTGAGCGTTTCCCTAAAACTGCCCGCCTTTTGAGGACTTCGGACTTTTCGTTTAGACCGTTTCGGCGGTATGAAACAGCCAGCTTTCGGATATTTTACACGACGGCAGGCTCTGGACGTTTAGGTCTTTCCATATCGAAGCGAGTCCTCAAAAACGCGAGCGCCCGCAACCGGGTCCGTCGACTCGCGCGCGAAGCTTTCCGCAAGAACCGCGAGCTTTTTGCGGGGATGGATTTAAATGTGGTGGGCCGCGATCGGCTCCGTGAGGCCTGGAAACACCTCTCGACGAAAGAGGTTGCCTCTGAGCTGTCGGACTTCATCGCCAAAACTCGTTAGGCAGGCGAGCCAACATGCGAATCTTAGTCGCCCTATTCCGAAATATTGTTCACCTCCTGACGGGCTCTGGGCCTTGTTGTCGTTTTGTTCCTACCTGCTCCGCTTATGCGGTCGAAGCCATAGAGAGGCATGGGCTTTTCAGAGGCGGTTGGCTTTTTTTCCGACGTTTGGTTCGTTGCCTGCCCGGATCTCGTTTTGGCTACGATCCTGTTCCTACCCCGAAACGGTTTCCGCGGGAGATAGGTTTGAAGTTTGAAGGAGGCAGCGGTGGCCGGTAAGACCTGGATTGCAGTGGTTTTGTGTTTTTTGGTTTGGTACGGCTACCTCAAATGGTTTGCGCCCAAGCCACCCGTTGCCCCGGCCCAAAGCGCGTCCGTTGGAGAAATGGTTTCGCCAGAGGGAACAGCGAGCATACCTTCGCTCCCAGCTGATGGCCTTTTCAGCGGGCGGGTGCTGAAGTCGTTCCAAACAGCGGAACTGGCCCCGGAGCTTAAGCTCGAGTCTCCCGCCGTTTTTATGCAGTTCCAAAACCAGGGCGGAAACCTCCACTCCGTCGTCCTGCCCACGTACCGCGAAACGGTGAAAGACACGTCCCCTTTGGTCGCACCGGTCTCCGATTCAAAGACACCATTCTCATTGAGTACCTTGTTTTCGGATCCAGCCCTTAAAGATTTTGAGGTGGCGCCCTACTCGGGCAGCGTCGAGTCCGGGGTAGTGCGATTGACGCGCAAGGCGACATCGGGCGTGAGCGTCACAAAAACCTATCAGTTGGACGAGCGCGCCTATTTTTCTACCATGGAAGTCGAGGTGCGTTTTCCCGGCGCGTCAACCAAGAGCGACTGGGGACAACTTGTCATCCCGCTGGGCGGCACCGGCCTGGAATTCAAGGCGCAGGAGCCGCTGAACGCTTGGGAGGCCGTTACCTACCAGTCAGACTCCGTAACGCGCCATCACATTTCGGATTTGGATGCGGCAGAGGAGCGTAAGGGGAGCACCGGGTGGGTTGCCTTCGGTAACCGTTACTTTACGACCGTAGCAGCCAACCTGTCAGAGATTAACCCCGACGTGGTGTTCCAAGGGGGAGACGCCTTCAAGGGGGTCTACCTGCGTTACCCGCTTAAGCTAAAGTCCGGCCAGAATGTCCTCAATTTCAAATTGCGCCTCTACACCGGACCAAAAGATCTGAACAACTTGAAGGAGATCCCCGGTCTCTCCAAATTGGTCGACTATGGGATGTTCTCTGTGGTCGCCTTTCCACTGCTGCACCTGCTCAAGTTTTTCTACAATTTTGTGAAAAACTATGGCGTTGCGATCATTCTGTTGACGCTGCTAGTCAGGGGTTTGTTTTATCCGCTTACTCAAAAAAGCATGCGCAGCATGAAAGCCATGCAAAAGCTGCAACCTCAGATCAATGCGCTCAAGGAGAAGTACAAGGATGATCGCGAGCGGCTTAACCGCGAACAAATGGCCCTTTTTAAGACCCACAAAGTAAACCCGGCCGCCGGTTGCTTGCCAATTCTCATTCAGCTCCCAGTATTCATTGCGCTCTATCAGGTGCTTGCCAACTCGATGGAACTTTTTCACCAGCCGTTTTTCGGTTGGGTCATGGATTTGTCCGCTAAGGATCCGTTTTACATTTATCCAGTGCTGATGGGTGTAGCGATGTTCTTTCAACAGCGAATGACACCGTCCGCGGGTATGGAGCCCATGCAGCAGAAAATGATGATGTTCATGCCGATCGTGTTTACGTTCTTCATGATCAATCTCCCTTCGGGTCTGACACTCTATATTTTTGTGAGCACACTACTTGGTATGGTCCAACAGCTGTATACCAACCGTGAAACACCTAGTCCTGCAGTCGCCGTAGTAGACGCCCCTAATACCGAGAAGGGTTAACACCTCTGTCGTCGAGGAGTTGCCGCCGCCCGCGAGGGTGAGTCGTTGAATAGAGAAGATGAGAAGTCATTTAGACAAGTCGGAGACTATTTTTGCGCTTTGTTCCGGCCCGCTGCCAAGCGCCGTTGCCATTGTACGTGTGTCGGGCCCCCGTGCACTCAGCATTGGCCGGGAAATTTTCCGTTCGTCTTCCTTCAGCGGAGAGTTCGAACGCGGGATGTATTTTGGTAGTTTTGTTGGTGAAGGCGAAACACCCATAGATGAAGGTCTGCTATTAGTTTTCCCTGACAACCGCTCTTTTACGGGCGAACCGTCGCTCGAGTTTCAATGTCATGGATCGCCTGCTGTGGTTTGCTCGCTAGAAAAGCGTTTGATCGAGTTGGCTGCTCGGCCAGCTCAGCCCGGGGAGTTTTCCTACCGAGCTTACTTGAATCAAAAACTTAGCCCCGTCGAGATCGAGAATCTGCGGGATTTGTTTCGTGCACAGGACTCGATAGATATAGCCAACATATATAGACGCCGCGATGGCGCTACAACGGCTTTGGTGGAGCGGCTCCGAGGCGCCCTTACCGGGCTATTGGCAGTGTTGGATACCGCCATCGATTTTTCGGAGGAGTACGCCGAGGTTACTCAGCAGGCTCAAGAGCCCCTGGATCTGGCTATTCGCGAGTGCTCATTGGCTATTCAGCGGTATGCGCGCCTCAGTGGGACCTCAAATGCCCCTCGGGTGGCTCTTGTCGGGCGCCCCAACGCCGGCAAATCTTCCCTTTTTAATGCCATTTTGTGCCGGTACCGCGCCATTGTGCACGACGAACCTGGCACGACACGCGATGTACTTGAGGAAGACTTTGTGTTGAATGGGAGACGTTGGCGCCTCGTCGATACGGCCGGACGCCACGATGAGGCCACTGGTACCGAACGCGAAGGGATTGAGCTCGGCGACAGTTATCTCAAGGGGGCCTCCTTTTGGATTTTGGTGGTGGATGGGACGATTGGCATATCAGAGGTAGAACGGGCTCTTCTCCAGCGATATGGATCCAAGCCGTTTGTCATCGCGTGGAATAAGTCCGATCTCCCCAACTGGAACTATCCCGCTGATCTAAGCACCCTCCCGGTCGCTCCGGTTCGACTTTCGGCGCTTCACGCCGACGGCATGGATACTTTCTGGGCTGCGATGGAAGCAATGGCGGGCGCCTCTGCTCCCAATGCCCGTGGGCCATTGCCTACTCACCGTGAGTATGCAGCGCTGCTTGAGGTGAATAGCCGGCTACTCAGCCTGCGAGAACATCTGGACGGGGACGAGCTTCCGGAATACCTATCCGAGGAGGCGCGGGTGGCAGTGAATCTTTTGGAAAGCTTCGTGGGTGAAGTGGATACCGAGCAGGTGCTGGACCGCATTTTTTCGGCGTTTTGCATTGGGAAGTAGAGTTGTTCCACGTGAAACAGTGGCCGGCGCTCCAGTTCGGAGGTGTTCCACGTGAAACACTTCGATGTGGTGGTAATTGGCGGCGGCCACGCAGGTTGCGAGGCCGCACTAGCTTGCGCGCGGATGGGCCTGGACACGGCGTTGGTGACATTGTCACGTCAAACCATTGGCGTGATGTCCTGCAATCCGTGTATTGGAGGCGTCGGGAAGGGGCAGTTGGTCAAAGAAATAGATGCACTAGGCGGTGAAATGGGGATCAACGCTGATTATACGGGGATTCAATTTCGCCGCCTCAACACGCGAAAAGGTAGCGCTGTGCAATCCTCGCGCTGCCAATCGGACAAGGGACTATACGCCACAAGGATGCAGTCTGTCGTGGCAGCGCAGCCACGACTGTCGGTGCTGGAAGCCGAAGTAAAACGCCTTGCCACGGAGGATGGGGCAATCCGTGGCGTCGAGATAGTGAGTGACGGCCGGAAAGAACTATTAGACACATCCGCCGCCATTGTTACCGCGGGGACCTTCATGAAGGGCGTAATGCACTGTGGAGAGCAGTTGACTCATGGTGGGCGAATCGGGGAAGCGGGCTCTTACGGCCTGTCGGATCAACTGGCTGAACTGGGGTTTGTCGTCCAGCGACTAAAGACCGGCACCCCACCACGCCTGAAGGCAGAATCGCTCAACTACTCTATCTTGCAGGCGCAGAACGGAGATGTCCCACCACGCCGCTTTAGCTTCTCGCCGACTGAAATCGTACTTCCGCAGGTACAATGCCACCTTACGTTCACCAATGCTCAAACACACAAGCTTATAGCGGAAAACCTCGCACTGTCTCCCCTCTATAGCGGGCGCATCAAGGGCATCGGACCGCGCTACTGCCCCTCGATCGAGGACAAGGTGGTGAAGTTTCCAGAAAAGCTCCGACACCAGGTATTTCTTGAGCCGGAAGCTCTCGATTCAAACTCGATTTACCCAAACGGCGTCTCCACTAGCCTTCCGGCGGAAATCCAGGAACGCTTCATTCGCACTATCCCCGGCTGCGAGCAAGCCGAGTTTCTCCGCTACGGCTACGCCGTGGAATACGACTGCATAGACGCCAGACAACTCCAACACACACTAGAGTCGAAACTTGTACGCGGCCTCTATTTCGCAGGGCAAGTGAATGGTACTTCCGGATATGAAGAGGCCGCTGCACAGGGGATCCTCGCGGGCATAAACGCCGCCCTGAAGGCGCAAAACGAAGTGCCTTTGCGCTTGTCACGAGCAGAGTCCTATATCGGGGTAATGGTCGATGATCTTGTTTCACGTGGAACAAGTGAGCCGTACCGGATGTTTACCTCACGCGCGGAGTTCCGGCTCTCGCTTCGAGAGGACAATGCGGACTTGCGCCTGCGTCCATACGGGATTCGCATCGGTCTTGTGACGGGAGAGGGCGCCGCTCGCTATCAGAAACGTGTGCGGCAACTCGAGTCGGCCCGCCAGGCCTTGCGCGTGTTCCACGTGAAACAGGGCGGTCTAGTGGGAAACCTGCTGCTCCGAGACGGCTTGAGCCTCCCACCCGGTGGTGAGAAGCTTCATAAATTGCTCAAACGACCTGAAGTGTCTCTCGATTCTCTCAGCGCGGTCCCGGATCTGCCAATGGAGCTCTCGCTGGGGCCTCAAGACCGGGAAACTCTCGAAATTGAAGTGAAGTACGAGGGGTATATCGGCATCCAGGCGCAGGAGATCCAGCGATTGAAAAAGCTCGAGGCGACACGCATTCCTAAATGCATGGACTTTTTTTCAGTGCCAGGGCTTTCGTACGAAGTACGGGAGAAGCTGACTCGCACACGCCCGGAGACGTTGGCCGATGCCGGCCGAATGTCTGGCGTGACCCCGGCCGCGCTAACGGCTATTCTTGCGGGCATCAAAAATCGCAAAGGACGCGCTGACGAGGGACCACACTGTGCAGACTCTAACGAAACAACTGCATCGCCTTCCCATTAGTGCACGTCTTCCCATCGGACCCGATCAATGGGAGCTTCTTGAAGCGCATTTTGCCCTCCTGCAAAAGTGGAATGATCATGCCGGACTTGTTTCGCCGCACACTTTAGCTAATGCTCTGGCCGTCCACTATTATGACAGCATCCACCTGAGCCGCTTTGTGAATCGCTACGTCACCGGCGAGCGTTTGCGGGACATTGGTTCAGGGGGTGGTTTTCCTGGGATTGTCTACTCCCTACTTTTCCCTAGGCACCGTATTCGGCTCTACGAGCGCAACAAAAAGAAACGAAGCTTTCTGGTCCAAGCAGTGGCAGAATTGAAAGTTGAGAATTGTTCGATCGAGGTGGCGTCCGCCACAGCGGAGTCCGAGCTATTGATGTCGCGCGCGACCTTTGGCGCGGAAAAATTTTTTGAAGCCATCCGGCCTTTTCTTCTTCCCGGGGCTCGCACTGTGTTGAGTTGGGGAGGCGGAGAGAAGTCGTATCCGGATAGTTCCGAATTTATTACGGTGGGGAGAGAGCAGTATGAGCTCCCTTTCGACGCAGGAAGACGAGGAGTCGAGATTGTGGAATATCGCCCATCTGTCGACGCTATGCGAGATAGATAGAATGTTTCCGTTTGATTTCTTTTGTGATAAAAAGATTGGACCCTAACAGTGAACTCAAGAAATACCATGACCAAGATCATTGCGATTGCTAACCAAAAAGGTGGAGTGGGCAAAACCACTTCTGCGGTGAATTTGGCTGCCTGCTTGGCAGCTGCTGAACGTCGGGTATTGTTACTCGATCTCGATCCACAAGGGAACGCGTCTAGCGGACTCGGTCTGGAACGAGAGTTGTACGCAGACAAAAATGTGTACCATGTCCTCATTGACGATCTGCCGCTCCAGGAAGCGATTTACAGAACAGAACTAGAATTCTTGAGTGTTTGTCCCGCGGACAGCAACCTAAGCGGAGCGGAGATCGAATTGGTCGGTGCTATTGCGCGCGAACTCCGCTTGAAAAATGCTTTTGCAGAATTGGCAAAATCAGAGCATGGCGCTTTTGACTATGTTCTTATCGACTGCCCGCCTTCGTTGGGTTTGCTGACCATCAACGCGCTTACAGTTTCTAACTATTATATGATCCCGCTTCAGTGTGAGTATTACGCGATGGAAGGGTTAGGGCAATTCCTCCATACGGTGGAATTGGTGAAAAAAGGATTGAATCGGGGCCTAGAGCAATTGGGAATTCTGCTCACTATGTTCGACAGCCGGAACAAACTCTCGCGTCAGGTTCTTTTGGAAGTAAATAAGCACTTTAACGGGGGTGTTTTTGAGACAGTAATCCCCAGGAACGTGAAACTCAGCGAAAGCCCGAGCCATGGAAAACCCGTTATCCTTTATGATATAGGGTCCTCCGGCTCGCAGAGCTACCTCGCGTTGACCCAGGAAGTCATTGGGCGGCTAGAGGGGGCTTCGGCAGTAGCGAGCGCCGCGGTCCAGGCGGTGGCCCCGTCGGAAGAGACCGAAGTGTCGGATGCCGAAGAGGTGGCAGCGCCCACCCATGACGTGGCTCCGATCCTTCAAGAACATGAGGTAAACGAGCATGGCATCGGCTGAAACCGAAAAGAAAAGTGTGTTGGGTCGGGGACTTGCGTCACTGATTCCGGATGCGCGGGGCAACGCGCCGACCAAGCGTCAGTATTTTGAATGCGACATCGAAAAGATAGTTCCTAATACCTACCAACCCAGAAAGCTGTTCGATAAAGAGGCGCTGAAGGAATTAGTCGATTCGATCAAGGCCAACGGGATCATCCAGCCGCTGATCGTGCGCATCCGCGATGGCCACTACGAACTTATAGCGGGTGAGCGTAGATGGCGCGCCGCGCAAAAAGCGGGGCTGACCAAGGTGCCCGTCGTCGTAAAAGAAGTGGACCAAGATGTTCATTCACTTGAGATGGCGCTCATTGAAAACATTCAGCGGCAGGAGCTTAACTGTATAGAAGAAGCGATCGCCTTCCAGCAACTCGTCGATCAGTTTCAGCTTTCTCACGAAGAAATCGCGATCCGTGTCGGGAAAAGCCGGGCGACCGTGGCCAATACGATCCGGCTCCTAAAATTGCCGGCCGTCATCCGCGAGGACATCACAGCCGGAAAGCTTACCATGGGACACGCCCGTTCCTTGCTGGCTCTAGAGCAGACCGAAGATCAGCTGGCGATTCGTGAAGAAATCTTACGCGACAAATTGTCCGTGCGGGACACTGAGAAGCGCGTGAACGAACGCCTCAAGGCCAAGGCCGATCCCAACAGCGCTGAAAAGCCAGCGTCGGAGCGGGACGTGCATCTTCAGGCGCTTGAGGATCGCATCCGTCGCCATTTCGGAACCAAAGCGAAGATCGTCGGCAGTCCCAAGAAGGGGTTCATTCAAATCGTCTATACATCTCAGGATGATTTGAACCGGATCTCGGAGTTGCTGCTGGGCAAAGACGCCTAGGCGGGGACACGCGCAAAAAGATTTCTGACTTTTTGTCCGAAAAGAATACTAGGAAAACGTAGCAAAGCCCCTAATACAAGGACAGTCACCTATGTTGCCTCGTACCGATCCCTTTGAACTACCCTCCGTGAGCCACGAAATAACCGTTGTGTTGCAAAAAGGCAGCCGGCTTGAAGGGCGCCTCCAGTTTGAAGGGACAGCCCGCATTGATGGGGAGTTCAAGGGCGAGATTTTTACCCCTGACATTCTGCTGCTCGGGGACGAGGCGCAGGTAAGCGGCCAAATCGAAGCCGACGTGGTAGTGATTTCGGGTAAATTCACTGGCGATATTTTTGCGACCCATCGGGTTGAAATCCAAGCGCCCGCCGTAGTGAAAGGGACCATTAAAACGGCCGTGCTCCAAGTGGAAGAAGGGGCTGTTTTTGATGGCCAGACGAAAATGCTTGGGCCCCTCCCTGCTCTGAGACAAGAGCGCCATTCGGATCTTGGCGAAAGTCTTAAGCCCTAATCGCTACTTATCCAATCGCTCTGGCCGTCCGGTCGGAATTCCGCTCCGAGCCTAAAGATCCTCTGCTTGCGAGCCTTGACACCCTCCCCCTCAGCAGTTAAACCAGCGTAATATTTTAGGCTTTCTGCGCCAGTCCATTATTTGTTTAGGTGGCTGTGCCGCATTAAGAACGTTGTTTTGAATGTGAAGAGAGTAGATGGGGCACGAACCAACCCTTATTCCCGATTATACCTTGTTCATCCAACTCGGCATTTTTATGGCGAGTTACCTTGTGATGCGTACGCTGGTTTTCAAACCCTTTGTTGAGCTCCTGCAAGCGCGCGAGGCAAAAACCACGGGTCTTGCGGAACGAGCTGTTGAAGCCGAGAACGAAGCGGCCAAGTTTAGAGCGGACTACGATCTGAAGATCAATGAAGAAAAACAGCGGGTGGCGGCCTATGTGGACGGCGAAAAAGGGAAGATTGCAGACGAAGAGCGCAAAATCTTAGAAGAGGCGCGCCATTCGGCGGCCCAACAGCTTGAAGCCGTTCGGAATAAGGTGCGGGACGAGAGCGATGCCGCCCGTACCGAGCTCCACTCCAAGGTCGGCGAATTTGCTAGCCAAATGACCAGCCGAATCCTCGGCTATTCAGTGAATATCCAAGGCGCGAAGAAGGCCAAGCGGAGCGAAGCGGAGGACGCCCTACCCGGCTAAATTTTATGGAATACGTAATCTCCAACATTGTGAACTTCGTAGCGATGGTTGCAGTTCTCTATTTTGGTACCCGCAAAGGGGCCAAGGCATTCGTGGCGGGCCGTAGCGAGAACATTAAGAAAAGCATGGCAGATGCGGAGTCGCTTTTTTCAAAGGCGGATGCGGAACGAAAGCAGTGGAAATCTAATTGGGATTCTATCGCTGCCCACTCTGACAAGTTGATGAAGGACGCCGTTACCAATGTGAATCACTTGCGAGAGAAAACTTTAACAGCCGCCCGCGAGCAATCGGCGCGCATTTCTACCGACACCAACCGGCTGGCACAAAGTGAAATGGAAAAGGCCAAGATTGAATTGCAAAAAGAGATTGTCGAAGAAAGCCTTGCGCTGTCTAAACAATTTCTGACGGCGTCGCTAGGAGAAGGTGAACGCAAAAAGCTTGTGGAAGAATCCTTGGAGCTCGTAAGCCATGCAGGATAGAGTCGCTAAAATCTACGCCAAAGCCATTTTAGATCTGGGCCAAAAAGGGAAAGAGTTGCACACAATTCAGGAAGAACTGGCCTCGATTGGAGCACTTGTCGACGAGAATCAAGAACTGAGCCTCGTTTTTTCTTCCGAGCTCTTTCGTACAGAAGACCGCATGGCGGTCATGGAAAGCCTCTACACCAAGCTCAAATGTAATGAGGTAACAGGTCGGATCTTGAAACTCCTAGCCTCATCCAATCGGGTGAAAAACCTGAGCGCCATCGCACGAGAACTGCACCTGCTTGTTTCGCGGGCTGAGAACATTGTGCCTTTACGGGTAGAGTCCCGCGACGAATTGGGAAGTGCCCAGCAAAAGAAAATAGAAGAGCGCTTTGAAAAATTTTTTGGAAAGCCGGTAGAAGCGGATTTTGAAGTTAACCCCTCGTTATATGGGGGCGTACGGGTTACCGCGGAAGGCACAACCTATGATGGCACGCTAGCGACCAGGCTTGCCAGGATGAAAGAAACCCTTGTGGGAGGAGCATGATGCAGACCATTCGAGCGGACGAGATCAGCCAGATTATTCGCCAGCGTATTGAGGAATTTGATCGGGAAGTACAAATAGCGGAAACCGGGACAGTTCTAAGTGTTGGTGACGGGGTAGCCCGCGTCTATGGCCTGCAGAATGCGATGGCCGGTGAGATGGTGGAGTTTTCTGGAAATACCTTCGGGATGGTTCTGAACCTCGAAGCAGAAAGTGTCGGTATTGCGATCTTCGGTGGCGTGACTACCGTCAAAGAAGGCGACACCGTAAAACGTACGAACAAGATTTTTCAGGTGCCAGTGGGCGACGCCATGCTTGGACGTGTGGTGAATGCTCTGGGTATTCCGGTGGATGGGCGCGGAAGCATTGATGCCAAAGAGCACCGCCAGGTCGAAATTAAGGCCCCGGGGATTGTTAAACGCCAGCCCGTTAAGGAACCCATGCAAACCGGCATCAAAGCTATCGATGCGATGGTTCCCATTGGTCGTGGGCAGCGTGAGCTCATCATTGGCGACCGCCAGACCGGGAAAACGGCTATTGCGATCGACGCCATCATCAACCAGAAGGGCCAAGACGTTATCTGTATTTACGTTGCTATCGGGCAGAAACAGTCGACGGTAGCGCAGGTGGTGGAAAAACTACGCCAGCACGGCGCCATGGAGTACACGATCGTCGTGACCGCTACGGCGAGCGAGCAGGCCCCGTTGCAGTATATTGCGCCCTACTCCGGCGTGACGATGGGCGAGTTCTTCCGTGACAGCGGCAAACATGCGCTCATTGTGTACGATGACTTGACCAAACAAGCGCAAGCATATCGCCAGCTCTCCCTGCTGCTTCGTCGTCCTCCAGGCCGTGAAGCTTTTCCCGGCGATGTTTTCTACGTGCACAGCCGCTTGCTGGAGCGGGCCGCTAAGCTAAGTGATGCCGAAGGCGGCGGTAGCTTAACAGCGCTGCCCATCATCGAAACTCAGGCGGGTGACGTGTCAGCGTACATTCCCACAAACGTGATTTCGATTACAGACGGGCAGATCTTCCTCGATACGGAACTCTTTTACTCTGGTGTCCGTCCGGCGATTAACGTCGGTTTGTCGGTTTCTCGTGTGGGCGGCAGCGCGCAGATTAAGGCCATGAAGAAGGTCGCCGGTAACTTGCGCCTGAGCCTTGCTCAGTACCGCGAATTGGCTGCCTTTGCGCAGTTCGGTTCCGACTTGGATAAAGCGACCCAAGACATGCTAAACCGTGGTGAGCGTATGGTGAACGTGCTGAAGCAACCCCAGTACACACCCCTACCAGTGGAAAAACAGGTCGCTATCATCTACGTCGGCGAAAAGGGAATTTTGGACAAGCTACCTGCCGATCGCGTTTCGGACTACGAAAAAGGCTTCAACGAGTACTTGGAGGCGAAGCACGCGGGTTTACTTCAAACCCTTCGGGAGAAGAAAGAGCTCTCCGATGAAGTCAAAGCGGGTCTGGACAAAGCGATCGCTGAATACCAGGAAGTTTTTGTATAAGACATGGCAAACTTAAAAGACATTCGGCGACGGATCGTTAGCGTTAAGAGTACGCGTCAGATCACGCGCGCGATGAAGCTAGTGGCCGCTGCGAAACTGCGTCGGGCGCAGGATGCGATTTTAGCAGCACGGCCCTACGCGTACCGCATTTACTCTATTCTGCTATCGTTGACAGAGGGGGATGCCGCGAAGCACCCACTTCTTGTTCAGCGCGAAGAGAAAAAGATTAAGCTCGTCGTACTGGCAGGCGATCGGGGTTTGTGCGGGCCTTTTAACGCTAATATTTTTAAGGCGTCTGAGAAATTCATCAAGGCCAAGCAAGCAAGTGGGCTTGAGGTTCAAATCGCCTGCATCGGGAAAAAAGCCTACGAGTATTTTAAGGATCAGGGGGGGAGCCCTACCTACCACAGTGGGCTGCTCAGTGACCCTTCCTTTTCTCGTGTTGCCAAGATTGCGGATGAGCTCTTGGAGAGTTTTGCTGGTGAGCAGTTTGATGCGGCTTATCTAGTCTACAACGAATTTAAGTCGGCAATTCAGCAAACGGTCGTTGTCGAGCGACTTATTCCTATAGGGCTGGAACTTCCTGAAGGAGTTGTTGGGATTCGTCAGCTAAGCAAGAAGGACACGTTCATCGATCCTATTTTCGAACCGAGCCGTCAGGAGATCTTGGATGTTCTCGTGCCGAGACACTTCAAGACACAGCTATTCCGTTCGGTGCTTGAATCGATTGCGAGCGAACACGGTTCGCGAATGTCAGCGATGGAAAGTGCCACGAAGAACGCGTCGGAAATGATCGATAAATTAACTTTGGATTATAACAAAGCCCGTCAGGCCGGAATCACGAAAGAATTGATGGAAATCGTGGGCGGCGTTGAGGCGATGAAGTAGAGATTTTGGAGGAGAGCGAAATGCAGTCATTTGGAGAAATCACACAGGTGATGGGTCCGGCGGTGGACGTGGCTTTTCCGGCGGGAGCGCTTCCGCCCATTTACACAGCACTGAAAGTCACCAACGCGTCTATCGATGATAAGCAGGAGAATTTGACTCTTGAAGTGGCGCAGCACTTGGGTGACGGCTTGACCCGTTGTGTGGCGATGGATTCCACAGAGGGTTTGGTCCGCGGCATGAAAGTCCGTGACACCGGAGAACCGATTAGTGTGCCGGTAGGCCCCGAAGTTTTGGGCCGCATTCTCAACGTGATTGGTGAGCCTGTGGATGAAGGCGGCGACGTCAAAGCGAAGAAGAAATACCCGATTCACCGCGATCCTCCGACCTTTGAAGATCAGAGCACCGAAGCCGAGACACTTGTTACGGGAATTAAGGTTGTAGATCTCCTCGCCCCTTACGCCCGTGGCGGTAAGATTGGTCTGTTTGGTGGTGCGGGTGTAGGCAAGACCGTTCTGATTATGGAGCTCATTCACAACATCGCGAAACAGCACGGCGGTTACTCCGTGTTTGCGGGCGTGGGTGAGCGTACCCGTGAAGGAAACGATCTTTGGCTAGAAATGAAAGAGTCCGGGGTTATCGATAAGACAGCGCTGATTTACGGGCAGATGAACGAGCCCCCGGGTGCGCGTCTTCGCGTCGGTCTGACAGCCCTGACAGTCGCCGAGTATTTCCGCGACGAAGAAGGCCAGGACGTGCTTCTCTTCGTGGACAACATCTTCCGTTTCACGCAGGCCGGTTCTGAAGTGTCCGCTCTGTTGGGTCGTATCCCTTCAGCGGTGGGTTATCAGCCTACCCTAGCGACCGAAATGGGTGCCTTGCAGGAACGCATCACGACGACAAAAAAAGGTTCGGTGACTTCTGTGCAGGCGATTTACGTCCCCGCGGACGATTACACCGATCCGGCGCCCGCAACGACATTTGCTCACTTGGATGCGACGACGAACTTGTCTCGTGCGCTGACGGAAAAGGGCATTTACCCGGCGGTGGATCCGTTGGCTTCCACTTCCCGTTTGCTGGCCCCTGAAATTGTGGGTGCCGATCACTATGCGGTGGCCCGTGAAGTTCAAAAGACTTTGCAGCGTTACAAGGACTTGCAGGACATCATCGCGATTCTTGGTATGGATGAGTTGTCCGATGAGGATAAGTTAGTTGTGGCGCGTGCGCGTAAGGTCGAAAAGTTCCTGTCGCAGCCGTTCTTCGTGGCCGAGCAGTTCACCGGCAACCCGGGACAATACGTAGAAGTAGCGGACACGGTCCGTGGTTTTAAGGAAATTGTCGACGGCAAACACGACGATGTGCCCGAGCAGGCCTTCTACATGGTGGGAACCATCGAGCAAGCGCTTGAAAAGGCGGAGAAGCTCAAGAAGGGTGCATAATGCAGATTGATATAGTAACGCCGCACCGCAGACTCGTAACCGGTGAGCGCACCGAAAAAGTGAAACTTCCGGGTGCCAAGGGGCAAATGGAAGTTTTGGAAAATCACGCCGAACTTCTATCTACGCTAACGACAGGGATTTTGGAGTTTAACGGTAGGCGTTTCGCGATTAGTCAGGGGTTTGTAGAAATCAAGAACGAAAAAGTTACTGTTTTGGCGGAGACTTGCGAAGAGAGCACTGAGATTGACAAACTGAGAGCACAGGAAGCGCAACGAAAAGCAGAAGAAAAACTTCAGGGAACCCTCAGCGATGAAGAGTATGAGAAATACCAACTCAAAATTCAACGCGCGCGAATCCGTCAGCAGTTGACGAGTTAGAACGCGAATGAGGAGCGGTTTGTCCCGTTCGGCCTTAAAAATTAACGAAATCTTTTACAGCCTTCAGGGCGAGAGCCTTTTAGTTGGCAAGCCGACCGTTTTCGTACGAGTAGCTACGTGCAACATGCGCTGTTCTTGGTGCGATACCCGCTACGCCTTTTGGGAAGGTCACCTCATGAGCGTGGAGGAGATTCTACAAGAGATCGGCCGCTACCCTACCCGCCTAGTCTGCTTGACTGGGGGGGAGCCGTTGGGGCAGCAGGGCAGCCTACTGCTCATGCAGCGGCTCCTTGAAAGGGGCTATAGCGTTTCGCTAGAAACTGGAGGCGGGTTTAGCGTGGCCACCGTACCCGAGTGCGTTACCAAAGTTATCGATGTCAAATGCCCGGACAGCGGGGAAACGGAAAACATGTTTTGGGAGAATTTGGAGCTTGCCGGGCAAAAAGACCAGTTCAAGTTTGTGATCGCAAGCCGCGCTGATTTTGAGTGGGCGGTCGGGCTCGTGCGCGAAAAGGCGCTTTATGCGAAAGCGACCGTGCTTTTTTCGCCTGTGGAAGACCGACTTGCGCCTGAGGCCTTGGCTCGCTGGGTACTGGAAAGCGGGCTGCCTGTTACTTTTCAATTACAGCTTCACAAGAAAATCTGGGGAAAAGACGCACGAGGGGTCTGATTTCTGCGGATCCGGGCGTCAATTATCCACAGCTTCTGTGGATAGTGGTGGAATGTTTTTAAGCGTCTCAAGGTAAATCGTAGACGAGAACGCGGTGATTGCCGAAGTCCGCCACATACAGCTCGGTGGAGGTGGCGTTGACTCCTTGTGGGCCATTCAGTCGAAAGCCGCTCGTTCCGGTGCCATGCGCGCTAAACGAAGACTGCCCCACTACGTACTTGGCGTCTTGCTCTCCGGAGGGGATGCCGTCAAACACTAGCACCCGCGAATCGGTGGAATCCGAGACAAATGTATAGGTACCGTTTGTAGAAACATGAACGGGATTAAAGAAGTTATTCGCTGCCACGTTGCCCGAATTGGAAGTGCCGGTAACGAAATCTGGCTGTCCCAGTACCGCGTCCACTGCGATGTCATTGTCGTAATTTGGAAGCGTCGACCACATGACGATACGGCAGTTATCTGTATCAGCCAAAAAAAGGCGGCTACCCAAAAAGAAAAGCCCCCGAAGGTTACTAAAGCGAGTGGAGGAGGTCCCGTAGACGCCACTGGCGAACGCGGCATTTCCTAGAACATGCGCCGCCCCGGTTCCGGTGCTTGGCGTTTCACTTCCAAAAACCAGGACACGGTTATTGCTGAGCTCAGAGACATAAAGGTTTCCACCTCCGACGGCGACACTTCTCGGGTTATCCATTTCGAGTCCGCTGGTTCCCGAACCATTTGCGGTAAAAGTGGTCTGGCCCAGAACGGCAGTGGCATTGGCATTGGTGGCGGCAACGGGGAGAGCGTAATACAAGAGGCGGTTATTACCGGTGTCGGAGACGTACAAGTGCGATGCCGTCGCCCAAAGCCCGCTGGGGTTATAAAGAGTATTCTGGTTTGTCGAGCCGCCTTGGTTGGCGCTCGTGCCCGTAAAAGAGCTTTGGCCGATCACCCGATCTGCGGGTTGGGCAAATGTCGTCGGTAAGGAATCCCACACCAACACGCGGTGATTGCCAGCGTCAGAAACAAAAAGCTGGGTTCCTTGGACAAAAACCCCGTAGGGATGTTGGAGACCGGCCGCCCCACTGCCCCCGGTCGTTGTATCAAAGTCCGGCTGCCCGAGCGCAAATTTGGGGGTGAGTACAATCGAGGTGTAGCTGCTTTGAAAGGTCCCGTTGCTGCAAGCAGAAAGAACGAATAGCAATGGAACTAAAATTCTCTGCATTGGCGATCCTAAACCGCGCATGGCGGGTGCCCGTGCGGTTCTGTATGGATGACAACATCAACTAAATCCGGAAATTTCTTTTTTAGCTTGTCCTCCACGGTGTGCGTGATCTCATGCGCCTGGAAAAGAGTTATCTCCCCCGGCAAATGGATATTGAGGTCGAGAAACTTATACCCATCATGACCGCGGCTGCGGATCGCGTGGCAGTGCAACACGCCTTTTACGGAGGAAGCAATTCGCTCGACCTCGTTGGGATCGAGCACGCTATGATCCACCAGAGGATCGATCGTTTCCCGCAGCAAGTGAATGGCCATGTAGACGAGGTAGAGCGCGATGAGAAGAGCGACCGCCCCATCCACATAAGGAACGGCAAATTTCGATGAGAGAAGGCTCACAAACACCGCGCAGGTGACGAGAAAGTCGCTTCGGTTGTGAAAGGAATCCGCTAGTAGAAACTGGCTTGATAGCTCTTTTGCTTTGCGGGCTTCCAAGTACGCCACCCCTAAATTGACTGCCATGACGCCTAGCAGTATGGCAAAGCCCCAAAAAGAATACTGGGCAAGTCGTTCCGGGTGCGTAAAGCGCTCGAACGCCAACGTCCCGACCTCGTAGCCGGCCAAGACCAGCATAAAACTCAGAATCAAGCTTGCCACCGTCTCGAATTTTTGATGGCCGTACGGGTGATCCGCGTCAGGCGGCTTACTGGCTAGAATTACAGAGATAATGCCGACCACAGTAGAGGTCGAATCAAAAAGCGAGTGGATCCCATCTGCTGTAAAGGCGAGTGTCGCGGTGCGGTAACCGTAGAAAATCTTAAGCACAGCACCCAACGTACTCGCTGAAAGGCATACGAGAAGGACCTTAACAATAGAGTGGGTGCGGCTACTCATGTAGTTAGAATCCTAGTACAAGCCAAGTTGCCTCTCTAGGCTTTTTCTACTAGAAATCTCAATAATATGCAGCATCCAGCCCCATTGAAAAAGCCCTCCCCGCGCAAGCCCGAATGGCTAAAAATACGCCCCCCGGCGGGCGATGAATATACGCGTTTGAAGGGGATGTTTCGCGCTCTCAAGCTCCACACCGTTTGCGAAGAGGCCCGCTGCCCAAATGTTTCGGAGTGTTGGGGTGGCGGGACGGCGACTCTAATGCTGATGGGGGATACGTGCACGCGCGGCTGCCGCTTCTGCAACGTAAAGACTGGAAACCCCCGGGGCGTGTTGGATGAACTCGAACCCATCAAAGTGGCTTCTGCCATTTCGCAAATGGACTTGAACTACGTGGTTTTGACCTCAGTGGATCGGGACGATTTGCCCGATGGAGGCGCCGATCATTTTGCGCGGACGGTAGAAGCTCTCAAAAAGCGTTCGCCCCGTACCTATGTCGAAGTGCTTATCCCCGACTTTAAGGGCGATCGCGCGGCACTGGAGCGCCTGGTGGCGGCTCGCCCCGATGTTATCGCGCACAATTTGGAAACGGTGAAAAGGCTTACACCAACGGTGCGGGACAAGCGCGCTACCTATGAACAATCTCTAAACGTCCTGCGTGAAGTAAAAGAAATAGATCCGGAACGCTACACGAAGTCCTCCTTAATGGTCGGCCTTGGGGAAAGCGTGGACGAAGTTTATGAGGCGATGCAGGACTTACGCGCGGTGGGTTGTGACGTATTGACTTTTGGGCAATATCTTCAGCCCACTCAACGGCACCTGCCCGTTGTGCAGTACCTTTCTCCCGACGAGTTCGAGTCATACCGTCTTTCCGCCGTCGGGCTTGGGTTTTTGTATGTTGCCTCGGGGCCTTTGGTCCGGAGTTCCTACAAAGCCGGCGAAATGTTCATGGAAGGGTATCTACGTTCGCAGGAAACGGTGGAACAATGGAAGTAACCTCATCCGGAAAAGATATGAAAAACAAAGCGCCCAAACACTCGGAATCACGTTCTCGTTCTTCAGTTTTACGTGAAGACTGTTTCCACATTTTGGATGAACAAAACGTTGCTGATCCCAAACTCGATCCACAGCTGGCAGAGGAGCTACTGCTCAAAATGTACAGCAATATGGTTACGTCTCGCCTTCTGGATGAGCGGGGTATGATGTTGCAGCGGCAGGGACGGATCGGTTTTTACGTTCCTGCGACGGGCCAGGAGGCAATCGCTACCGGAACGGCGGCTGCGCTCAAAGCCAGCGACTGGGCGTTCCCTAGTTACCGAGAGCCAGGGGTGTTTTTGTACCGTGGAGCGGACGTCCTCCAAATGATAGCCAACCTGTACGGTAATTCCGGCGACATTTGTCAGGGCCGCCAGATGCCCAACCACTACAGTTTTTCAAAGCAAAGACTATTCTCAGTCTCTAGCCCGATCTCCACGCAAGTCATTCAGGCGGTTGGGTGTTCGATGGCGAGCAAAATCCGCCAAGAAAAAGATGTCACGATCACCTATTTTGGGGACGGGGGGACTTCGGAAAACGACTTTCATACAGGTTTGACATTCGCGGGGGCTTTTAAGACACCCACGGTGTTTATCTGCACGAACAATCAGTATGCTATTTCGGTCCCACTGTACAAACAAACCGGCGCCAAACGCTTAGCGGATAAGGGCATTGGTTATGGCGTGGACGCTGTAGCGGTCGACGGGAACGACATTTTGGCGGTGTACACAAAAACCAAGGAAGCCGTCGATAAGGCGCGTAACGGCGGCGGCCCGACACTCATCGAATGCGTCACGTTGCGAATGGGGCCACATTCCTCCTCCGATGATCCTACCCGCTACCGCGATCCGGACTTGTATGCCGCCTGGGAAAAGCGCGATCCCATCTTACGTTTCCGCCAGTATTTGGAAGGTAAAGGACTCTGGGATGCGGATCACGAAGAATCCTTGCGCGAGGAAATCAAAGATCACTTGGTGGAGGCCGTGGAGGATGTCGAGAAAATGCCACCTCCGGAGCTCGAAACACTTTTTGAGGATGTGTATGCGGAACTTACGCCGCAGCTGAAAAAGCAGAAACAGGCGCTCATTGCCGAGCGCGAGTTACGCGGCAAATTCGAAAACACCAGCGAAGCTTTTCCGCTATAGTTTTTGGATTTATTAGTGAGGGGTAATGATGGCGACGATGACAATTGTTCAGGCGGTGCGGGACGCGCTTTACAACGAGATGAAGCGCAATGACTCGGTCGTGCTATTGGGAGAAGACGTCGGGTTGAATGGTGGCGTGTTCCGTGCAACGGAAGGCCTGCAGAAAGAGTTCGGAGAAGCCAGAGTCATGGATACGCCGCTAGCGGAAAGCGGGATCATTGGTGCGGCCATGGGGATGGCTGTGAACGGTTTGCGCCCCGTTCCCGAAATCCAGTTTTTGGATTTTATCTATCCCGCTTTTGATCAAATTGTGAGTGAAGTCGCGAAAATCCGATACCGTTCAGGGGGAACCTTCACCTGCCCTATGGTCATCCGTTCGCCGGCTGGAGGCGGGATTCGCGGTGGGCACTACCACTCGCAGAGTTCGGAGGCGTACTTTACGCACACTCCTGGGTTGAAGGTGGTGTACCCGTCCAATCCTTATGATACGAAGGGGCTTCTCATCAGCGCCATCCGAGATGAAGATCCTGTGATTTTCTTGGAACCCAAGAAACTGTACCGCGCAGTAAAAGGAGAAGTTCCCGAGGGGGAGTATACCGTTGAGATCGGCAAAGCGAATGTCGTTCGTGAAGGTAAAGACGTAACGATCCTCTGCTGGGGAGCGATGGTACCAGAGGCGCTTAAAGCAGCCGATCTGTGCACGCCCCGCGGTGCCGATTGCGAAGTCGTGGATCTGCGCACCTTAGTTCCTTTGGACGAGCCAACCATCCTGGAATCCGTAAGGAAAACAGGTAAAGTCGTCATCGTTCACGAAGCGCCGCGTACCTGTGGGTTTGGAGCCGAGCTATCAGCGCTCATCGCTGAGGAAGCAGTGGAATATCTGGAAGCCCCGATTGTGCGGGTTGCGGGCCTAGACACCCCCTTCCCCTATACGCTGGAGCATGTTTATATGCCCGATGCGGAACGCATCGCTTTGGCCGTCGGGAAGGTGAAGAATTTTTAGAGCTTAGTTGGAAGAGGTTTAAGATGGAATTCAAGTTACCGGACATTGGGGAAGGGGTCGCGGAAGGTGAAATAACAAAGTGGCTGGTAAAGGCGGGAGAGCCAGTGAAAGCGGATCAGCCGATGGTGGAAGTCATGACCGACAAGGCCACGGTAGAGATTCCCTCACCCATGAACGGGACAATAGACGAGCTGCTCGCTAGCGAGGGCGAGACAGTTCCTGTAGGGAAAGCCATCGTTCGTATTGCGGGCACCGGTGACAGTGCCGCGAAAAAACCTTCAAATGGACAGGCGCACGCGGCGCAAGATCGGCCCACTTCACGCCCGTCGACGTCAGCGGGGAGTACACCGGCGGCGGCATCTGCGACGGACTCCAGTGCCGAGGTATTGCCCTTTAAGGTTCTTGCCACACCAGCCACGCGCAAACTCGCGCGGGATCTGCAAATTGATCTAAGCCGAGTAGAGGGCACAGGCCCGCACGGGAGAATAACCAAGGTAGATGTGCAGATGGTGTACGAAGGGAAACAAGCCGCGACCTCGCGCAGCTCCCACCCGAGTCCCGGCACTGCGGTGGCTACCAAGACCAAGGCCCCCGTATCCTATGTGCCTTCCGGATCGGTTGAACGTATCCCGCTTCGTGGGGTTCGCAAAAAAATTGCAGAAGCGATGATCCGGTCCAAGCACACCGCTGCACACTTCACCTACGTTGAAGAAGTGGACATGAGCGAAATCGTCAAGATGCGTAGTGCAGCCAAAGACGAGGCAAAGGCCAGAGGCATTAAGCTTACGTTCCTTCCCTTCATCATTAAGGCACTTATTCCTGCGCTTAGGGAATTTCCGTACCTCAACAGCTCCTTGGATGACGAAAAGCAGGAGATTTTGCTGAAAGGGGATTTTAACATCGGCATTGCCACCGACACCGATAATGGTTTGATGGTCCCGGTCATCAAGACTGCCGACCGAAAAAGTATTTGGGATCTGGCGGACGAAATTGAAACTCTTTCTGAGAAAACCCGAACCGGAAAGGTTTCTGTCGACGATCTCAAGGGCGGCACCTTTACCATCACGAATGCCGGCTCTATCGGCGGCGTTTTCGCTACGCCCGTAATTAACTACCCTGAAGTTGCCATTCTCGGCGTAAATGCCATTCGAAAACGCCCAGTCGTCAAAGGCGACCAAATCACCATTGCTGACATGATGTTTTTGTCTCTCTCGGTGGATCACCGGGTAGTAGACGGTGCCGACGCAGCCCGTTTTATGAACCGACTGGTATATTTCTTGTCGGATCCTAAGCGATTTGTTTTTGCCTAGACGCTTTTTGCTGTAAGAGGGAAGCATGAAATACGATGCAGTAGTGATAGGGGCTGGCCCAGGTGGTTATGTTTGCGCGATCCGCTTGGGACAACTGGGACTCAAGACGGCTATCGTCGAAAAAGACCAAGTTGGAGGCGTTTGCCTGAATGTAGGGTGCATTCCCTCTAAGGCGCTGATTCACGCTGCGGGGACGTTTTGGAAAATTCAGAATGAAGCCGAAAAAATGGGGATTACGGTAAGTGATCCAAAGTGTGACCTAGGAAAAATGCAGGAGTGGAAGTCTGGTGTCGTAAAAAAGCTCACGGGCGGTGTCGGCCAGTTACTCAAAGCGAACAAAGTTGATCTCATTCGCGGAAATGCCTTCTTTAAAGATAAGAGTACGCTAGGGGTGCGTTCCGGTGAGGGTGATACACAGGTGACCGCCTCCAATTTCGTCGTTGCTACCGGTTCCAGAAATCTTACTCTACCCTTTCTTCCCATGAACGGGAAAAATGTTATATCGTCGACAGAGGCACTGGATTTAAAAACGCTTCCCAAGCGACTCGTTATCATTGGCGGTGGGTTTATTGGTGTGGAAATTGGTATGGCCTATGCAAAGCTCGGCAGCGAGGTCCACATAGTGGAAGCCCTAGAGCAGATTTTGCCAAGCATTGACAAAGATCTAGTAGGTGTTGTGGAGCGCAAGATGAAAAAGATGGGTATGACCTTGCATACCAGCACGTTCGCTAAAGGCTTTGAGGAAACGGATCCCGCGAGCGCGTCCACTCTGCATCTGAAAGTGGAGAAAAACGGAAAAGCAGAATCACTCGAGGCCGATGTGGTGCTTGTGTCCATAGGTCGCAAACCTAACTCCGAAGATCTGGGTCTGGAGAAGGTGGGAGTGCAGTTAGACAGTCGGGGCAACATCAAGACGGACAACTTAGGACGTACCAATGTCGTCGGTATTTATGCCATCGGAGATGTTACAGGCCCCCCGCAGCTTGCCCACCGTGCGTCTATGGACGGGCTACTTGTCGCATCCACCATAAAAGGGGAAAAGGCCTACCGGGATTACCGTACGGTTCCCTGGGCGGTGTTCTCGGATCCTGAGATTGCCGTTTGCGGTCTGAGCGAAAAAGAAGCCACCGAGCGTGGAATTGCTTTCAAGGTGGGGCGGTTTCCGTTCGCGGCTTCGGGCAGAGCGCTCAGCACAAATGAGACGGACGGGTTTGTAAAAGTGCTCATCAATGAAAAAGACGAATCCATTGTTGGAGTACACATGGTGGGACCGGAAGTTTCCAACTTGATTGCGGAAGCCGCGCTAGCAGTAGAAATGGGCGCTTGTGCAGAGGACATTGTGCGCACCATCCACACCCACCCGACGCTACCGGAGGCTTTCCCGGAAGCGGTGGAAGCGGCCTACTTGAAGGCGATTCATACCGCGAACGTCCCGAGGAGGAGCCGCTAGGTGACACGCCCCCTTGTCATCAGGGATTTGGGGCTAATCGCGTACGAAGCCGCGTACGACGAGCAAAAGCAGCTTGTGGCCGCTAAGCGGAGCGACGAGCATTTGCCCGACTACTTGCTGCTATTGGAGCACCCCGAAGTGTACACGCACGGGCGCAAGAGCAAACCTGAGGAAATTCCCAACAACGCCGTTGAAATCGAGCGAGGCGGTCAAGCGACGTATCACAACCCCGGTCAGCTCGTGGGCTACCCCATCTTACGCATGGAGCCGGGTCACCGGGATTTGCACCGTTACTTGCGTTGGCTAGAGGACCGGCTCATCGCGGTTCTCATGCAATTTGGAATAGCGGCCGGGCGGCGCGAAGGGGCAACCGGAGTCTGGGTAGAGGAAGGTGCGCGCAAAATCGCAAGCATTGGCGTTGCGGTTTCCGGATGGGTGACCTATCACGGGTTTGCCCTCAACGTCTGCAATGACCTTTCGGGCTTTCAGCGGATCCAACCCTGCGGATTTGACAGCCGGGTGATGACTTCTATGCTACAGTCATTGGGCAAAGCGCATTGTCCCCCGATGGATGCGGTGAAGGCTGCGGTTCGGCAGGAATTTGCCTCCTTTTCTTGGATGGGCGGGCAACCTTTTTGGGAAACTACGGATTTGGGAAGTACAGCCTATGTTTGAGAAGAAATTAGAGAACCCATCGCTAGGAAAGCCGGAGCGCAAGACCAAGACCCCCAAAGTATTGGCGGTTATCGATCAAAAGGGCTGTACAGGTTGCCACGCGTGCATTCCATTTTGCCCGGTCGACTGCATCGAACAGGTTCCTGGTGAAGATCGGCAAGCGCCCGACTTTATGCGCGTGGTAGAGGTGGATCTCGATCGATGCATTGGTTGCCGCCTTTGTTCCAAGTACTGCCCGTGGGAAACCATCTTTATGGTGGACAAAGAAGAAGCCGGTCAAAAGGCAGAGAGCTGGACCCTGCGTTCGATTCTCTACCAGGGAATCGGAAAAAACGTTGAACCAATGGCCACCACCGAAACAGAGTCTGGATCAGCACCGGAAATACCCTCTGAAGAACCCATGCCAGAAGACAAGTAGTGCGGCATTTTGGCTAGATCCCTAAATTGGATTTTTTTAAGAATTCTGGATCCGAAAAGATTTCGGAAACTTTTTCTCGAAGTGCTACGTCAGGAGCTTGCGCGCTCCCCTCGCTCGCTGTAGCGAAGCAACCCAGAACCGATGGCATGTCGGTGAGCGCTTTTAGCCCTTTGCCCAAACTCCCCGACACCACTACGGATTTTACTCCGGCCGAACTGGCCCGTCGGACGACTTCGTAAGGGGCTTTTCCCGAAAAGGTTTGCGAATCCGTTCGACCCTCTCCTGTGATCACAACTTGGTGGGCTTTTACTACGTCGTCAAAGTGCAGCCAGTCCAGTAGGAACTGCGCTCCTTGAACAAGCCGCGCCCGGAAGAATGCGCGAAAAGCGGCGGCGATGCCTCCCGCGGCACCCGTCATCGGTTCGAGCTTGATATTCTGCTGCAGGATTTCGTAGGCGCGGGTCGCGAAATTCTCCATGCCTTGTTCCAGTAACGCCACCTGACCTTCGCCAGCGCCCTTTTGGCGAGAAAAAACGCGCGCGCTGCCGTCGGGACCACAAAGTGGATTTAGCACGTCACAGAGAATCGTAAATTCCACATTCGAAGCGACAAGCGTTTTGGGCGGGATGATATGTTCTATCCATCGCAAGCCATTCCCGTTTCCCCAAATGGGTTTTCCGGCGTTATCGGTGAACTTGAATCCAAACGCATCGAGCATTCCCATACCGGCATCGGCCGTGGCCGAATCACCTAGTCCGACATAAATACGTTTTACCTGCGGCCACTTTTGCAAGACATCAAGCAAAAGTGTGCCTAGTGAATGGGAACTCGCTCGCATGACGTCGCGTTCCGAGTCCGGTACTAGGTGGAGGCCGCAAACCTCAGCGCTTTCTATATATAGAGAGGTAGGGTTATGCAGGCCGGGCATCGCCAGTACATGCGCCTTGGTTGGCTTGCCCATGGGTGTTTTGGCTTCAAACTCAAACACTTCGCCACCCAATGCCGCTCGTACGGCGAACAGTGTGCCGCGCCCACCGTCGCCCATGGGAAGAATAGAAGTTTCAAATCGGGGCTTTAGTGTTTCAGCCACGATCTGGCAGGCTTGTTCATTACTGAGTGTCCCCTTGAAGGGATTGAGCGCTACCAAAATCGCGGGTTTTTTTTTCTCTCGGCTCACCGCTGTGTGGCTCCGTCATTCCCGATTGCTTCAACGGGACACGCCTCGAGGGCCTCGAGGCATTGCAGTTCTTCCGTTTCGCCGGCGGGTTGTTTGTATACGATATCATGATCGTTTGTTTGCGCTTCGCGAAAATTGGCCGGGGCCAGCTCGGCGCATACGCTGCAGAGGATACACTTTTGATCCGTGTACCATCGGCCCTCCACATTGTCTTTATAACGTAGCGTGCGATCGCCCATTTCTTTCCCTTCGGGACGGGGCTGGCTGGGCCCCTGAACGCTTCTGGCTTTTTTGGCTTTTAAACTCAATTCGGCTTAAGCCCGCCAGACTGAACCTCTTTTTTTGCGCGCGTACATATGGGGATTGGCGCTCGATGAGTACGCAACGTCTACCATGCTTAAGCGCGGCAACACCGGTGGTGCCCACGCCCGCAAAGGGATCCAATACCATATCGCCCTTGTTGGTGAACAGTTGGATGAGCCGTTCCATCAGCTGAAGTGGCTTCTGAGTGGGGTGGCCCGCAACGCGCTCGCTCTTGGGGGTCACGGGATAAACCCAATGATTTCGGAGCTGTTTGCCCCCGTTCATCGCTTTGCCGTCCTGGTAGTTGAAGGTCCAGCCGGTCGCTTTTTTGGGGCTTTCGTTGCACGCCCAAACGACTTGCTCGGTGCTTTCGGTCAGCATGCGGCATGTGATATTGGGTTGGGCGTTGGGTTTGGACCACACAATGCTGTTGAGGACTTTGCGATCCATCTCTCCCATCAAGAATCCCGTCAGGTAGATGTTGTGATAGGTCCCGAATACCAGGAGGTTGCCGTTTGGCTTAACGACACGAAACACTTCTTTGAGCCACCTAATCGTAAAATCGGCGAACTCGTCTTTAGAGAAGCGGTCCCAGATTTCCTGCATGGTAACGTGCGAAGAGAAAGCCCAGCTAAGGCCTTTCTTTTTGCTCATGTTATAAGGAGGATCGGTGATGCAAGCATCCACACTTGCTGTGGGCAAGTTTGCGAGTACCTCGAGCGCGTCTCCACAAATACTGGTCGATAGTTTTGTTCCCATTCTACCGCTTAATGTTGGGTTTTAATGTTGGGAAACCAAAGGAAGTCTCTCGTTACCCCAAATTTTTCGTATGCGCGCTCTACGTTTTCGAAGGCCTCTTCTAAGAGCGTGCGACGATCAATACCCACGTACGCCCCCTCTTCTGTGAGGGTTCGCGAAATTGATTCAGTAAGTTTCATGATGAAATACTGCGAAGCTTTTACGTATGTACGGCCAAAAATCGATAGGCGGTCCAAAATGTCAGGGAGTACGTTGTGCAAAAAATGCAGATGCCGGCTTTCATCGACGAGCAGTTGTCGGCACATTTCCACCCCTATAGGATCCGGCTCAGCTGCCTTATAGAGGCGAAGAAAAGTCGACGCAAAATTTTCGGAAAACAGTGTAGAAAAAAGCCAGTTCTCCACCCGATAAGGACCGCCGGACGCGATTTGGGAAAATTTATGCAGCTTGCGATCGTATACCGGTGGCGCGCCAAGTTTCCGCAAGTACGCTTCAATGGTGAAAACGTGCCGGGCCTCATCAAAGCCTTGGCAAGAAAGGTACAGCTCTGCTTCCTGACTTTTTAACTTATTGACCGCTTTGGGCATCATGAACTGGATCGTCGTAAGCCCCATTTTTTCGAGCGTGTAGAAGATGCGGTTGAACTTAATCAGGATACGTTTTTTTTCTGGATCCATTTGTTCGAGATTGACGCTGCCTTCGTCGAAATGGATGCGTGTCGGCGCGAACCACTGCTGAGAAGTGGCCTGCAAGTAAAGTCGGCGGATTCGTTTGTCGTTTATCTTGGAGGACGCATTGCCCTGAGGCTCCAGCATCTCGCGCATGGTGGGGCTCTGGGCAGCAAGCGCGGAGATGGTCGGAATGGTTTCCGACGTTGTGGGTCTCTGATCCATCATACGGTTATAGCACCAAGTTTCCGTTCCGGAAATAATCGGCGACGCGCCGGAAATTCCTCACAGAACTCTCGCTTTTGTCACAGAATCGGCGCGCAGTCAAATTACTAACGCTACGCATCATGCTGTCCCAAGCCCCACGGGGCGCAGAAGAAGCCATTGATATTACGCTATTTTTGAAGGGCGACGCAAAACGTCACCGGAGCGTCTACTCGTCGGACAGTGGTGTTCCGCGCGTGTTTTCAAAGGCTTTGCCCGTGCGGTGACGCACGGTGACGCAACCCGGGGTAGCAGTGTGCAAAGAGCTGACGGTTTTTTGGGGTGTGTTCTGATTGGATGCGGGGATCCACTGGATCGAGCATGCCTAAACCGGCTTGTTGGAACACCGCTTGCAGTGAGTCCCAAAGAGGACTCGTCGTGTGAAACGATCTCCATCGTATTCACGTGGAATAGAGTTTTCTAGGGGAGGATACGGCAGAAGGCTAAAAATTTAGTTGAGCGACTCTGAAGTAGTTTTTGATTTGTACGTTTTGCTCTTTGAAAGGAGAGCTTGTGAAAGCGGGGTTACAGATGAACCGAGTGATGAAACTGACGTTACTTTGCGGATTAATCCTCATGGCAGGACTTCCTTATCGTGCCGCTCTTGCCGATGAAGAAACCCACATTGGTGCGCCTGAAAAAGATCGGGCGGCTCTTACCAAAGAGATTGACGAGAAAGTTCGGTCTTATACAGATTTAATCAAGAAGATTGATGGCTGGAGTGATACGGCCGTCTTTTCGTTTGAAGATGGCAAGTTCGTTACGGGCAAGCAGCTGAAAGCCCGCTTGCGCCCTAGCCTCGCCGGTCTGGTGGAGTACCGTCGCTTGGTACAAGAGTTTTGTTGGAACGAAGCCGAGCACACACACATCATGGAAATTTCCAAGAAGCTCGACGAAGTAGTTGCCAGCCTTAACGCGTCTCCCAGCGATGCTGAAGTGACCGTGCAAGATCTGAAAGACGCCAGCGTGAAGGGCGTCGATTTGGATGGCAAAGCTGACGATGACAAGGTTAGCATCAAGAAAATCAACGCGGACAAACTTTCCGAGCTCACCGAACTTGCTAAAGCCGTCGAAGTTTCTTTCAGCCGTGAATCGGAAAACAACGTTTTCAAGAAGCTTGCTACCTGGAAAGGTACGGGCCTTAATGAAAGCGTCGTTAGCTCTGTGAAACGTTCGCAGGAAAAAGACGACGCCAAGTTTGGCAAAGATTTGCTTGATATGGCCAGCTTCCTCAAGCACAGGCCTTCCAAGAGCACCAAGATTGAAGACGAAGCTTTGAAGTCCTCGATGCAGGCTCTCGCCGACGCCGAGAAAGACGCTTGTGTGTTTACGAGCGTTCCTAAGCCGGAAGAGCCCAAGAAGGACGAACCGAAGAAGGAAGAGCCCAAGAAGGACGAACCGAAAAAAGATGAGCCTAAAAAGGATGAACCTGCTAAGGGCAATGAGCCCAAAGCCGCAGCTCCTGGCTCAGGTAGCCCGCTTGGTCTTGGTGCCGGTTTGGGAGCTCAGCCGAGCGTCCCGGTACTTCCGCAAGTGCTGCCCAACACAGGTGCCCAGCAGGCCATCGACGATTTAGCCGCGCAGATTGCAGCAGAAGCTGAGCGCAAACGTCTTGAAGACGACAACCGTAACGACGACATTGCGCGCGCGATTCAGGATCTTTTTGATGACATCAGGGATGACCAGAACGATGACGATGAACAACTAGCGATCCCCGGCCAAAACGGCAAAGCCGGAAAAGCTGCGGCGGCTCCCCCCGCTTCCTCGGCTCCTCCGACTGCGCCTCCTGTCTCGTCTACGCCACAAGCGTTGCCGCAGGGTGGAGATCAACAACCTCCGTTCGACCCGAATCAGCAGATTCCGCCCTTTCAGGCGCCGCAGTTCCAGCCACCTCAGTTTGGCAACAACGACGGCAGCAACGATAGCAGCTTGTCCTCGGCGGCTCAGCAGTACCGTGCGACGCCGTTCAACGCGCCGACGGAAAACTTTACCCTGCTCCAGCAGCAGCAAAATCAGTTGCAGCAGCAAAATTCAATGCTGGCGCAGTCGGAATTCCAGCGTCGCATGATGATGGGCCCTGCCGGTGCGCAAGGGTTTAGCCCCTACGGTCCGTACTCTGCAGGAGGGTACCCGTATGGCCAGCAGCCGCAGACTGGAACTTTTGCTTCGAATATTCAGAGCTTTGTTTCAGCAGGCGGGTTGCAGCAGCGTACGCAAGTCCCGACGACCCCGACTTTCCGGTTGGGATCAGGAAGCGTAAGCGTCCAGTCGAGCACGTACGGCGGCCGAACCAGCACGATTCCTTCGGCTGTATCGGCTCGTGCGGCTACCGGTCGCGCTGCCCGATAGTTTCTTTAAGTCGGTCAACATTGAAAGAGGGTTTTGGCGAAAGCCGAAGCCCTCTTTTTATTTGTGTAGCAGCTGGCGATCTCCAAAAACGACGGTATCAGTGAGGTGGGCGCCTGCG